>DCFP01000117.1:0-38985 GCA_002319925.1 Holophagaceae bacterium UBA1801 | reverse complement strand
CTACCAGCCCGAGGCCTACGTCCCCGAGCGGGACCTCTTCATCGAGAAGGACTCCAAGATCAACGACGAGCTGGAGAAGCTGCGGCTGAACGCCACACGGCACCTGCTGGAGCGCCGGGACACCATCGTGGTGGCCTCCGTGAGTTGCATCTACGGTCTGGGCGATCCCACCAGCTACATGGATCTTTCGGTAACGCTGAAGGTCGGCGACACCAAGGACCGCTCGATCCTGCTGCGGAACCTGGTGGCGATCCAGTACGCCCGGAACCAGGTGAGCTTCGAGCCCGGCGTCTTCCGGGTGCGGGGCGATGTGGTGGAGGTCTATCCGGCGTACGAGGACGTGGCCTATCGCATCGAACTCTTCGGCGATGAAATTGAACGGCTCTCCCGAATCGATCCGCTGCGGGGCGTGGTGCTGGAGAAATTGGACACACTCACCGTCTGGCCCAAGACCCACTACGTGACGCCGGAGGAAAAGCTCCAACGCGCCATCCGCGATATCAAGGAGGAGCTGGAAGTCCGCGAAAATGCGCTGCGCGAGGAGGGCCGCATCGTGGAGCTGCAGCGCTTGCACCAGCGCACCATCTATGACATCGAGATGCTCAAGGAAATGGGCGTCTGCTCCGGCATCGAGAACTACAGCCGCTTCCTGGACGGACGCAAGGTGGGTGAGCCGCCCCACACGCTGCTGGACTACTTCCCCGAGGATTTCCTCCTCTTCATGGACGAGAGCCACGTCGCCACGGGTCAGCTCCACGGTATGTATAACGGCGACCAGAGCCGCAAGCGGACCCTCGTGGACTACGGCTTCCGCCTGCCTTCCGCGCTGGATAATCGTCCCCTGCGCTTCGAGGAATTCGAGACCCGCATCAACCAGCTCGTGTTTGTTAGCGCCACGCCCGGCGACTACGAACTGAAGCGGAGCGGCGGAGTCGTGGTGGAGCAGGTAGTGCGCCCCACGGGCCTCGTGGATCCTCTCGTGGAAGTGCGCCCCGTGGGCAACCAGGTGGACGACCTGCTGGAGGAGATCCACAAGGTCACGGCCCGGGACGAGCGGGTGCTGGTCACCGTGCTCACCAAGAAACTGGCGGAGCAGCTCACCTCGTACTACCAGGAGCTGGGCATCAAGGCCGAGTACCTCCACAGCGAGATCGACACCCTGGAGCGGGTTGAGAAATTGAAGGAGCTACGGCGCGGCTCCTTCAACGTCCTCATCGGCATCAATCTCTTGCGCGAGGGCCTCGATCTGCCCGAGGTTTCGCTGGTAGCCATCCTGGATGCCGACAAAGAGGGTTACTTGCGCAGCGCCCGGAGCCTCATCCAGACCATCGGGCGCGCCGCCCGCAATGTGAACGGCAAGGCCATCCTCTATGCGGATGTGATGACGGGTTCCATGACGCAGGCCATCGGTGAGACCGAGCGGCGGCGCGCCAAGCAGGTGGCCTACAACGAAGCCAATGGCATCACGCCGGAGACCGTGCGCAAGAACATCGACGATGTGCTCGGCGAGGCCCTGGCCCGGGAGTTCGTGCCCGTGCCCAAGGAACAGGCTGCGGACGAGCCGATCCTCTACCTGGACGATGCCGGCTTCGAGAAAGAGATCGCCAAGATCGAGAAGCAGATGCGGGATCACGCCAGCCGCATGGAGTTCGAACAGGCCGCCGAGATCCGCGACCGCGTGCTGAAGCTGCGGCGGGAGCGGCTGACGGACGTGGGTGTGCCGACCCAGGTACCCTAGGATTCAGGTCCGATCGTTTCCTTGGCTGCCTTGCGCAGCGTGATCACCGTGATTTCCGGCGGCACGAGGAAGCGGTTCGGTGGCCCCCAGAAGCCTGTCCCGGGGCTGACATAGAGCCACATGGATCCGACGCGGTACAGACCCACTGGATGTTCGAAGAACCGCCGGATGACGAGGCTCCAGGGGAAGTACTGCCCGCCGTGGGTATGGCCGGAGAGCTGGATGTGGATGCCTGCCCCGACGGCTCTTGCTGTCTGGAGAGGCTGATGGTTGAGCAGCAGTCTGATGCACTCGTCGGGAATTCCCGCCATGGCTTTGGAAAGATCCGGGCCGTGGCCTTCGATCCGGCCCGTGGGATCGGGAAGACCAATCACCGCGAGGGAGCCGCCTTCATGCTGGATGATGGCGTGCTCGTTCATCAGCACCTTCCAGCCCAGATCCCGCACGGCCCGCAGCCATGGCTCGACGCCCGAGTAGTATTCGTGGTTGCCGGTGACGAAATAGATTCCGTGGGCGGCGCGCAGGGTGCCCAGGGCTTCCAGACTGAGCCGCTCCTGGCCGATGTCACCGTCAGCCAGGTCCCCGGTCACGGCGATGAGATCGGGCGCCAGTGCATTGCACTGATCTGCGAGCCGCTGGACCGGCGCCCTGGTGAGCAGCGGGCTCAGATGGAGATCGGAGATCTGGATGATCCTGAAGCCCTGCAAGTAAACCGGGAGATCCGGAAGCGGCAGCTCCACCTCCACGGTCCGCACCGGGCGAAGGCATTGCACCAGTCCCACGAGCCCAGAAACGAGGGTGAGCACTGCTGCTGAAGCGAGGGCCCAGGTGCCCACCGCGGCTGGCAGATGGAAGACCGCTCTCAAGATGGCCTGGACCAGATCGGCCGCAGCCAGGTACAGGAAGTAGGTTGATACCAGGCCCAGGGCCATGTAGGAGCACCAGTACAGGAGCCGGCTGCGGATCCCACACAAGCGGTGCAAAAGAGGGACACCGAACTGAAGGACGGCGAAGAGTGCGGCGGAGCCCCACACCATGACCTGATGTTCCTGGAGCACGGGCCACAGACTCATGGAGCGGGCGGCCATGTAGGCGCACCCAGCCGCGATGATGGCCGTGACGATGAGGAAGAACAGAAGCATGCGGAGTTTCATGGAATGGTCCAAACCCATTTGATCTTGGCATGGGTGGGCATAGGGACCGTCATCCGCCGGCGGAGATTGGTCCCAACTAGTAAAGAAAGTCCGGCACGCCCGCCGTTGCTCCGGATTGGATACACCGCATAGATGAATAAGAGGCGGCTCAATGATTTCAATTTTTTTTCAGATCGGATAATAAAAATATAAAAGGTATTGTTAATACAAAATCAAAGTGGATATCAGCGGTCCTGCAGGAATGGCCCATGGACGAGCCGAGCCGGAGTCGACCGGGTTCCACAGCGTTGCGAAACCGCTCTCGACCTTTCATGGCTGGCTGTTGCGACACTTGACGCAAGATTTTTATTGCGTAAATCAATCCGATCGCTGGAGTGAATTAATCTTGCGATCCATGTTTAAGTAATTTGCTCCCTCATCCGATATCTCCTCCAGCTATCCCTGTGTCCATAACGGGCCAGGGTGGCGTGTTTCCAAAAACCGCGATCAGCGCATTTGCTCCACGGCATGTGGCCATTCCACGGTCCTGGGGCTGGCAGCGGTCTGCGCCAGAGGCAGGCTTTCGGCCGCGTTTTGCTTGAGTTTCAAAATCGTCCATTCGGTTTTCAGCATCGAGCTCAGATAGCCCGGGTAATTCACAAGTTGTTCCCATATTTCCTGGAGGTGACATTGCTGTCCTCGCCGTTCCGTTCCTTGTTCCTGCTCCCAGCGCTGGTCGTTGTCGCACCCAGCCTCCCTGCCGCCGATCTCATCACGACCGCGGGACACGGGGAAATGGTTGTGGAGACCAAGGGCAAGACTGCCCAGGTCAATCAGAAGGCTCTGGAACTGGCCGAATCCAACGCAGTCACGGATGCGCTCGCCCAGGCTTTGCACTTCCTTTACGGAAACCGGGCAAAGCTTGGCGCCGATCACGATCGGATCCTGCGGGAAGTCGTAGACCACAAGGCGACCTTCCTCCTGGCGACGGATGTGAGGAGTTCGAATATCGAGTCGGGCAAAGCTGTGGTCGAGGTGGCCATCAAGGTGGATGGGAATGCCTTCCGCAAGTTCCTGGAGAACAGCCTGAACCTGTCCCTCGCCCAGGAAGTGGAAGGCAAGTTCAAGGTCATCGTGCTGGCGTATACCTCCGAAGGCATGGACGCCAATCGTGCAAAGCCTCCCGTGCTATTGGATGAAGTCGTCGACAACCGCCAGGACATCCACGCTTCCGCCGGTGCGAGTCTCAATGTTTCCGCCTCCAGCAAAGCCAAGGCCACGTATCTGAAGGCGACCGGAAGCACGTCCGACAAGGGCAAGGTCGCGGTGCAGGCCAACAATTCGGTGAATGCCTATCAAAAGGACGCCGCCTCGGTCAACGGCTCCGGGAGCGCTTCCCAGGAGATGCAGTTGAAGGCCAAGCAGTCGTCCTCCGGTTCCGCGGAATGGAACTACCAGGACCAGGCCTCGGTGGACGCCCGCACGGCTTCCTCCAGCGCTGCCTATGCCAAGCAAGCGCAGTCCAGCTCCACCTTCGACGACAACAGCAGCCAGTACCACCGGATCACCATCTACGCGGACACCACGAAGAAGGGCGCCGGCAGTTCCAACGAGGTCCGGGCCGCCCTGGGCGAGATCCTCGAGAAGTCGGGCCTCAATACGAAGTTCGTGGACATGAACCTGATGGGCCGCACCTTCGAGACCGAGGACCAGCTCTACCTCACGATCCGCGACAACCTCAAGAAGAACCCCGACATCGCCCCGGGCGACTATGTGGCCGTGGCCTTGAACCGGGTGACGCCCGTCAACGAGTATCACCGGTACACCTCCCAGGTCATCTATCGTGTTCTGCGCATCAAGGACGGCGACACACTGTTGCCGGACAAAGTGGTGACGGGGGACAGCGGTGACGAGGCCTCGGATGATCTGGGTCGGGCCCATGCCACCCAGCTCGCCATCCGCAAGGCGGACAGTGTCCTGCCCGACGAACTCCGTTCGGCGCTTCGCAAAGTGGCCCGGGCCGAGACTCGCGAGACCGCTGCCGCGGCCACGACCTACATCATACGGGTGGACAACATCCAGAGCCCCATGGCGACCTTGAACATCAAACAGGCGCTGCGAAACGGAGGCTTCGCCATCAAGCCCGAATTCCGCGGGGATGCCCACAGCGAGACCATCTACGTGGACCTCAAGGGGAAGACCGGCATGGATGTCATGGCGGTGATCGAACCCCTGCTGGGCCGCTTCGTGGTGAACTCCATGGACGACAAGAACACCCTGCTCAAGGCGATGTGATGGGCCGATGGCTGGCAGCCCTTCTCTGTCTCATAAGTCCACTTTTCGCAGAGATTCCGGTCAAGTTCGTTCTCGCCCCGGAATTCATCCTGGGCGAGGGCGCCGCGGATGCGTTGCTCCCGGACAAGGCCGCGCTTCAAGAGGCGTTGCGGAGGAAAGCATCCCAGGCCTTTCCAGGGGCGGTGGTGCAACTTTCCACCGAAGTCCGGATCTCGCCCAATGAGCGTGTACTTGTGCTCGTTCCAACCCTGCACATCGGCAGGCTCACCCACGAGGTGACCGCCGGGGTCATTGATCATTACGAAGCCGTGGTGGTGGGCGATCTTTCCCTCCTGGATCCCTGGACCAACGCGACTCTGTTCTCGGCTACCCGCATGGTGGCTGCGACCGTGGACCTCGGGCGCAGCCAGGCGGCACGGCGGGACGAGCTGTTGCGGCAAGCCTATGAGACCGCGACGACCCGGTGGATGGACGTCTGCCTCGCCCAGGTGAAAGAGCATGGCACTCCCTTCGTGTTGGACGGCCTCACCCTGACCTCGCCCGATTCCGGGTTGAAAGGCGGCATCTGGCCCTTCGGCCGCGAGCGCGGCGTCAAGCAGGGGGACAGCCTGCGCGGACCCGGTCATTTCGCCCGGGTCCAGTATGCGGAGCCGAAGTACGCGGTGATCCAGGATGTGGCTGATCCCAAGCGGAAACTGCCCGCCGGTGAACCTTATTCATTGACGGTCGTGGACCGGCCCACTGAGCGCCCCGAACCCACCGTCGCACTGGCATGGCGGGGAGCACCGCCGCGGAATATCAATAACGGGGCGTTGCACACCATCGACGCTGATGCCTTCCTGGCGCTCCTGGGCGACTACCTTTCCAAAGCCGGTGGGCTTCGTCTGTTGCCGGGAGAGCCCAAACGGACGGCTGCGAAGGACCAATTCCAGCGCCTGCACGACTACATCGCCCGCTATTCGGATCTGTCCGAAGGCAATTTTCTATCGTCCGATCAAGCCGTCACTGCGCGAGAAGCCCTGCAGAAGCCGGACCGGCGCGTCGATCTCGGCGTGCTGGGAACCTACCACGGCACGCGGAGGAAGGCTGACGGAAGCCTGGAACATTTCTATCGACTCCATCTGGGGGTGGCCATCTTTGTGAGGGAGGGCGAAGGCGAGGCTGCATGTTACCCCATGCACGGATTCCTCGAGCAGTCCGAGGAGATGGCCCAGGTCGAGAAGGAAGGCATCCGTGAACTGGACCGGGATGCCGCTTGGTTCACGGTTTGCCGGAACGCAGTGATCCACCTGGCCGAGAAGGTCCAGGGCCATCTCCTGGCGATCCCGGCCGGAGACTCGCGCTTGTCGGCGGGAGTCATCGATGCGGGGCGTCGCCCGCAATGGCAGGGACCGGCGCCCGACGAGCACAAACCCTTGCTCTGGTTCCGGCCCTCCGGTGATGTGAAGGACGCCAGTGGGCGTCCCCTGGGACCACTCATGCTTCCCCAGGCCTTCAGCAAGGGCTTCCTCAATCTGTCCATTCTCCGTGAGGAGAAGGTACGCCCCGGGGATGTCCTCTTCTTCAGCGGCAGCGCGGAAGCCAATCCTCTGCTCTCCTTGAATACACCCGTGGTCGATGGTGCTCCGGATTGGGTGCCCGAGCCGCTCTGGCTGGCTCCGATGGTGGCCCAGGCGCTCATGGCTCCAGGGGGATGCCGCTTCCAGTTGCCGGAAACACGCGAGGAGAAACAGCCTCGGATGAAGCTCCAGGCGAGCAATCTTGGCATGAATGCCACGGGAGCTGTCACGACCTTCACGGGCCAGTGGCGCGTGCGTCTCCAGGTGGGACCCGATAGCCAGGAACCGCGCCTCAAGTTCGGCATCCAGACGGACCATTCCCGATCGCTCGATAAACCCGCGGAAGCCCTGTCTCCGCTCGACACGGGAGCCTGGGCCATGGATTTCATCCGCGACACCCTCGACCGGCTGGCGGAGAGCGCCGCCAAGAAACACTTCAACCAGGCTGTGATGGCCACCCAACAGGAGCTTCCATGAGTTTCCGCTGCGCCATAGTCCTTGCTTCCTGCACGGCCCTACTTCCAGCCCAGGGCTTGCTCAGTACGCTGCTCAAGCCTTCGTCCCCCGCGCCTGCGAACGCAGCTCCCAAGGTTGATGTCGGCGCGGCGCTCCAGTCGGGCGCCATCTTGATCACCTTCGTCACCATCGCCACGGACCAGGGCATGAAGGCGGTGGACACCATGATCGACATGTATCCTCCGGAAAAGGTCGCGAAGATCCGCATGCTTAGCGCCCAGTACAAGGAAGCCACCGCCAAGCGCAAGGATGGGAACATCGACTCGGAGCAGCTGAAGATGGCCACGGAGGCGGGAGACGAACTGGCTGTGCTCCAGAACGATTGGCAGTGCTACAGCAAGGAGAAAGCCGCCTCGGTGTCCAAGGCCCATTCCCATCTCGGCCTCATGCTGGGCGCCGATGCCATCGCCCTGTTGTCCGTGCCCCAGACGCTTTCGACGCTGCAGGCGGCCTGCCAGAGCCTGGCCAACAACCCGCTGCAACTGGGCAAGGCAGCCCAGGTCTTTGGACAGGTCACCCTGCTCGGCGCAGTGATCAAGCAGATTCCGCTCCAGACCAAGTCCTTCCAGACGGTCCGCGGGATGGTGTCCAATATAGCCAAGGCTGAAAACATCACGCTGGCGGCGGATATTCCTGCGGATCAGGTGAAGGATATACCGACCCTCACAAAGGCGACCAAGGAGCTGGATAGTTGATCTGACCGGAACGAATTCGAGCTTGGAAGCGGGGCAATAGTGAAGGTCCGGGCTTCAGCCTGCTGAACCATCGCCTGGCGTGGAGATGGACGGCAAGTCGGGAGCATCCAAAACCGTAGACGTCAGCATGGCTTTATCTCCAGAACCTGAATTGGTAAGGTTTGATTGTAAAAATGAAATATTCCCGATTTCGCTCTTATGTTGCATTCTGTAATGTCCGAAATAAATACCAGGGGGTTTTACGTCTAAGGCCGGAAAGGTGGGTACATGATCAAGCGCTTGATCATCGCGATGATCACTGTCGGCGCCACCTCGCTGGCCTTTGCGCAGACCACGCCAGGGAGCCAGCCCCTCGAAGTCGCCGCCGAGGATGCTGCGGGGCCTTGGGGACAACCTGATGGCACCGGTTGTGGCAATGACATCGTCCTCGCCGCCTATGCCGCGGCCAAGGTGCCTGCAAAATTGGAGATCATGCCCTATTCGAGGGCGAAGAACGGAGTGCTCGCAGGAACCTATGTCGCGTGCTTCGGCATGGCTTGGACCGATGACATGAAGGGCAAGGTCGTCTTTGCGGAGAAGCCCCTCTATTCCGTCACGGCCATGCTGGTGCAGAACTTGTCGAAGCCTCTTGACGTCTCAGGACCCAAGGCGTTGAAGTCGGATACCAAGGTGGGGACCGTGTTCGAATACGAGTACCCCCCTGCCTATTACGAGCTGGTGAAGAAGGGGAAGATCACCCCCATGCCCGCCTACAGTGAGGTCGTCAGCTTGCGGAACCTGGCTCTGGACCGCATCGACGCTTCCCTGGTCGTGGTGGATGAACTGAAGAACCTCGACTATCTCATCGCCCAGGCGGGAGTGATAGGCAAGGTGGGCCCGGCCTTTGCCATCGGCGGACAGGGCACTTACATCGGCTTCAGCCTCGCCCATCCGCAAAGCAAATACGCCAAAGAGAGCTTCGACCGCGGATTTGCCATCATCACCCGCGACGGCACCCTCAAGAAGATCATCGAGACGTGGAAGGCCAAGCAGCACTGAACCCGGCAGGGCTTCGATCCAGTTGCTTCCACATCATGGCCGCGGCTCCGATGATCGCTGTCTGTCCCATGGGAATGCCGGATGGAAGCAGTTTCACGGTGCCCCGGAAGACCGGATAGAGATTCTCCTCCAATGCCTTACGGGTGGGCTCGAAGATCAGTTCGCCCGCGGAGGTGAGCCCGCCGAAGAGGAAGATGGCCTCGGGACTCGTGTGGGCCACGGAATCCGCCAGCTTGCGGCCGAGGATGGTTCCCGTGATATCGAAGGCCCGGTGAGCGAGGGCATCGCCCTCCAGAGCTGCCCGGTACACCGACTTCGAGGTCATTTCCGAGTTGGGGACGGCCCGCAGGAGGCTCGGTTCCTCGCTGGCCGCAAGCAACTCCTTGGCGGTGATCAGCAGGCCCGTCGCCGAGGCATAGGTCTCCAGGCAGCCGCGGAGGCCGCACCCGCACAGGCGCCCGCCGTGCTGCACGATGGTGTGACCGATCTCCCCTGCGAAGCCGCTGTGTCCATGGACCAGCTCGCCGTTGACCACCACGCCGCTGCCGAGGCCCGTGCCCAGCGTGATCACGATGAAATCGCGCATGCCCTTTCCGGATCCGAACAACAACTCGCCGAAAGCCGCGGCATTGGCGTCGTTGGTGATGGCGAGGGGAGCCTGCCAGTAGCGGGCCATTTCCGCTCGCACATCCACGAAGGTCCAGCTGAGGTTGGGCGGGGTTTCGATGGTGCCGCGATAGTAGTTCCCGTTGGGTGCGCCGATGCCGATGCCGGCCAGGTGGAAGTCACCGAGGATCGTCTTCCACAGTGCCTCCGCCTCTTCGTGCAAGCGCTTGAAGAACGAGGCGGGCGGCTGATCCGAGAGGGTCAGCATCGTGGTTTCCGCCCGGCAGCGGCCGGTGCGATCGATGTATCCAAGGGTCGTGTTCGTGCCACCGATGTCGATGCCAAGAACGAGTTCTGTGTGAGCCATCAGGAATTACCTTTGCAATGGTTCAACGGGGCGCCCGCGCAGGCACCAGCCGCTGTTCGTATGGTCTGCAGGAGTCCAGGGAAACGCAAGGTCTGCGATCAATCTTTCTGCCGGATCTCCTGGCTCTGGTAGATCAGCACGGCGCCGAGGATCAACACGGCCCGGGCGACGTACTGCCAGTATTCGTCCACGTTCAGGAGCGTCATGCCGTTGAGGATGATCTCCAGGAAGATCACGCCCACGAAGGTGCCCCAGATCCGGCCCTTGCCGCCCATGAGGCTCACGCCGCCGATGACGCAGGCGGAGATGACCGTGAATTCCCAGCTCGTGCCCACGGTCGGGTTGCCCGCCTGGATCTGGGAAGCCACCATGATGGCGCTGATCACCGAGAAGACGCTGGTGAGCGTCATGATGATCATGCGCTTCTGGAGGACGTTGATGCCGCTGAGGCGCGCGGACTCGGCGTTTCCGCCGATGGCGTAGACCGATCGTCCGAAGGTGGTGAAGCGGGAGATGAACCACGTCACGCCGAAGAGCAGCAGGAAGATAATGGCCTGGAAGGGAATGCCGAAGACGTAACCGCTGCCGAAGAAGTTGAACCACTCGGGGAAGGGCGTTACCGGAAAGCTGTTGGTGAGCAGGTAGCCGCCGCCCCGCAATGCGGCCATCCAGGCCAGCGTCGTGATGAAGGTGGGCACGCTGAACCGATGGCGCACCCAGCCCGTGAACATGCCCGTGAGCACTGCGATGATGAAGCAGACGGCAACGGCCAGGAGGATCACGGGCAGCAGCGGGTAGCCCTTGGCCGCCAACTTGTCGGTGATCACCGCCAGCATGCAACCGTAGAACGCGATGGCGGATCCCACGCTCAGATCGATCTCGCCCGCGATGATCACGAAGGTCATGCCGAAGGCGATGATGCCCGTGGTCGAGGCGTTGCGCAGGATGTTCATGAAGTTGTCCCACGTCGCGAAACCGCGGGCGTAGAAGCACAGGAACGCGATGATGACGAGGAGGATGATCTCGAGGGCGAGAGCGCTAATGTCGAAGCGTTTGGTCTGAGGTGCGGCGGACATCGAGTCAGGCCTCCATGCACAGGGCGTAAAGTTCGTCCAAAGTCGTTCGTTCAGGCGTGGTTTCCTTCTCGATCCGCCCCCGGTCCATGATCAGGATCCGGTGGCAGACCTCCAGCAGCTCCTCCAGCTCAGTGGAGACGAAGATCACGCTGAGCCCCTTCCGGCTGAGATCCCACATGATCTGGAAAACCTGCTGCTTGGCTTGCACATCGATGCCGCGGCTGGGCTCGTCGAAGAAGATGATGGAAGGCTCGGTGTTCAGCCAATTGCCCACCACCACCTTCTGCTGGTTGCCTCCGCTCAACGACGAAACGGGCAGATCGGCGCTCGCCACCTTGATCTGCAGCTCCCGGATCCAGCGCTGGACGATGGGTTTCTGCCGGCGGTTCGTGAGGAAGCCGAGGGGTGCGATGGCGCGGAGGCTCGCGTAGCAGAGATTGTCCTTGATGCTGAGCATCTGGACCAGCCCCTCGTCCTTGCGATTCTCGGGGGTCATGGCCATGCCGAGACGTTTCATGGTGGGGATGTGGGGCTGGGTGATCACCGTGCCCTTGATGGAGATGGTGCCGGAGTCCACGGGATCCGCGCCGAAAATGGAGCGGAGCAGCTCCGAGCGGCCCGAGCCCAGCATGCCTGCGATGCCCAGGATCTCGCCCTTGCGGAGCTTGAAGGACACGTTGGAGAAGTGGTGCTTCCGGCTCAGGTTCTTGACCTCCATGACCACTTCCTCCGAGACAGATAAGTTCTCGGGCCGGGACAGAATCTGCGTTTCTCCGAACATCATGTCCACGAGCGTTTTCGGATTGGCTTCTGCGATGGGGATGGTACCCACGAAGCGGCTGTCCCGGATCACGGTCACAAAGTCCGCCACACCCCGGATCTCGTTCAGCTTGTGGGTGATGAAGATGACGATGACGCCCTGCTCACGGGACTGATGGATGACCTTGAAGAGGCTCTCGATCTCGTGCTGGGCCAGGGCCGAAGTGGGCTCATCCAGGATCAGCACCGAAGGGTTGTACGACATTGCCTTGGCGATCTCGATCATCTGCCGCTGGCCCACGCTCAGGCTCGAGACCTTGGCCGTGACGGGGATATCGATGCGCAGCGCGGCCAGGATCTCCGCGGCCTTCTCGTTGGTGCGCTTCCAGTCGATGACGGAACCGCCGGGTCCCTTCTTGAAATAGCGGCCGATGAGGATGTTCTCGGCCACCGTGAAATCCAGCACCAGGCTCAGTTCCTGATAGACGATGGCGATGCCCGCGTCGAAGGCGTCCATGGGCGACCGGAACTGAAGCTTCTGCTCGTTCAGGAACATCTCGCCGCTGGTGGGGATGACCGCGCCGGAGATGCACTTCACGAGCGTGCTCTTGCCGGAACCGTTCTTTCCTAGCAGCGCGTAGACATTACCACCCTGCATCACCGCCGAGAAATCGCTGAGGGCAACGGTGCCCGGATAGGTCTTAGTGAGGTTGCGAACCTCGAGCTTCACCTGATTCATGGAATCAACCTGAAAGGATTTACCACCAGGATCACCAAGGAGTCACCAAGGACACCAAGAAAAGCAGGGCATGATTCTTGGTGTCCTTGGTGCTCTTCTTGGTGCTCTTGGAGGTAGGCATTTCTGTTTTCTACTTCAGCGTCGCGGCAAATTCGGCGATGGCCTTGGGGTCCGTGCGGGTCAGGGTCTTGCCGGGCACGATGACCATCTTCTCGACGGGTTCGCCTTTGAGGGCCTTGATGGCGAACTCGACGCTCATGGCGCCGATCTTGAAGGGATCCTGGCCGGTGGTGGCCTGCAGGATGTTGTCGCTGGACTGCAGGAAGCTCACCATCTGCTTGTCGAGGTCGATGCCGAAGACGCCGATCTTCTTGCCGGCGTTCTTCACGGCCAGCACGGCGCCCTTGGTGCCGCCGTCGTTGCAGCCGAAGATGATGTCGAGATCGGGGTTGGCGGTGATGATGTCACCGGCCTTCTTAACGGCCTGGTCCACCACGGGAGAGGAAGCCTCGCCCACGAGGGTCACGCCGGGGATGTCCTTGATCTCGTTCCAGAAGCCGTCCTGGCGGGCGTTGCTCTCGGGAGGCAGCTGGGCCTTGTAGTTGATGACGGCGACCTTGATCGTCTTCTTGCCCTTCAGGTGGGCCTTGATGTACTCAGCCGCGGCCTTGCCGGAACCGGCGCCCAGAGCTTCGTTCTTGGACTGGATGGTGGCAACGGGGAAGTCGGCGGCCAGAGTGTTGTTGAAGCTGATGATCTTGATGCCCTTGTCGTTGGCGGCCTTCACGGCGGGGACGGACGCGGCGGCGGGATCGAGGTAGGTGATGCAGATGGCGTCCACCTTGCGGGCGGCGTAGGTGTTGACCACTTCCACTTCCTTGGAGATCTGGTTGGCCGTGTTGGCCGTCAGCAGTTCGACGTTGTTCTTGTCGGCCACGCTTTTCATGCCCATGAGCACGGTCTTCATGAACTGGTCTTCCTGGAAGACGATGCCGGCGATGGTGTACTTCTTCGCCTGGGCCTGAGCCTGGGAGGCGGCACCGAGGAACAGCAGCGAGGCTGCGATGGTGCTGGTGGCAAAGCGGGTGAAGTTCTTCATGGGACTCCCTTTTTGGGTTTGGGTTGAATTGAGTGAGGTGAAGTGTGGGTGGACGATCAACTGGGTGATGCTCTGGCCATGGGTGTTTCCTCCCATAACAATCCCGACCGGGGATGGGCCTCGGTGCGTCAGGTGGCAGATGTAGTCGGGACGCGGAGCCCCCGCGCCGGGGAAATGGTTAGTGCGGCAGTCGGTTGAATACTTCAGCGGGATTCTTGATGGCCAGTTGCACGGGCACTTCCAGCACCTTGGAGATGCTCTGGAAACGTTCGCGGCCTTGCACCGAGACTTCGGAAGCGATGATCAGGATGTCCGCGCCGGCGATGTCTTTCTCGGTGAGCTCATTCTCGATGCCCATGGCGCCCTGGGTTTCCACTTTGATGTCGTGGCCCAGCTTCTTCCCCATGCGTTCGAGGTTCTCGGCGGCCATGTAGGTGTGGGCGATGCCCGTGGGGCAGGCGGTAATGGCGAGGATCTTCATACAGTCTCCGCCTGCGGTGCCGACTTCCGGCGATGGGTGAGGAGATTGATGGTCAGGGCCACGGAGAGCGTGCCCGCAGCGATGGCGACGAGGTACCACAGGAGATGGTCCACCACCGGGATCACGACGAGCCCGCCGTGGGGCGCATGATCGCCAACGTGCCCGAGCATGGCGATGGCAGCGCCGAGGGCGCCGCCGCCCATGATGGTGGGAATCACCCGGAAGGGATCCGCGGCGGCGAAGGGAATGGCGCCTTCGGTGATGCCGATGACGCCCATGGCGAGGGCCGCAAGACCCGATTCCCGCTCGCGATCGCTCCAGTGCTTCGGCGCCAGCAGCGTCGCCAGACCAAGGCCCAGGGGCGGAATGCAGATGGCCGCCGCGCAGGCGCCCATCACCGTCGGGTTCCCTTCACGGATCATGGCGACCCCGAAGAAGAAGGCCGTCTTGTTTACGGGGCCGCCCATGTCAAAGGCGATCATGGCGCCCAGCAGGATGCCCAGCAGCACTTGGTTCCCGCTGCCCAGGGTGCGCAGGGATTGTGCGAGGTAGGTCATCAGTTCCTTGATGGGATTGCCAAGCAGGAAATAAAGCACGCTACCCACGGCCAAGGACGACAGCACCGGAATGATGAGGATCGGCAGGATGGGGCGGAGCACGCGAGGGATGGGGATTTTCTTCACCAGCATCACGGACCAGCCTGCCAGGAGCCCCGCCACGATGCCCCCCAGAAATCCAGCGCCGAGCGCGCTGGCTACGAAACCGCCCACGAAGCCGGGCACCAGGCCTGGCCTGTCCACCATGCCGAAGGCGATGTAGCCCGCCAGCACCGGCACCACCAGCGAGAAGGCCGCCGTACCGATGTCCATGAGGAGTTTCAGGAAGGGCGCGTTCGTGAAGTCAGGACCCGTGCCGACCTTCATGGGCGCCAAAGCGATGGCCGTGGCGATGAGAATGCCACCGCAGGCAACGAAGGGAATCACGTACGAGACACCGCTCAGCAGATACAGCTTCAGGTGTCGGAGTGATTCGCGCATGCGAGGCCCGTTGGGAGATTTGACAGCTTAGACACCTGCCTGGAATACCGAAAAGCTGGAGTTTTGTCATCGGATTTGCACTTTTTGACACTATCCTGGTAGCAAGCCGGAGTCAGCCATCGTCCAGATCCCATCGCCCTTGTGGAAGATCCCCACCACGTCCCAGGACGAGGCCTGGGGCCTGTTCGTGACGGCCATCGGTTCGGGCGACACCTTGCCGATTCTGTCCGGAAGCGGATGGCGGCTGCATTTCCTGGTGCGCGGTACGGCGGGCCTGGTCGTGCCGGGCCGACGGAAACAGAAACTGGAAGCGGGCGAAGTCCTGCTGCTGGACGCGCGGGGCGAGGCGGACTTGCAGCCGGAAGCCCAGACCACCTGCCGTATCCATTTCGTGGATTTCGATGGCACCTGGATGGAACGCTGGCTGAGCCTGGGCTTTTTCGGCTCCCTTCCGAAGGTCATCCGCACCGGCTTCGACGAGCATCTGCTGGGCCTCATCGTGCGGTTGGTGGAACTCGCCAAGAACCCGCCTCCCGATGTGGGCCGCATGATGGGCGGCGCCTTGTCGAACCTGCTGGCGCGTCTGGAGTCCGCCACGCGCCAGGGCAGCGGCACCGGGTGCCAGCGGGAACTGGTGCATGGCGCGCGGCAGTTGCTGAGCGATCCCGAGTGGGACCGCGCGGGTCTCGAAGCCCTGGCTTCGGAACTGGGCGTCAGCTACTCGTGGTTCCGCCGCTCCTTCCAGACCCAGACCGGCTTTACGCCCCAGCGATTCCGGGGCCTCCGGAGGCTGGACCAGGCTTGCCAACTTTTGACCGATTCCAGCATGTCCATCAGCGATGTGGCAAAGATCCTGGGATTCAGCTCCCAGGCCTATTTCGCGCGGGCCTTCCGGAAGGAGACTGGCCTCGCGCCCTCGGTCTGGCGGGCGAACCAGCTGCGCCGGAGCTGATACAATCGAACTGCATCGTGCGTTGACTGCCGGGAGCACCGGCGGGCGTTCTTGAAGGTCCTTGTGCGCGGCCTTACCGCGCCATCGCGCTGGTCACGCTTTTCCACCGCGAATTTCCCGCGAGGGTTCCATGAAGTTCGTGAAGGAAACGTTCAAGGCGGATGGTCTGCTGCTGCTGACGGCGATCATCTGGGGCTTCGCCTTCGTGGCCCAGCGCAGCGGTATGCAGGTCATCGGGCCCTTTGCTTTCGGCGCCGCGCGGTTCGCCCTGGGCGCGATCTCGCTGCTGCCAGTGTTGTGGTTCCAGAAACGGCGGGCTCGCGGAAAGGACGAAGTCGTCCACCATCTGAGCCCGGGTCAGCGCATCCTCTGGCCCATCGCGGCGGGGTCCGTGCTGTTCGTCGCGGCCTCTCTCCAGCAGGTGGGGCTCGTCTACACCACCGCCGGGAACGCGGGCTTCATCACCTGCCTCTATGTGGTGCTCGTGCCCATGGTGGGCTTCTTCCTCGGGAAGGTCACGGGGCTGCGCATCTGGATCGGCGCCGTGCTTGCGCTCATCGGGCTCTACATCCTGAGCATCGGCACGGGCTTCACATTGGCGCCGGGGGATCTGCTCGAGTTCATCGGCGCCTTCTTCTGGGCCAGCCACATCCTCGTCATCGGCCACATCGGTTCGCGCATGGACGCACTGGAACTCTCCATCGGCCAGTTCGCCACCTGCGCCTTCCTGAGCCTCATCGCCGCTCTGCTCCGTGAGCCCCATTCCTTCGCTGGGCTCATGCCCGCGGCCATTCCCATCCTCTACGGCGGCATCCTGTCCACCTGCGTGGCCTACACGCTGCAGGTCATCGCGCAGCGCACCGCCCATCCTGCCCACGCGTCCATCATCTTCTCCATGGAAGCCCTCTTCGCGGCCATCGGTGGCGTGCTGTTCCTGAGCGAACCCGTTACAGCACGGCTCACCGCGGGCGGCCTGCTGATGTTCGCAGGAATGATCTGCTCGCAGCTGGAGCCAAAGAAGCGCAGGAGCTGAACCCGAGATTTGGCCTTCCGGTATGATCCTCGCTAAGTGAGGAGGCCATCATGCCCATCATCCATGCCGAAATCTGGAAGGGCCGCTCCCAGGAAACACGGAAGAAACTGGCCGCGGCATTGACCGCGACCGTGGCGGAACACATCGGCTGCCCGCCCCAGGCCGTCACCGTGATCATCGACGAAATTCCCAAGGAGAGCTGGTTCCAGGGCGGCAAGGACTGCGAGGAACTGTTCCCGGGCGTCGGCTAACGACTCTGCTCCGCGCGGCGCATTTCTTCCAGCGATGGCTTCCGGAGCCGCAGGCAACAGAGCACGCCCACGAAGCGAGTCTCGCCATGGCGGAAGGGTGTGCCCTGGATTAGCTCCTCGTAGGCCTGTCGGCTGTAGAAGGGCTCCGTGAAGGCGTGGAGCCAGAGCAGCCACATCTGCAGAGGACCGAAGTGGCGGGCGGCCTCCCTGAAAACCGGCGCAGGAGTGTCGCTCACGATGTCATACAACAGGGCCGGGCAACCGGGTTTCAATACGCGGTAGATCTCGGTCAGGCCCGCGGCGGGTTCCTTCCAGTGGTGGATGGAGCCTGTGCTCACCACGATGTCGAAAGCCTCATCCGGATAGGGGAGGCTGGATGATTTCGCCTCGACGATCCGGATGGTTTCCGACAACCCCGCGCGCGCCATGTTCACGCGGGCCTTGGCGACCATGGCTGGCGAGACATCGAGTCCGGCAGGTGTCAATCGGGGATGAGCCTTGCGCAGCGCCAGGAGCAGCCATCCCGGGCCCGTGCCAATATCCAGCAGGTCTCCTGCCGCGCAATGCTCCGCGATGTCGTCGGCGACAAGGGCGTAGTGGCGCTGGAACACCCTGGTGGAGCTGGCGAGGTTATAGACGGCCGAGCCAGGCCAGGGGATGCCTTCAGGGTGAATGTGCTTCAACCATCGACGGGGCAGAGAGAGTCCGGTCATGACGAACTCCGGGGCGGCATGTGGGTGGTGATTGGCTGGTCACCTCCAAGCATAGGCCTTCTCTGCCCCGGCGCCTTCTCAGCGGTCTGCCAAGTTCATCAGATCGATGATCACGCCGTAGGCCGTGGTGGACAGATCCGGCTCGTCCTCGGCGATGACGAGCTTGCCGAGAAGATCCGTGTGCAACCGGAGTACGGACCCGGCACCTTCCATGCGCGCGAAGGGATGTTCCCGCGGCAGTTCGTGGATGGTGACGCTGCCCCGCACGGTTCCATCCACCCGCTCCGCCTCGCAGACCATCTTGATTCGCCGGCCGCGGCTTAGGGCGGACACGAGTTCCTCCATCGTGATGTGCTCGATGCTGTGCCGATCGATCCGCTCCGGCGTGAGGTCGGCTTCCATGAGCGCATTGGCCAGGGCCGTGAGTTTCACGGCTGCGTCCCAGCCTGCCAGATCGGCGCTGGGATCGGCCTCGGCGATGCCCATGGCTTGGGCTTTCTTGACAGCCTCCGGCAGGCTCAGCCCCCGCTCCATTTCGCACAACACCACATTCGACGTGGAGTTCAGGATGCCGTCCAGGCGGAGGATCTTGTTCCCGCGCAGGCAATGTCGGCCCAGATTGAAGATGGGCGCGCCATCCATGACGGTGGCTTCATGGAGGAAACGCACGCCCTTCGCGCGAGCCAAATCCTGCAGCTCACGATAGGCCCAGGCCACGGGCCCTTTGTTGGCACTGACGACATGCCGTCCCCGGAGGAGCGCTTCCCGCACGTGGGAAATCGCGGGCTCACCTTTTCGCGCGATGTTCAGCGGAGAGAGTTCCACCAGCACGTCGTAGTCCAAGGTGCGGACGGCATTCAAGGTGTCGATTTTGTCCGGCAACCGCCCCTGTGCCCGGTATTCCTCCAGGATGGACGCAGGCTCGAGCCCAACTGGAACGGACCATGCGCCGTGGCTTCCCGTCGTGATCGCGACGACCTGGACATCGAAACCGGCCAACCCCGAGTAATCCTGGCGGTCGGCTAGGATCTCCACGAAGCGCTGGGCGACGTTGCCGAAACCGGCGAGCAGAAGGCGCAGGGCCGCCATGGATCAGCCCTTCGCGATGGCGGCGATGCCGTCCAGGAGGCGCTGAACTTCCTCTTCGGTGGTGTAGAGGGAGATGCCGGAACGCACCACGCCGCCCTGTTCCTCCAGGCCCAGTACCTCGATGGCGCGCGCTGCGTAGAAATTCCCATCCCAGACCAGCACGCCCTGTTCGCCCAACCGCTTGGCGATGGCTTCAGGATGATGACCCTTCAGCGTGATGGAAACCGTGGGTGCCCGGTGACGGTTGCTGAAGTTCTGACCCCAGACCGTGACGCCGGGCAGGGCGCTGACGCGATCGAAATAGCTCTTGGCCAGGGTGTGTTCGCGCGTGGAGAGGTCCGTCATGGTCCGCACGATCCGCTCGCGCAGAGTGGCGCCTTCGGAGAAGCTCGCCAGGAAATGGACGGCGGCGCGCACACCCGCGATGGCCGCATGGTTCAGCGTGCCTGTCTCGATGCGGAAGGGTGCCTCGGGATCCTGGGTGCGGAGCCGGTCCGGGTGGAGTTGGTCAAGGAGTCCGGGGCGGCTGCAGAGGACGCCCACGTGAGGTCCATAGAATTTGTAGGCGGAGCACAACAGGAAGTCCGCATCAAGCGCGACGACATCGATGGGGAAGTGGGGGGCGGCATGGACGGCATCCACGATGAGCCATGCACCCACCTCCTTGGAGAGCTTGCGCGCCAGGGCGAGATCGTTGACGGTGCCCAGGGCGTTGGAGGAATAGCCGATGGCCACCAGACGCGTACGGGGCGTGATCTTACGGACCATATCCTCGTAGTCCAGAGTCCCGTCGGGGCGCAGCGCCACTTCTTTCACCACCGCGCCGCGTTCCGCGAGGGATAACCATGGGCCGCGGTTGGCCTCGTGATCGAGCTGCGTGATCACGACCTCGTCCTCCGGCTTCAGCGATCTGCCCAGGGCGCGACTGAGGCTGAAGGAGAGGGTCGTCATGTTGGCGCCCAGGGAGATCTCCCGCCAGGAGGGCGCGCCCAGGAGCGCCGCAAGAGCTTCGCGGGTCTCCTGGAGAACCTGGTCCGATTCCAGTGAGGTCACGAACTGGCCGTGGGTATTGGCATTGCAGCGGGAGTAGTAGTCCGAGACGGCCTCGATGACCGGCTGAGGCACCTGGGTTCCGCCGGGACCATCGAAGTAGGCCAGGGGCTTCCCATGAAGCTCCCGGCGAAGGGCGGGGAAGAGGCCGCGGCTGGCGGTGAAACGATCGAGGGACATGGATTCCTCCCGTAAGGACCAGAAAAGTATTGCAGGGTTCTGGTATAGATGTAGGATATCAGTGGTATATCAGTAACCGTTTCATCGTGGAGGTCTTCCATGAATCCATCCCTCAATCGACTCCTGTCCCTGGATGGGAAGGTGGCCTTGATCACCGGCGCCTCCTCCGGAATTGGCCGAGGAACTGCCAAGCGGCTGGCTGAAGCAGGGGCAACCGTGATGGTGCTCGACATCAATGAGAACGGTGGCCAGGAGACTGTCCAGGAAATCCTGAACCATGGAGGGAATGCAGCCTTCCAGCGCTGCGACGTTCGTTCCGAAGCGGACTGCAAAGGGGCTGTCGAAGAGGCGATCAAGCGGTTCGGACGCGTCGACATCCTCTTCAACAACGCGGGCGTCGCCATCCGCAAGACTGCGGTGGAGCTGGAGGAACAGGAGTGGGATCTGGCGCTGGACGTGATGCTCAAGGGCGCCTACCTGCTCACCCGCCACGTAGTGCCGCACATGATCAAGACGGGCGGCGGCAGCATCATCAACACGGGCTCGGGCTGGTCCCTCAAGGGCGGCGGACAGGCTGTTTCCTACTGCGCGGCCAAGGGTGGCCTGTGGAACATGACCCGCGCCATGGCTATCGATTTCGGCAAGCATAAGATCCGCGTGAACGCGGTCTGCCCAGGTGATATCGACACTCCCATGCTGCGCGGCGAGTGCGCGCAACTGGGCGAGGACGAAACGAAATTCATGGAGGAGGCGGCCACTCGCCCCATTCATCGCGTCGGCACCCCCGAGGACGTGGCGAACGCTGTGCTCTTCCTGGCCTCCGACATGTCCACCTGGATCACCGGCACCCACATCGTGGTGGACGGTGGCGGCATCGCCTGAAGGAGAACCCATGACCGAACGCGCGCATCCCTATATTCCCAATTCCGTGCCGGAGGTGAAGGCCGCCATGCTGGCCGAGATCGGTGCCAGGAGCATCGACGACCTCTATGCCGATATCCCGGAAACCTTGCGTTTTCGCGGAAAGTTGAACATTCCCGGAGCCATGGCATCCGAAATACAGCTCAGGAAACACGTGGAGAAAATCCTGGACCGGAACACCTCCTGCGAGGAGGCCATCAGCTTCCTGGGCGCAGGCTGCTACAACCACTACGTGCCCGCGATCTGTGACGAAATCAGCCGCCGCAGCGAGTTCCTGACGGCCTACGCCGGTGAGCCGTACGAGGACTTCGGCCGTTTCCAGACGCTGTGGGAATACGAAAGCCTGATGGCCGAACTGCTGGACATGGACATCTGTAACGTGCCGACCTACGACTGGTTCCAGGCTGCCAGCACGTCGCTGCGCATGGCCGGGCGATACACGCAGCGGAGCAGAGCACTGGTGGCAGCCAACATCAGCCCCGACCGTTTGAAGGCCATCCGTAACTACTGCGAACCGGTGCTGAGGATCGAAACGGTGGGTTTCGATCCGAAGTCGGGGCTCCTGGATGTGGCGGACCTCAAGGGGAAACTGAGCTGCGAGGTCGCCGCGGTCTACTTCGAGAATCCCAGTTATCTGGGCTTCCTGGAAACGCAAGGACAGCTAATCGCGGACTTGGCCCATGCCTGCGGCGCGTTGCTTGTGGTGGGCGCCGATCCTGGTTCCCTGGGAGTGCTGACACCCCCGAGCAACTATGGCGCAGATATCGTCTGCGGGGATATCCAGACGTTGGGCAACCATATGAATTTCGGCGGCGGCATGGGCGGGTTCATCGCCAGCCGCGACGAGGAGAAACTCGTCATGGAGTACCCGAGCCGCTTGTTCGGGGTGACTCGGAGCGAGGCAACGGGCGAGTGGGGTTTCGGTGACGTGGCCTACGACCGCACCTCCTTCGCCCACCGGGAGAAAGGCAAGGAATTCGTGGGCACGGCGGCGGCCCTGCATGGGATCACAGCAGGTGTGTACCTGGCGCTCATGGGACCCGATGGTATGAAGGAACTGGGCGTGCATCTCCTGCAGAAGGCGCAGTACCTGGCGAAGAGAATGTCCACGATCAACGGAGTGAAGGCGCCTGGCCTGGTGGCACCCTTCTACAAGGAGTTCACGGTGGATTTCAACGGCACGGGGCTCACCGTGGCCGGGATCAACCGGGCACTCCTGAAGCACGACATATTCGGCGGGAAGGATCTCTCCATGGACTTCCCGATGCTGGGCCAATCGGCACTCTATTGTGTAACCGAACTGGTGAGTCGGGAGGAGATCGACACCTTCATCACCACGCTCGACGGCATCCTGGGAGGGAAGTGAAATGACCACGCGTTCCTTCAAAATCCGGAACAACTTCCATCAAGCCAAGTGGGACGAAGAGTTGATCTTCGAGCTGCACAAACCCGGCGAGCGTGGTTTCGTAGTGGCGCCCGTGGAGGAGGGCATCGCTGAGGAAGTGGGCGATGGTCTATCCGCGTTGCCCCCATCCATGATCCGCAAGCAGGCCCCGGCACTGCCCGAGATCGGCCAGATGCGCGTGGTGAAGCACTTCATGCGCCTCTCCCAGGAGAACCTGGGCGGCGATCTGAATATCGACATCGGTCAGGGCACCTGCACCATCAAGTACAATCCCAAGATCAACGATGTGCTCGCCGGGAATCCGAAGATGGCTCGGCTGCATCCATTGCAGGACGAGAGCACCGTGCAGGGAGCCCTGGAAGTCCTGCACAGCCTGGATCTCTACATGCGCGAGATATCGGGCATGGACCGCTTCAGCTTCCAGCCCGCCTCAGGTTCGGCGGCCATCCTCAACATGGTGTCCATCATCCAGGCCTATCATCGCGATCGCGGTGAAGCGGAAACCCGCGATGAGATCATCACCACCATCTTCAGCCATCCCTCCGATGCCGCCGCCGCCGCGGTAAAGGGCTACAAGGTGATCACTCTCTTCCAGAACGAGGATGGCCTGCCGGAAGTGGAAGATCTGAAGAAGGCCATCGGGCCGCGCACGGCGGGCCTGCTGATCACGAACCCCGAGGACACGGGCATCTTCAACCCGCGCATCGCCGAATTCGTGCAGCTCGTGCATGAGGCCGGCGGTCTGTGCGGCTACGACCAGGCCAACGTGAACGGCATCATGGGCATCACGCGAGCGAAGGAAGCGGGCTTCGACATGTGCTTCTTCAACCTGCACAAGACCTTTGGAACGCCCCACGGCTGCGGCGGTCCGGCTGGTGGCGCGCTGGGAGTGACGAAGGCGTTGAAGGAATTCCTGCCCGTGCCTCTGGTCGAGTTCGATGGGAATACCTATTCACTGAATTACGATGTGCCCAAATCCATCGGCAAGACGAGGGCTTTCTACGGCACAGTGCAGGTGGCTCTCAAGGCCTACGCCTGGATCCGAGCCCTCGGGGCCGAGGGCCTGCGCGAGGTCTCCGAAATTGCCGTGCTCAACAACAACTACCTGCTGGAGAAGATCACGAAGATCCGCGGCGCCTCCGCGCCCTTCGCGAAGGGCCGCCGCCGCATCGAGCAGGTGCGCTACAGCTGGGAACAGCTCTACCAGGACACCGGCGTGACCACCGAGGACATCGCCTACCGCATCGCCGACTACGGCATGCACCTCTGGAGCAGCCACCATCCCTACATCGTGCCCCAGCCCTTCACCGTCGAACCCACGGAATCCTATTCGAAGGAAGAACTGGACGAGTACATCGCCGTGCTTGCCAAGATCTCGGAAGAAGCCTACACCGAACCCGAGATGGTGAGGACGGCGCCACACCGCAGCGTCTGCCACCGCATCGACCACCACGACTTCGATGACCCCGCCAAGTGGGCCATCACCTGGCGGCTCTACAAGCGCAAACACATGGACAAGAAGTGAAAGAGGGCCGGGACAACCCGGCCTTAATTCTTCAAGTGACCGGCGTGCCCGGCGCCATGTCCTTGTGGACCGTGAGGAGCACGCATTCGCTGCCATCCTCTTTCTCGGCGCACAGCAGCATGGCTTCGGAGAGGTGACCCGCAAAGGTCGTGGGCTGGAGATTCGTGAGCACAATGATCTTCCGGTCCTGCAACTCCTCTTCGGTGTAATAAGGCACGAGGCTCGTCACGATCTGGTAGAGGCGCTCGCCACCCAGATCCACCTGGAGTTTGTAGAGCTTTTTGGTCTTCGGGACCCGCTCCACTTCGCGGATCTGTCCTACCTTCAGCTGCAGCTTCTTCCAGTCGTCAAAAGTGACTTCATTCATGGGCTCTCCGTTCAATCGAGGCCGACGGCGGCCTTGCTGAAGGATTCGAGGTAGTCGATGAGCGCGTCCGAGGCGGTCGCGGCCTTCTTCTCGCTGCCATCGGCCACGGCCTTCATCACATCTGCATGGAAACTGGCCAGGCGCACCAGGTCACCCTGCCGCTGGAAGGAACACCAGAATCGCCGCGAGTGGGAGTACAGCGATGTGACAATGTCGATGGCGAAAGTGTTCCGCGCTGCCTCGTAGATGATGCGATCGCACTCCTGGTCGAAGTGCAGGAAACGGTGCAGATCGCCAGCCGTGGCGGCCTGCACCATGGATTCGGCGCAGAGCTTCAAGGATTCACACTGGGGCGTGTTGACCCTCCTGGCGGCCTTGGCGGCGATGAGGCGGTCTAGCGGACGCAACACTTCCAGCAAAGCGAACTGATCCTCTACCTTCATGTCCCGGACGATGAGACCCTTCCGGGGAATGCTGGTGACCAACCCCTGATGCTCCAGACGCTTGAGGGCTTCGCGAATGGGGGTCCTGCCGATGCCGGTCTTCGCGCTCAGGATGGATTCGGAAAGCGAGGCGCTCGGGGGCAGCACTAGGGTGACGATCATCTCCTCGAGAATGCGATAGGCCTGATCTGCGAGACTTTCGGTTTCTGCATTGATGGATGCGTTCTTTTTAGGACTCACTTTGGTTTTCGTCATCGGAAGGATCCGTTCACCTCGATAGCCATCTAGTATATCAATGTCATATGATAGAGACATCATGAAGCTTGGGATTGCTTTCCGAGAAGTGGGTTCAGGATTTGTTTCCGGATCAGCGAGGTACCGGACAAGACCCGGGATGGCCGAGTCTGGGTAAGCTGACTGAGGCTCATGCAAGCCCGGGTTCGCTGTCAGTGCCCGAGGAATACGATCGGAGGCTATGGTGCGCATCGGCATTCCCAAGGAGATCAAGGATGGCGAAGCCCGGGTGGGCGCCACACCGGCCATGGTGAAGAGTCTGGTCGAGGCTGGCCACTCGGTGTTGGTCGAATCCGGCGCAGGCGCGCGCATCGGTTTCGGGGACCCCGAATACGCTCTAGGTGGCGCGGAGATCGTTGCCTCGGCCGAGGACGTTTACGGTTGCGCCATGGTCGTGAAAGTGAAGGAACTCCAGAAGGAGGAATACCCCCGGTTGCAGCGGGGAACCGTCGTGGCTGGCTATCAGCAGTTGGCACGTGATCCAGCTCTGCTGAACACCGTGCTTGAGCGAGGTGTCACCTGCCTGGCCTACGAAGGCGTGACCTTGCCGGATGGCGGCCGTCCGCTGCTCGCACCCATGAGCACCATCGCTGGCTTGATGTCAGCGCAGATCGCCGCTTGGGCGCTGCAACGCCGCGAGGGGCCGCTCTCCGGAAGCGGTGTGCTATTGATGGCCATGGAAGGAGTGCCTACCGCTCGCGTTCTCATTGTGGGTGATGGCGTGGCTGGCCGGGCCTCCGCTGAATCATTCCTTAAACTAGGCTGTCAGGTGACGGTGCTGGGTGCCGATGAGCAACGTCTTCACGCCCTGGCCGCGGCTCTTCAGGGAATTTCGACGGGGCGTTTGGAGACGGGGCTTTCCACGGAGATGACACTGGCCCTGAAGGTGGTCCCGTCGGATGTCGTGATCGGGGCTGTGGCCATTCCGGGACGAGTGGCACCCAAGTTGATTTCCCGTGCGATGTTGAGGTCGATGAGACCGGGTTCGGTGTTCATCGATATCGGCATCGACATGGGCGGCATTGCTGAAACCTCGCGGCAGACCAAGCTTTCCGATCCGCTCTATGTGGAGGAAGGGGTGCTGCATTACTGTGTGCCCAACATACCAGCGCAGGTGCCTCGCGCCGCCACCCAGGCCCTCACGGCCGCCACGGGACCCTACATCCAGCAGATCGCGGATCAAGGACTCGGTGCCGCACTCGACGGGCTGCCGGGACTGATGGCTGGCCTGCTCGTGCACGATGGCCACGTCGTGAATCGCGCGCTGGCCGAAGATTGCGGCCAGCCTTTTGTTTCGTACCAATCGCGTCCCATCACGCGATGACATGCCAGAAAGGGAGACCATGGAATCCAGTCCCTTGATTCGCGTATTGGATATGCACACGGGCGGAGAGCCGGTGCGCGTCATCCAGGAGGGTTATCCGCGCATTCCCGGCGAGACCATTCTGGCCAAGCGTCGATACGTGAAAGAGAACCTGGATCATCTGCGGAAGCTGCTAATGTTCGAGCCAAGGGGCCACTACGACATGTACGGCGCGCTCCTGGTGGAACCAAGCATTCCCGGCGCTGATTTGGCCGTGCTGTTCATGCACAACGAGGGATACAGCACCATGTGCGGCCACGCCACCATCGCCCTCGGCCGCTACGCGGTGGATCAGGGGCTCGTGCCGAAGGTGGAACCCATCACCGAGGTAGGTCTCGAATGTCCCTGCGGCCTTGTGAAGGTCTACGTGGAGGTCGTGGGCGGTAAAAGCGGGCGCGTGAGCTTCGATAGCGTTCCGGCCTTCCTTTTGGCGGAGCAGCTGCGCGTGGAGGTTCCGGGGTACGGGCCGGTGGTCACCGATGTGAGCTACGGCGGGGCGTTCTATGCCTTGGCGGACGCAGCCCAATTCGGTCTGGATGTGCGCAAGAACCGCGTGCGGGATCTGGTGGACGCCGCCACGGCCCTTTCGTCCGCGGTGAATCGAGAGCTTGCCATCGAGCATCCCGTGGAAAAGGATCTGGGTTTCCTGTACGGCAGCATTCTCACCGATGGCCGCGAACGCCCAGGGGACGGTCCTTCCGCAAACATCTGTGTCTTCGCCGACGCGGAGGTGGATCGCAGTCCGACAGGGTCTGGTGTGACGGCCCGGATGGCCGCGCGATTCCAGCGCGGCCTTGTGAGCATCGGTGAAACCTGTGCAATCGGTAGCATCACGGGCGCGCGGTTCACGGGCCAGGTGCAGCGGACCACGATGTGCGGCGACAAGTCCGCGGTAGTGGTCCGCGTGGGGGGCCAAGCCCACTACATGGGCAGGGCGGAATACTGGCTGGAAGAAGGAGATGAAATCGGGAAGGGCTTCCTGCTGAAGTAGGGTTCAATCCCCAAAGCTGATGCCGAGATCTCTTGCGGTGAGGATGGTGTCGCAATCCAGCGGCACCAGCTTCATGCGCCCGGCCACTTCTTCCAGCGGCACGTACTGCACTGTGGGCGGATCCAGAGCCACCATGATGTTCGATGCGCCCTCGTCCAGCGCTCGCACCGCGGCAGCCCCGAAACGCAGGGAGATGAGGCGGTCCGTGGTCGTGGGGGAACCGCCACGCAACAAGTGTCCCAGCACCACGCTGCGAGCGTCCTTTCCCGTGAGCTCCTGGAGCTGTCTGGCGATGTGATCACCGATGCCACCGAGACGCTCCGCATGGCCATCCTCGGCCTTGACGGCCACGACGGTACCACCATCCCTGGGCTTGGCTCCCTCGGCCACCACGACGATGCTGTAATTCCTCGCATGGTTGTCGCGCTCGCGGATGGTTTCGGCCACCTTCGCCAGATCATAAGGGATTTCTGGAATGAGGATGGCATGGGCGGTGCCCGAGATGCCCGAGTTCAGAGCGATCCAGCCCGCGTAGCGGCCCATGAGTTCCACAACCATGATTCGCTGGTGGGCTTCCGCCGTTGAATGCAGACGGTCCAGGCACTCGGTGGCGAAGGTCACGGCGGTGTCGAATCCGAAGGTGGCGACGGTCTTGTCGAGATCGTTATCGATGGTCTTGGGGACTCCCACCACTCGGAGACCCCTCTGGGCCAAGGCATTGGCGATGGTCAGGGAACCGTCGCCGCCGATGGAGACCAAGGCATCGATCTCGTGCATGGCAAAATAGTTGACGATCTCGTCCCGGCGGTCGATCTCCTTCAGGCTGCCATCGGGCATCTTCACCGGGAAGTGCATGGGGTTGCCCTTGTTGGTGGTGCCCAGGATAGTGCCACCCAGGTGCGTGATGCCCCGCACCATTTCCCGGGTGAGCAGGAAGGTGCCGTTGCCGCCGTAGCGCTCGGGGAACAGGATGCCGTTGA
The DNA here is from genome assembly GCA_002319925.1 of Holophagaceae bacterium UBA1801. Taxonomy (GTDB): domain Bacteria; phylum Acidobacteriota; class Holophagae; order Holophagales; family Holophagaceae; genus UBA1801. Next base: position 10,290 of record DCFP01000117.1, on the reverse strand, counting down.
AGCCATCGCGGATGCCGATGCATTCCCAGCCCCGATTGATGCCCGCGATGACCACGGCGCGGATGACGGCGTTCAGGCCCGGGGCATCGCCGCCTCCGGTGCAAATGGCGATGCGGCGGATCTTGCCTTGGGACATGAAGCCTCCTGGAACAAATAGCGAGAATGGAAATCGCAATCATTATGGCGTGATCCCCCACCCGCTTCCCATGGGCAATTGGGGCAATAATGGGTGTTCTCCGGATCATCTGGACCCCTCTTCGCTGGGTGTCCCTTGTTCAAGTCATCGAGTTTTATATTGAAAAATCAGGGATGACCCCCTGTTCTCAAACTGGAGTGCCCCATGCTGACCCCCAAGCAGCGCCAGTTCCTGAAAGCCCAGGCCCATCACCTCAAGCCCGTGATGCACATCGGGAAGGGGGGCGTCACGGCCGCCCTCGCCACGGAACTCGACGTGATGCTGGAAGCTTTGGAACTGCTTAAGATCAAGCTCAACCAGAATTCGTCCGAAGAAATAGAGACGGTGGTGGCCGGTCTCCAGGCGCAGATGGAAGGAGTTGAACATGTCTGGACCATCGGGAAGACCCTCCTGGTTTTTCGCCCGAGTAGAAACAAGCCAACGGGGTATGCTTTACCTCATTAATGCAACCGATCCATTGATCCACAAAGTGAACCGAGGCTGAACGGATGCCGTACCTGTCTTGGCTGGAGTCCGGACAACTGCGTAGATACTTTCTGGAAGACACCAGTCTTCTAGGGCGCGACCCGATGCTCTGCCAGGCGTCCAGCCCGGGGGATTCGAGTGTTTCGCGGCAGCATGCCATGGTCGGCCTCTCCGGGGACCGCTGGTGGATCCGGGATCTGGAATCCAGGAACGGGACCTTGCTGAATGGTCTGCCTTTGCCGGCCACGGGCGGAAGCCTCGAGGACCTCGACGAACTGCAGCTGGGGAACTGGAAGCTGACGTACACCCTGTCCTTTCCGGGACTTGATGGCGTCAACTACATCGAGCGAGTGGGGGACCTCTTCAGCGAAGTCCGGCCCGAACCCGCCCAGGCACTGGTGCTGATTCGCGGGCTGGAGCTGCTACACCGCTCCACGGAAGTCCTGCTTCGCATGGGTACCGCGAGCGCCGTGCTCCAGGGAATTCTCAGCCAGGCCATCAAACTGCTCAGCGCGGATCGAGGCCTTGTGGTGATGATCCGGCCGGACGGGAGCTGGCATTGCGTCCATTCCATCGGCGATGCGGAGGAAAAGATCGGGATGTCCCATTCGGTGCTGGACTACGTGGCCAGACATCGGATAGCGGTGCTTTCCAACTCTTCCATGACCGACCCCAGGTTCCAGGGCACCAGCTTGTTGGAACTGCATCGCGGCGCTTTGATGTGCGCTCCCATCGAGGTTGATGACGTCGTCCAGGGCATGCTGTACCTGGACCGGGCCGACGAAGGACGTCCCTTCACACGCTTCGATCTGGCCCTGTTCCAGGCCTTCGTGCGGCAAGGTGCCCTGGCCCACCGCCACACGCAACTGGCCCAGAGAGCCATCGGGCAGGCGGAACTGCATGGCGAACTCCTGAGACTCAAGACCCTCAACGAACGCCTGACCAACCGGACCGGCGAGATCTTCGAGGTCATGGCATCGTGCCTCCGCTGGCTGCAGAGCTACTCCGAGCACGTGCACGGCGAGCTGACCGAGGCTTTCAGGCATGAAGTCGACCGGCTCCAATCCCTGGTGGAAGAGGGCATCCAGGAAGCGGTGTCCGAAGTCCCCCACGAAGTCCCCTATTCCTCGAGCCTCGATGCGCTGCAGCGATTGCTGGAGCCCGCGTGGAGCTCGCTCCTGAAAATCCGAAAGGCGTCCCTCAATCTTGAGTCCGTTCCCGCAGGCACCGTCTGGATGGCGGGAAGCCTAGCTAATCAAGCGGTGATGGGCTTGGTGGAGCCGCTGTTCATGGAGGTTTGCGAAGGTTCCTCCATTCCGGGGCAGTGGGTCGAGGATGGCGGCAACTGGATGCTGCAGCTTACCTTCCCGTCCGGGGTCCATTCACCATCACCAGATCCCTGGACGCTGCACGGCCTGCAGAAAACGGGAATCGTCTGGCGTTGGGCGGAACAGTGCCTCAGCATCACTTTCCCTCGCGGCGTCGATACAGCCCCCGAGCAGCCCGCCATCCCGCTGCTGGGCTTGGTCACGGAGGAATACGAACTGCTGGGCATGTTCCAGAGCGTGGCGGAAGCGGGCCAGCTGGCCATCTTCCCCCTGGAAGAGGAACCGCCCCTGCCGCCGCTTCCACAGTTCCGGTACCTGGTGGTCGATGCCAAAGGCACCAAGGACCCCGTGGCTTGCATCCACGTCTACCGGCGCCATCCCTCTTTCTACACCGCACCGATCCTGGTGGTGCGAGCCAAGGAGGAGATCTCCGCCAGCCTGCTCGCGGCGGGTGCCAACGATTGGCTGCCGGAGGAATTCCGGTGGGAGACCCTCCACCATCGCCTGCAGGTGTTGAAGGGGCATGACGAACTCCAGCGGAAGGCCCTGGAGGCCGAACGCTTCGAGGTCTTCCGCAAGATGGCGGGAAGTCTCAAGCACGAGATCAACAATCCCCTGGCGATCATTTCTATGCAAGTCGAACTCCTGCAGCGCAAGTATCCCGATGAGCCCAAGCTCGCCAAGATCGTGGAGATGGTGGATCGGATCCGGGGGCTGATGCAGGTGCTGCAGAAGATGCGGGAAGCCGCCATCGAGGACTACCCCGATGGCTCGAGCATCGTGAAATTGAGCTGAAGACCGACCCTAGTCGGATTCCTCGCCGGGCCGCTGGAACCAGGTGAGCCCCTGCTCGGTCATGACGCCATGGACGGGCATGTCCTGGGGCGAGTGGGGCAGATGCTGCGTTCGCTGAATTTCGAAGGCTGCTCCCAGGGTGATGACGTCCGGGGAAAGCCGTTCCAGAAGGGCATCGTAGAACCCCCCGCCATAGCCGATGCGGAATCCTTCTGCGTCGAAAACCAGACCAGGAACCACCAGGAGCTGGACCGGCGGCATGAAGTGCTGGGCATGGACAGGCTCCATGAGCCCGAAAACGCCCGGTTCGAGAGGCTCGGGGCCCCAGATCAACCTGGGCGGCTGAGTGGAGGACACCCTTGGAAATACGAAGGTCCATTCGGGATGCCCGTTGATGAACGAGCGAAGATCGATCTCGGAACCCAAGGGCCAGAACACCCCGATGCGGCGGATCCGGCGACTCACGCAGAACGAGGACAGACCTGCACAGATTCGATCGGACCAGGCGGCTCTTTCTTGAGCTGATGTGTCATCACGGAGTTTCTTGTAGCGTTTGCGGACTTCGGCTTTCGTTTCCATGGGCTCCATTCTGGCTCAATGGGTTGTTCCCATCAGCAGATCTCTTTGATTCAATAATATTTGTTCATAAAACGATTTGCCTTCGCTTCGATGGAGGAATGTGAAAAAGATCTTAATTTTACCATTTGAACATATACGAGACAAAAGGATCTTTAAGAATTTTTTTCAGATAACGTGGCAAATTGCTACGGCATCAACAATGGGTTGTTGCAAAATAAAATTCATGTGAAGAATAAAATACAACATGTCAACTATTATCAATAATTTGCATATTGGCATGTTTCATGATTATTTACTCAAAGCAATAAACAGCACCCCATGTTGTTTTTGAGAAAGTGGTGGGATCTTCCTGCAATTTAAGGACAAATGATTCCTTTTGATTGTTTAAATCATTTTATGTGGATTTGCTTCTTCTGTGATCATTATTACGTAATTTAATGGTTTTTCTGAATAGCTATATAAGACAAGTTTATTATTATATCAAATTGCCCTCTATGCTTTTTTAAATACGACTTTTATTTGTTTTTCATTCATAGGATTAGCCTTTTCCAACAACCCCAACTCCACAAGGAGAAAATCATGACCAATCGTATCGTTAGGACTCTCGTCACCGGCGGAGTGGCGATCGGGCTTTTGTCGATCGGCTTAGCTGTCTATGGACAGAAGGTCAGCAAGGCCAAACACCCCAACCTCGCCGCCGCCCAATCCTTCATCGAAAAGGCCCAGGTGAAACTCACCGCTGCCCAGGTTGCGAACGAATATGACATGGGCGGCCATGCCGCCAAGGCCAAGGCCCTGCTCGATGAAGCCTATTCGGAAATCAAATTGGCCGCTGAGACTGCCAATAAATGAATACGATTCAGGTTTGCAAGCGTTTCATAACCTGGGCTATGGGATGCGCCGTGGCTGTGGTGTTCGCTGGATGTGCCGCGGCTCCATCCCAGCGAGTGAGCTATGCCCGTCATCCCAATCTCGCGGAGGCGCAGAGCTATATCGAACGTGCCATCGATAAAGTTGGCGATGCGCAGAGAGCCAACGATTTCGATTTGAATGGTCACGCTGCGAGGGCCAAGGTCCTGCTAGAGCAGGCCTACGCTGAAATAAAACTGGCCGCCGAAGCGGCCAATGCCCGCTAAGAAACGCCTCCCGGCTTTACCGGGAGGCGTTTACTATGTGCATCAATGATGGTTCCTGTTTGGATCTAAGCCAAAAGGTTAGGGCGTATCACAGCTATTCGAGTCATTTCCTTGTTGTGTCAATTGCATTCGATGGCTGACACCAAGGTGCGGCAGAAATCCGGAATATCTGCGACGACGCGGCCCCAGACGAGGTTGCCGTCCTGGAATGCGGGCTCATCCACCCAGTTAGCGCCGGCGTTGATGAGGTCATCCTTGATGCCTTCGCTCCCCGTGGCCCGGCGCCCCTTCACGATTCCTGCCGAAATGCCCACGAGCCCGGCGTGACAGATCATTCCGACGACCTTGTGCGCCTCGTGGATATTCTTCACGAACTGCTTCACGATCTCGTACCGCCGCATTTTGTCGGGCGCCCAGCCCCCGGGCACGACGACCGCATCGAACTGCTTGGCGTCTACGTTCTTGATGGACTGGTCCGCTTTCGCTTCGAGACCGTTCTTGCCATGGAACGTCTTGGGCGCGTCCGGGCTCAGGATGAGCACGTTCGCGCCTTCCTCCCTCAAACGCATGACCGTGACCCAGAATTCGAGGTCCTCAAAGCCTTCGTCGATCAGGAACGCAATCTGTTTCCCTTGCAACCTCATGGCCTGCCTCCAAATCAGCGTCAGTATCCCCTGAATTCGGAACATTAGGTTTCATGGAAAAATGAATTCAAGGCAATATAAAACTGGGTCCCGCATCGGAGTTCACGATGAAAAGACAGACCCTCCTGATGACAGCGATCTTCTCCGGGATACTGCTGATCCTTCTGTTTGTCACGCTGAGCATCCGGCTCCATGCGCATTGGGTCCAAGCGCCCTCCAACCAGCAGAGCGTGAGCCTCGGAGCGTTTTCCATGGTAGTTCCGAAGGGGTTCGGCAGTGGTCACCCGTTGAAGGATGAGCGATGGGATGCCCGGGAATTCCGTGGAGGGAGTCTTGGAATCCTAAAACTGGGTACCCAGCAATCGGATGGAACACCCTGGGAAATTCTCTGTGCGAACTGGTTCGAATTGCCCGCCTACCCCAAGGGCGGGCTGCGTTTCGAGAAGGCTGGATCCAAGTGGTATTTCAGGGAAGTGCCCCTCTTCGGACGGAGCGCCTATCTCCTCAATGCGCGCGGTAAGCAGGTGCGCTTCATCGCCTTTTTCGAACAGGACAAGACCCGGTACTGGATCGAGCTGGACTCGCGGGAAGGCTTCATTCATCAGAAGGAACTGTTCGATGCGATCCTTCAATCCCTGGCGCGCTCCGACGGTGCGCGTCCGGGCCCGGAGCTGGCTGGAGCCCTGCGGTCTGCCGCATCGGATGCGCGGTTCCATCTGCTCCAGCCCGTTGAAATCATTATGGCGATCCCCCTCGCGGCGATGCTCCTGATCGCAGTCATCCAGATCATGGTACGAAAGCGAGCGGGGCGGCTGCCCGAGGGTATTTCCGCTTTCGATCCGCACTGCGTGTTCATTGAGGCCGGTGCGGAAATGTGTTTCGTGAGACCGTTCCAGAGGAAATTCATGGACTGCGCGCTCGCAGTCAGCGCCGAGGAGCTTACGCTTTATACCTTCGGAACGCCCTTTCTGCTCGCCTCCACGAAAAATGGGAAGCCTCGGATTTCCCTAGGCAAGGCTTGGCTTGGAACGCCTTACGTCGATCTGACGCTGGACCAGCCACCGGTCTTCAAGAAGTGGAGCATGCTCTACCGGTGGCTGCGGATGCCTGTGACTCTGCGGCTCTACACCAAGGAAGCGGAGCGGCTGCGGGCAATTCTCGCAAGAGAGTGAATCTCCTCACGCCATGGTGTGATAGAGGTTGTCCCGCTCCACGGGCTCGAATCCTGCCTCGCGGATCAACCGCTCCAGGTGTGCTTTCGTCAGGTGCTGAGGCGTCTTCGCTCCGGCCTGGTGGGCGATTTCTTCTTCGATGATCGTGCCATCCAGGTCGTTGGCCCCGTAATTCTGGGCGATCTGGGCCAGTCCCTCCGTGATCATCACCCAATAGGCCTTGATGTGCGGGATGTTGTCGAGGAGGAGTCGCGCCACGGCGATCTCGCGGAGATCCTGAACTCCGGTTGTCTCGAGGATCTCGTAGGTTTTGCCCAGTTCGTTGTCCTCGATCTGGTAGGCCAAAGGAATGTAGGCGAGGAAGCCTCCGGTGCGATCCTGGAGTGCCCGGAGTTTCAACAGGTGATCCACGCGGTGCCGTGCTTCCTCGATATGGCCGTAGAGCATGGTGCAGTTCGTGGGGACGCCCTTGGAGTGGCACAACTCCGCCACGCGCAACCAGGTGTCCGCATCCTTCTTGCCGATGCAGATCTTCTCGCGGATCTCCGGGTCGAAGATCTCCGCGCCTCCGCCAGGGCAGCTCTCCAGCCCAGCGGCCACACATCGGTCCAAAAACGCTTCCACGCTGATGCCGGAGACCCGGGCGTAGTAGTCCATTTCCACCATCGTGAAGACCTTCAGATGGATCTTCGGGAAGGCTGCCTTGATCTTCCGGAAGAGGTCCTCGAAATACTCGATCCTCAGCTTCGGGTTGTGCCCTGAGGTCATGTGGAGTTCCTGGACCTTGGCGTTCTCCGGCTTGCTCAGTTCCCGCAGCGCGTCTTCCGCTGAGAGTGCGTAGGCGCGGGGATCTCCGGGCTTGGCCTGGAAGGCGCAGAACTGGCAATGGGTATGGCAGATGTTGGTGTACGAGAGGCGTCGGCTCTGTACGTAGTAGGTTTTCCTCCCGTGGCGCTGCAGGCGCGAGTGATGAGCCATGGCCCCGATGCCCGAAAGATCCGGGCTCTCGTAAAGCAGCAGACCGTCCTCGAAGGTCAATCGTTCCCCATGCAGAACCTTGTCCGCCAATGGCAGCAGGCGTTCGTCGCGGATGTATCGTTGCAGGTGCAAGGCAGGCATGGAGGCTCCCGGACGGCAGTCTACCGCGCCAGGTCAGACTCCTGCTGAAGAGCGATTCCGCGCAGGTCCGACAGCATGGAATGATCGAGGGTTCCGATTGGAACAAAATAAGGCCGCAACGGTCGATGGGAAAGGTAGGGTGGCTTCGAACGAGTCCCCGGTTTCTGGTGGCTGAAGCGGAATCGCCATGAGAGAAGGGCGGTTTAAAAACCGACAAATGTATTGGGGATGGGAAAAGGGCAGGGTAGGAATGCCATTGCTCGATCGGGGAGCGTTTGTTCCCTAGATCTGTGGCATGGTCTCCGAGCATTTGGAGCCTTTGAAATTTCCATCCATCAGGCACTCCCGCAAAAAATGGAACTTTTTTAAGGCGTGGGCGTTTGAATTATTTGGAAAAGATCGGCATTCGGCATGGATTAGTGAATTTCAACCAGCTGAGACCCAATAACAGCCTTTGCTCTGATGCCAAACGCACTGCAGCAAAAATGATCAATAAGAACGCTTACTATTCTTATATTTTCGGTTTATGATCTCTCTGTTGTCGATTTTCCCAGAATTCAGCGAGGTTATGAATGAGATTGAGTTTTTCAAGCTCTATTCGCGGGATGCTGCTCATTTTGACCCAGGCATTTGCCATTTTCGGCGTAATTCCTGCGATTTCGGCGACCATCCAGGTCACGACGAACGCCGACAGTGGAGCTGGATCGCTGCGGGCAGCCATCGACGGCTCCTTGGCAGATGATGTCATCACTTTTAATAGTGATTTCACCATTCTGCTCAGCAGTACGTTGCAGATAAACAAAAATCTGACGATTGACGGAACCGGCCACAACGTCACCATCAGCGGCAACCACGCCGTGCGTGTGTTGGATATCACCAGCGGAACGGTCGCCTTAAACCAGCTCACCATTGCCGATGGTTACTTCGTCGATGGCTCGTATTCCGGTGAGAGTGGTGCGGGAATTCGCATGACTGGCGGCACCCTGACGGCCACGAAGTGCACTGTTTCTGGCAATACAACAGATTGGCCCGGTGGTGGAGGTCTCGAGCTCCGTGCTGGAACGGCAACTTTGGACAAATGCACCTTCCTTGGCAATGCGGGCTCCTATGGCGGCGGCATCGACACGTGGGGGGGTTGCACTCTGACCGTCATCAACAGCACTTTTTCGGGAAATTCGGCTGGAAACGCCGGTGGTGCCATTTCCAGTGGTGGGTTGACCACGATCACCAACTGCACCATTTCCGGCAATTCATCTAACTGGCCTACCGGCGGCGGAGGCATCAACAACGAGGCTGGCAATACGACCGTTTACAACACCATCCTTGCCAATAACAACGGCGGGAATTGTTTCAACCATTACGTTGGTGCTTCATATCCATTCACAGGAATGGACAACCTCGTCGACGATGACGACGGCTGCCCGACAGGCTTTACCGAGTCCAGCGCCATCCTGCTTGGAGCCCTGGGCAACTATAGCGGTAGTACGCAGACCTTCCCGCTGCTGCCAGGTTCTTCTGCCATCAAGGCCACCAGCGCGCACTGTCCCCTCACCGACCAGCGAGGCGTCCTGCGAGCCACTCCGACTTGCGACATCGGCGCCTTCGAGTCCCAGGGGTTTGCACTGGGAAGCCTCACCGGCACGCCCCAGAGCGTACCCGTCAGCACGAACTTCTCCCCCCTTGGCCTGACTGTCACCAGCGCGAATGGCGAACCAGTGACGGGGGGAGTGGTGACCTTCACGGTACCCGGCAGCGGCGCGAGTGCGGCGCTGAACACATCCCAGCCAACCATCGATGCGCTAGGCAAAGTCAGCGTTCAAGCCACAGCCAACGCCACGAGCGGCACCTACACGGTCACCGCCAGTGTCGGTAGCATCACCGCCGATTTCAGCCTCACGAACACGGATCAGGCGCCCACCGTCACCGGCATTAGTCCGACCAGTGGCCCGACCGCAGGCGGGACTTCGGTCACCATCAGTGGTTCGAACTTAACCGGCGCCACCAGCGTCACCATCGGCGGTACGGCAGCCACGGGCGTCACCGTGGTGAACAGCAGCACGATTACCGCCACTACACCCGCCCATACGGCCGGAACCGTCGATGTGGTAGTCGCCACGCCTGGCGGAACGGGCACGGGCACCAACCTGTTCACCTACGTCGTAGCACCCACCGTCACCAGCATCAACCCCACTAGTGGTCTGATCGCAGGCGGTACCTTGGTCACGATCAGCGGGTCGAACTTCCTCGGTGCCACCAGCGTCACCATCGGTGGCACGGCAGCCACGGGTATCTCCGTGGTGAACGGCACCACGATTACCGCCACAATCCCCGCCCACACGGTTGGAACCGTCGATGTGGTGGTCGTCACGCCTGGCGGAGCGGGCACGGGAACGGGCCTATTCAACTACTACGCTTCACCGACTGCCACCACAGGCAGTGCCAGCGATGTGACAGGCACCACTGCCACGCTCAATGGCACCGTGAACCCCCAGAACGCTAGCACCACGGTCAAATTCCAGTGGGGCCCGACGAATGCGCTCGGCAGCGAATACGCCTTCTCCGGTTCCAGCACAGGCATGAGCGATACGACCTTCAATTATCCGCTCTCGGGACTGCTGCCCTTGACCACCTACTACTACCGGATCGTCGCCACGAACGCTGGAGGCACCACCAACGGTGACACGCTGACCTTCACCACGTCGCACATGTCGTCGGTGGTCATCCTGAACGTGACTCCGTCCTCGGGACCCGTGGGCACGGTCATCACCTTGACCGGCTCCGGTTTCACGAACGCCACCTCCGTCATCATCGGCATGGAAACGATGTTCACCGTGGTCTCGGATACGGAGATCACCT
>DCFP01000170.1:21346-21719 GCA_002319925.1 Holophagaceae bacterium UBA1801 | reverse complement strand
CCCGCGCCGCCGCGGCCCCGGAGCTGCGATGCCTTCACCTCGTTGGTGACGGCTACGGGCTCGGTCTGCAGCGCTTTCTTCAGGGCGAGGTACCCCTCGTGCCTCTGCTCATAGGCCGAGAGTTTCCAGTTATCAAGATCCCCCGCGCCCCGGAGCATGAGGTTGGGGAAACGGGAGCTTCCGAAGCCATCGAAAGTGTAAGTCTGGGGATCCGGCTTGGAGCGCATCTCATTTCCCCCAGGGCTCGTACTCGCCGCGCCGGCAGGCCTCGAGAATCGCCTCCAGCCTGGCTTCGTCCACGTTCTCGTCATAGACCTGGTGGTTCACCTGGAGGCAAGGCCCGGTTCCGCAGGAGGCCAGGCACTCCACTTCC
>DCFP01000170.1:20681-21102 GCA_002319925.1 Holophagaceae bacterium UBA1801 | reverse complement strand
GCAGGAGGCCAGGCACTCCACTTCCTCCACGCTCCAGAGCCCGTCCTCGCTGGGTGCTGCGCCGGGTTTCACGCCTGTCCGCTCGACGATCCGTTCCAGGAGCTGGGCTGCACCCTTCAGAGCACAGCTCAGATTGGTACAAACCTGCAGATGATATTTGCCCACCGGCTGTTTCTTGAACATGGTGTAGAAGGTGGCTACACCGAAGATGTGGCCCTCGGGCACGCCCAGCACACGGGAGACTTCTTGCATGGCCGCGAGACTGAGGAAACCGAAATCCTTTTGTGCCACGTAGAGGGCGGGAAGGGTCGCCGCTAATTTGTCGGGGTACTTCGACGCGAGGACCAGGATCTCGGCCGCAGCCTCGGCGCTCAGCTCGCGCCGATGGCTTTCCGGCAAACGCTGGCCCCGGGCCAGCGGT
>DCFP01000170.1:20037-20447 GCA_002319925.1 Holophagaceae bacterium UBA1801 | reverse complement strand
GGCTTTCCGGCAAACGCTGGCCCGGGGCCAGCGGTGGTTGCGCTGGCCCCGGCGACGGCATGGGTTCCGATGCAGGTGTGGCTTCCGTTACCGGAGCCTCGCTGGTCGTGGCGGAGAGTTCATTCATGGGCGCACTCGCTTAGCGATTAGTCTATACCGGATCCCGCGGACCGGCAGTGAGCGCGCCCTGTCAAAGGCGCGCGCTAGAGCTTCTGATGAGCGCCGTCGCAGAAGGGTTTCGTTCCGGAGTGTTTGCACTGGCACCAGGCCTTCTTGCCAGCCTCAGCCACTTCCACCTTCAACGGTGTGAAATCTGTTCCCTTGTGATGCCCGTCGCAGAAGGGCTGCTTCTCGGACAGCCCACAGGCACACCAGTAGTAGGTGCCCGCGTTCAAGTCGAGCACGGCGGG
>DCFP01000170.1:19460-19765 GCA_002319925.1 Holophagaceae bacterium UBA1801 | reverse complement strand
TTCTTGTCGGCGATCTTGGGTTCGCTCACAGCGACCTCCTTTGGGATGAAAGAACTGGCTTCAGGATTTTGCATCGGTGCGAATGGCCTCGATGCTGAGGGTGATCGACACTTCTTCGCCCACGACCGCGGGCAGATAGGAAATTCCGTAATCGGAACGGTTCAAGGTGATCGATCCTTCGAATCCCGCGCGGGTCTCCTTGGGGTTGCTGAGGGTGCCCGTGGCCGACATGGGGAGCGTAATGCGATGCGTCACGCCGTGGATCGTGAGATCACCCGTGACCTCGAAGGTGCCCTTGACGGACC
>DCFP01000170.1:8514-19159 GCA_002319925.1 Holophagaceae bacterium UBA1801 | reverse complement strand
TCGGGAACTTGGCGACGTCGAAGAAATTGGCGCTCCGGAGATCCTTGTCCCGCATAGCGTTCTCGGTGTTGATGCTAGAGGCCTCGATGGTGACGTCCACGGTGGACTTGGACACATCGGCATCGTCAGCCACGATGGTGCCCTCGTAGTTGACAAACCGGCCATAGACCTTGGCCAGGCCCAGATGGCGGATATGAAAACTCACTTCGGAATGGATGGGGTCGATCCGGTAGGTTTCCGAGGCCGCAGCGGGAAAGGCAAATAAAAAGATTGAAGCCAGGAGGGTGAACAAGCGCATCGGCAACCTCATCGAAAGAGAGTCGGTTCAACAAGCTTGGATGTCCGGCGGCAATAGATGTTACAACGTTTAATCGGAATCAGATCGATCCCATGAACCTCCAAGAAGAACTGCTCATTCGGAAGCCCCTGGACGTGGGGCAAGAGATGGCCCTGTCCATGTTGCTGACCCGCGAGTACGTGGCCCGGTTCCTGGATGAATGTCTGTTCAAGCCCGAAGGGATCACGGACCAGCAGTACAACGTGCTGCGGATCCTGAAGGGCGGCCCTGCGGATGGCTACCTGATCCGCGAAATCCGGGATCGGATGATCGCCCGCAGCGCCGATGTCCCGCGCCTCGTGGACCGCCTGGTCGCCCAGGGCCTGGTCCAGCGCAAAGAGGACGATCTGGATCGCCGGGGCAGCCGGGTCCGCCTCACTGTCAAAGGCGAAGCCCTCGAGGCCCGCCTCGCCGAACCGAACCGGCTGTTGAGCAGCCGCATCGAGGGATTCCTGACTGCGGAGGAACGTTCAACCCTTTTGGACCTGCTCGAGCGCCTCAGGGACGGAATCCGAATGGCCTTGCAGGAAGAGAAGGCGGGTTAGCGATCCGGTTCGCCGGCAATGATGCTGACGCGGCTCTATGCGAGCCGCACCCTTTGGGCGGCTCTGGCCCTGCGGGTCAGCCCGTCGTCCCCCTCCACGGCTGCGCCGTGTCGGGTGACCATGGCGCCAAGGATGGTTACAGCGTCGGCAATGTCCCGGCTCCGTTGAGCCGAAGGCGAAACGGGAGCAGGCTCCAGTGGAGCCCGCGATAGCCGGGAGGCGAAGAGCCGCGTTGTATGGACCTCAACGGTCCAGCTCTCCGGCAATCACATTCATCGCTCCCAAAATGGCTACAGCGTCGGCGATGAGCCGGCCTCTCACCTGTTCGTCAAAGCTGCTGAAGATCGGGTAGCAGGGCGGGCGGACGTGGATGCGGTAGGGGCTCTTCCCGCCATCGGAAACCAGGTAGTAGCCCAGTTCGCCATTGGCTGCCTCGGTGGCGCTGTAGACTTCGCCCACGGGCATATCGATGCCGTGCATCACCAGCTTGAAGTGGTGGATGAGGCTCTCCATGCGGGTGTAGACCTTTTCTTTCGGTGGAAGGGCAATCTTGTAATCGTCCACGATGATGGGCCCAGGGCCGATCTCCTTGAGCTTGGCCAGGGCCTGCTTCACAATGCGCAGGCTCTGCCGCATCTCCTCCGTGCGCACCAGGTAGCGGTCGTAGACATCGCCGCTGGTGCCGATGGGAATATCGAAATCGTAGGTCTCGTAGCCGAGGTAGGGCTGGGCCTTGCGCAGGTCCTGGGCCACGCCCGCGGCACGCAGGCAGGGACCGGTATAGCCCCAGTTGATGGCGTCCTCGGGACTAATCCTGCCCACGCCCTTAGTGCGGTCGGCCCATATGGGGTTGTGCGTGAGCAAGGCTTCCATCTCGTCGATGGTGCGCTCCATGTCCTTCACAAAGGTCTCGCACAGCGGTTCGAATTCCGGCGGTATGTCCCGCATGAGGCCGCCGATGCGCGTGAAGCTCGTGTGCATGCGCTGGCCCGAGGCCATCTCGAAGAGGTCGTAGACCACCTCCCGCTGCTTGAAGAGGTAAAGGAAGACCGTGAAGGCGCCGATGTCCACGGCGTTCACACCGATGCAGATTATGTGATCGCCGATGCGCGCCAATTCGGAGACCAACACGCGGATCACCTGGGAGCGGATGGGATCCTGGATGCCCAGGAGCTTCTCCACGGCCAGGGTGTAGCCTACGTTGTTCATCATGGAACTGCAGTAGTTCAGGCGGTCGGTCAGGGGAATGAACTGGTGGAAGGACAGGTTCTCCCCCAGCTTCTCCACGCCGCGGTGCAGGTAGCCGATCTCGGGCGTGGCCTTCTGGATGAACTCGCCCTCCAGTTCCACGATGATGCGCAAGGTGCCGTGGGTGGCCGGATGGGACGGTCCCAGGTTGACGATCATGCGATCGGAATCGGGCGTGGTGGCGGTGTTCAGGTCGCTCATGATCGTCTCACTCGTTCAACGTGGTCGCGCGGCCCGCGAAGGAAACGCCCACATCGCCGCAGAAGGAATCACCGCCGTCCAAGGGGAAATCCTTCCGGAGGGGATAGCCCGGGAAGTCGCGCCACATGAGGAGCCGCTCGAGCCTGGGGTGGCCTTCGAAGCGAATGCCGAACATATCGAAGGCCTCCCGCTCGAACCAGTCCGCAGTCTTGAAACGCGGCACCTGGCTGGGCATCGCCTCGTTCTCGTTCACCCGCGCCTTGATCCGGAGACGCTCCTGGTTGTTGAGGTTCAGCAGGTGGTAGACCACGTCGAAACGCGGATCCCGCTGGAACCAGTCCACGGCCGTGATGTCCAGCAGAAGCTGGAAGCCCTCCGCATAGATCAGCGCCATGCCCTCCTCGAACCGATCGCGGGCGATGACGATGGTCTGGTCGCCGCGGAAGGCATGGCGGTCCAGGATGAGGCCGGGGAGCTGCTCGTCGATGTGTTCGATGATCATAGGATTTCCTAACAACCACGAATGGCACGAATGATGACGAATCTGCACAAATCGAGCTTTATTCGTGAGATTCGTGGTTTCTCTTTTCTCACCAGATCCGCTCCCCGCCCTTGTCGCCGGCATCCAGGACCATCTCTCTCACGGCCTGGAACTCGGTGCAGCCACGGGACTGCTGGAGTTCGTTCTGGCGGTCCAGGGAGGCATAGAAGCGGTCGATGTGCGACTTGCGCGCAGCCAGCGTCTCCTTGCTGATTTTCGCCTGGAGCTTCATGACACCGTGCATGATGGTCTCGGGCCGGGGCGGGCAGCCGGGCACGTAGACATCCACGGGGATGACGCGGTCGATGCCCTGGAGCGTTGCGTAGGTGCGGTACATGCCGCCGGAGCTGGCGCAGACGCCCACGGAGATGACCCACTTGGGCTCGGCCATCTGGGCATAGATCTGGCGCAGTACGGGAGCCTGCTTGTTCGTGACCGTTCCGAGCACCAGCAGCAGGTCCGATTGCCTTGGGCTGAATCTCAGGGCCTCCGCGCCGAAACGGCTGAAGTCGTAGCGGGAGGCCATCATGCCCATGAATTCGATGGCGCAGCAGGCGGTGCCGAAGGGCATGGGCCACAGGCTGTTCTTGCGGCTCCAGTTGATGGCGTCCTCGAGCCGTGTGGTCAGAACGGAATCGTCCAGGCTGATCTCGGTCATCTCAATGCTCCCAGTCCAGGGCACCCTTGCCCCAGGCGTAGATGTAGCCGATCAGCAGCGTAGCCACGAACAGCACCATCAATCCGAAGGAGGCGAGGTTCGACTTGTACTGCACGGCCCAGGGAAGGAGGAAGGCCACTTCCACATCGAACAGGATGAACAGCATCGCCACGAGGTAGAACTTCACGCTGTACCGGTGGCGGGCTCCCTCCTGGAGGGGTGGAACGCCGCATTCATAGGGAGTCAGTTTTCCGGCCTGTGGATTCCTGGGCTTGAGGAAGCGGGGCAGGATCACGCCCGAAAGCAGGAGGATGGCCCCGCCCACGATCAGGGCGAGCACCAGGAGGATCAAAAGGGGGAGAAAACTCGCGGGGGGGTCGATCATCACGTCGTTTCCTGAGGATTGCTGCCTGGGCCTGCCAGGATCATACACCGCAGACCCGTTCCAACCTTTGGTTGTTGATGAATCGGGTCCGTGACGCCCACACGGGGGTCCAGCCATCATGAGATGCCACGGACCTCATTTGGAAGACCGGCCTCCGCTGGTTAGAATGATCCGTGAATCTAGAGGTCTCCATGTCCGATCTGAAACTGCGAGTGAAAGATATGATCATCCAGCGCCTGAAACTGGAGGGCATGACGCCGGACCAGATCGAGGACGGCGCCCCTCTCTTCGGAGAAGGCCTGGGCCTGGATTCCATCGATGCCCTGGAGCTGGTCCTGGCCATTGAGCAGACCTTCAACGTCAAGATCGAAGACGAGGCCTCGGGCATGAAGGCCTTCCGCAACGTGGACTCGCTCACCGCGTTCATCGCCGAGAAGCAGCCCGCCTGATGACGGATATCACGGATCACCTGCCCCACCGTTATCCCTTCCTGCTGGTGGATCGAATTCTCCTGCGGGAACCCGGTGTGAGGGTGGTCGCCGAAAAATTGGTCTCCTTTAGCGATCCTTTGTTGCAAGGGCATTTCCCGGGCAGGCCTCTGGTGCCGGGGGTGCTCATGGTGGAGATGCTGGCCCAGGCGGCGGCCTTTCTGGAAGCTGAACCCCTCGTTGGAAAGTCCATCTTCATGGCCCAGATCCAGGACGCCCGGTTCAAGGCTCCAGCCGGCCCCGGGGATCGCCTGGAGCTCGAAGTGAAGCCCGATGCGACCTTCGGCAAGCTGAAGCGGGTGGCCGGCACCGTCCGCTGCGAGGGCCGGGAGATCTGCACGGCCAGGATCGTGCTTTCCATGGGCGAGGCTGCATCATGAAGCGGGTGGTGATCACGGGCCTCGGCTTCGTGTCCAGCCTCGGGCTGGATACCTCCAGCACATGGCGGGGCATGCTTTCCGGAGAGTGCGGGGTCGGACCTTTGTGGTACCTCGACCTGCCCAAGGAACCGGTGCAGATCGCGGCCCAGGTGGAACTGCCGGAGGGCGCGCCCGGCCACAAGCACAGCAGCCGCTGCGACCGCATGGCACTGATGGCGCTGGAAGATGCCCTGGCCCAGTCCCAGCCGGAGCTGGATTCGGGCGATCCCCGGCGGCGTGGCGTCTTCCAGGGCGCGGGCACCTCCGGCCTTCCCACGGCGGAAACCTACGTCCTCAACCAGATGGCCGGAAAGCCCTTCAATGCCGCCAACCCGGTCTACCAGAACTCGTGCCATGTGGCGGATACCCTGGGCATGCGCCTGCATTCCATGGGTCCCCGCTCCACCATCATGAACGCCTGCTCCTCCAGCCTCCTGGCCATCGGCCAGGCCTGGGAACATATCGCCTCGGGGGATCTGGACCTGGCGGTGGCGGGAGGCGCCGAGTCCCTCTGCTTCACCACCTTCGCGGGCTTTTCCAGCCTCAAGGCCCTGGATACCAAACCCTGCCGCCCCTTCAGCCGCGACCGGGCCGGGCTCAACCTGGGTGAAGGCTCCGTCCAGATGATCCTGGAACCCCTGGTCCTCGCCAAGGCTCGCGGCGCAAAGATCATCGCCGAGGTGCTGGGCTACGGCGCCTCCATGGACGCCCACCATCCCACGGCCCCCCATCCGGAAGGGTTGGGCGCAGCCCGGGCAATGGGCATGGCCCTGCGGGTTTCCGGACTCTACGCCGAGGAAGTGGACCTGGTCTCGGCCCACGCCACGGCCACGCCCGCCAATGATGGCGCGGAGACCCTGGCCATCAAGCGAGCCCTGGGAGACTCCGCCAAGAAGATCTCCGTCACCGCCAGCAAGAGCCAGTTCGGTCATACGTTGGGCGCCGCGGGTGCCGTGGGCGCTGCCACTGCGATCCTGTGCCTGCGGGACCAGGTGGTTTCCCCGACCTTGAGGCTGGAGGATCCCGCTCCCGATTGCGATCTGGATTGCACGCCCCTGGTGGCCAAGGAACGGCGCCTTCGGGCGGCCCTCGTCAACGCCTTCGCTTTCGGCGGGAACAACATCTGCCTGGCTCTCCGGCGATGGGAGGGACGGTGAAACAGGAAATCGTCATCACCGGCCTCGGTCTCGTCCTCCCCTGCGGAACGGGCATTGAAGCCGCCCAGGCCTCTTGGTCCTCCGGCGAAAGCTGCATCGCGCCCCTGCCTGAAAACCTGGGCATGGGCCTCGGCGCGGCCTGCACCTCTTTCACTCCCAGCGGCATCATTCCTCCCATGCAGAGCCGACGGCTCGACCGGCCTTCGCGCTTCGCCTGGGTGGCGGCCCATCAGGCCTTCCAGGACGCGGGCATCGATCCGGCGAGCCTGGAAATGCGGCTGGGCGTGGCCGTGGGTACCCTGACAGGTGGCGACGAGGCCACGGAAGCCTTCATGCGGCCCTACCTGGCCCGGGGGCCCGAAGGAGCCTCGCCCTTGCTCTTTCCCAACGCTGTGGCCGTGGCCATCAGCGGCTACCTTTCCACGGCCTTCAAGCTGGTGGGACCCAGCGTCACCCAGCTCGCGCGGGAAGGGGGCACCATGGCCGCCCTTGAGCAGGCCCAGCGCTGGCTGAAGCTGGGGCTCCTGGAAGCGGTTCTGCTGGTGGGCACCGACGGCTTGTTCCCCTTGCTCACGGAGCTCCTGCACCGTACCCATCTGTCCGTGCGGGAAGGCAAACCGGAGGTTGGATCCCGGCGCGGCATGATGCCCGGCGAAGGGGCCCAGGCCTTCATGCTCGAGACCCGGGATCGCGCAGAGGCCCGGGGCGCCAAAATTTACGCCACCCTACGCGGAGTCACGGCCCTCTCCCCCATGACCGCCAAGCGCTCCGAGCGCAGCCGCGTGCTGGCGGAGGCGGCGGCCTCTATCACTCCGGCCGTGCCCGATGCCTGGATCGGTGGGAGCTCCGGCCACCGGATGCTGGATGAGATCGAAGCCGCATTGATGCCCATCATGAAGCGCTGGCCCGCGCCGAAGTATCCCAAGACCATCTGGGGTGAGTTCTGCGGAAGCGGTGGTCAGCTCCTGGCTGCGGCCCTTCTGGAGCCCGGACACCGCGTCCTGATCACCGCCCCAGCCAGCTTTGGGCCCCAGTACGCCGCCATGCTGGAAAAACCCTGAAGGTTTCAATCGACAGAAAGTCACTGCTAGCTGAACTAGAGCAGGCTGATTGAATTAGGAGCTGCCTCTGGATCGCGGTGGGCCGGGCCTGGGCGCATGCGAGAGCGGGTAGACGGGATGGCAGCGCGGAACCTATGGCGCAGGCTTTGGCACAGGATCACCCATGCCAAAGCCCCGCAAAGTTCCGTGATTGGTTGTCAACATAATGACTGTGCTGTTTACTTCGTTTCAACGGATGGCGGACCCTAATCTGTCTTTTCCTTCCCATGGCCGGGCATGGAATCCCGGCGCGGATCCACTAGACTGGATCCATGTTCGAACGCGATTCGCAGTCCATCGTTCTCAGCCGCCAGGCCATCCTCCTGGTGACGGCTGTGAGCGTCGGCCTGCTCACGCTCTGCTATGTGCTGGGCGTGCAGGTGGGCAAGCAGAGCGCCGCCATCCATCAGACCTCGTACCGGGGCTCGGGCGAGGATCTCCAGGATCTGCCGTCCCCCATCCAGGACCAGGTGAAGGCCATCGATTCCAACGACCTCGAGAAGCCCGCAGCGCCTGCCGCCGTACCGAAACCCACGGCCACGAACGCAACGCCGCCTGCGGAAGAGGCAAAGCCGGCAGCTCCGAAACCAGCTGAGGCAGCCCAGAAGCCGGAAGCCAAGCCCGAAGCGGCCAAGCCTGAGGACGCAAAGTGGACGCTGCAACTGGTTGCCACGTCCGATGCCGCCGAAGCCGAGCGGGTCGCCGCCAAGGCCAAGGCGGCGGGATTTGCGACCACCACGGTGAAGGACAAGGGCGCTTTCAAGGTCCGTCTTGCCAAGCCCGGCAGCAAGGCCGACATTGATGCCACGGAGACGAAGCTGAAAGCCAAGGGCTTCAAGCCCTTCGCCATCAAGGTTGGCTGAGTCCAGCGGAAACAGGGAGCGATTCCAGTCGTCTAAGGAGACGACGGAGTCTGTTTTCTCTTCCCTGGAGCCTCAATGTACCTGCCTCGATTCACGAACGAACCCATCTGCGACTATTCGAACCCCGCCAACGTTGAGGCCGCCAAGCGCTCCATCCACGGACTCACTGCCACCTTCAACGATTTCCACCCGGCCATCATCGGTGGCGAGCCTTACGATGGCGCCAAGTCCATCGTCTCGACCACCCCGGCCCATCCGGATCTGGTCATCGGCCGGGTGGCGAGCTGCGGCAAGGAACACGTGGACCGGGCCATCCACGTGGCCCAGGATGCCTTCCATTCCTGGTCCCGCACGGCCCCCGACGAGCGCGCAGACAAGCTGGTGAAGCTCGCTTCCATCATGCGGCACCGGCGCTTCGAGCTGCTGGGCCTGCTCTGCTACGAGATCGGCAAGGACTGGTACGAGGCGGACGCCGAGATCGCCGAGGCCATCGATTTCTGCGAGTACTACGCGCGACTGGCGCTCACCCACTTCCAGTACGCGCCCCTCACGCGCCTGGCCAACGAGGACAACGCCTACCACTACATTCCCCTGGGCGTGGGCGTGATCATCTCGCCCTGGAACTTCCCCCTGGCGATCCTCGCGGGCATGACCATGGCAGCGGTGGTTGCGGGCAACACGGTGCTGATCAAGCCCAGTTCCGACACCGCCGTCATTGCGGCCAAGCTCGTGGACATGGCCGAAGAGGCAGGCTTTCCGGCGGGGGTGCTGAACTTCACGCCTGGTTCCGGAGGCGAGATCGGGGACCACATCGTGACCCATCCGCTGGTGCGGTTTGTGTCCTTCACGGGCTCTGCGGACGTGGGTCTGCGCATCCAGGAACTCATCTCCAAGCCCGATCCGCGGCGCCGCTGGCTCACCCGCTACGTCTCCGAGATGGGCGGGAAGAATGCCATCGTGGTGGACGACACGGCGGATCTAGAGATGGCTTCCTCGGGTATCGTGCGCTCCGCCTTCGGCTTCCAGGGCCAGAAGTGCTCGGCCTGCTCCCGGCTGGTGGTGGACCGGCGCGTGAAAGGGCGGCTCCTGGACATGGTGGTTGAGAAAACCAAGGCGCTGCCCGTGGCCGATCCATGGGAGGACTGCTGCGTGTTCACGGGGCCCGTGGCGAACCGGGGTGCCTACAACGACATCCTCAAGGCCATCGACGCGGGCAAGAACGAAGCCCGCCTCGTGCTGGGCGGGCGGCGCATCGACCGCGACGGCTTTTTCATCGAGCCCACCATCTTCGACGGGGCCTCGTCCAACGGCTTCCTGGGCCAGGAGGAGATCTTCGGCCCTGTGCTGGGCGTCATCGAAGTGGAGTCCTTCGAGCAGGCCCTGAAGGTGGCGAACGACACGCGCTACGGCTTGACGGGCTCCGTGTATTCGCGGGCTCTGGACCGGCTGGATCAGGCGCGCACGGAATTCCATGTCGGGAATCTCTACCTGAACCGCGGCTGCACCGGGGCCTTGGTAGGCGTTCATCCCTTCGGCGGCTTCAATCTCTCGGGCACCGATTCCAAGGCGGGGGGTCCGGATTACCTGCTGAACTTCACCCAAGGCAAGACCGTTTCCGAGCGCGTGACCGTCATGCGAGCCCCGGGCATCGGGGTCTGATGCGATAAACTCCAGGAATGGACCAGAACCCTAACCGGGGTCTACGTACCCTCCTGTTTCCCGCCGAACCTCGCAAACTCACCTGGGGGCGCCCCGTTCAGATCGTCCTGCGCACGGTCCACATCGTCGCCATGGGCCTGGTGCTGGGGGGCATCGCCCGGGGCGGAACCCGCGAGACGCTGCTGCCGTGGATCCTGACGACGGTCGCTTCCGGTGTCCTGCTGCTCACGGTTGATTTACTCAAGAGCTTCGAATTCCTGACCCAGGGCGCGGGCGTGGCGGTGCTGCTCAAGCTAGCGCTCCTGGGCTTCGGCAACGTATTTCCCGAGGCCCGGCTGCCCTGGTACATCGCCGGCACCGCCGTGGCGTCCATCGGTTCCCACATGACCAGTGCGTGGCGGCACTTCTCCTTCGTGAATCTGCGGAGGGAACAGCCCGAAGAACAGGATGAGCCATGACAAGCCAGGAGCGGCTCTCACCGGAGCAGATCAGCGACATTGTTCTTCATGGCCGCTTGCACTTCGCGGGCGTGGGCGGCAGCGGCATGAGCGCCCTCGCCCAGTACGCGGCCATGCGCGGCGGACGTGCCAGCGGCAGCGACCGCAGCTTCGACCGGGGCCAGTTCCCTGCAGCCAAGGCCAAGCTCGAAGCCCTTGGCGTGCGGCTGTTTCCCCAGGATGGATCGGGCGTGGCCGGGGATTGCGGCGCGGTGGTCTATTCCACGGCGGTGGAGGAAACGGTGACGGACTTCGCGGAGGCCCGCCGCCTGGGCGTCCCGCTGCTGCACCGCTCCGAGCTCCTGGCGCACTTCGTGGCTACGCAGCGGACCATCGCCATCACGGGCACCAGCGGCAAGTCCACCACCGTGGCCATGATCTTCGAGCTCCTGCGGGGCGTGGGGCGGGACCCTTCGGTCATCACCGGGGGCGAGCTGGTGGCCCTGCAGCGGGAGGGCCGCTGGGGCAACGCTTGGGCGGGGGCCTCGGAGCTCCTCGTCGTGGAGGCCGATGAAAGCGACGGTTCCGTGGTGCGCTACCACCCGGC
>DCFP01000170.1:8275-8444 GCA_002319925.1 Holophagaceae bacterium UBA1801 | reverse complement strand
GCACCAGCGGCAAGTCCACCACCGTAGCCATGACCTTCGAGATCCTGCACGGCGCGGGACGCGATCCCTCCATCATCACGGGCGGCGAGCTGAGGGCGCTGCAGGGCCAGGGCCTCTGGGGCAATGCCTGGGCGGGGTCATCGAACCTGCTGGTCATCGAGGCGGACGA
>DCFP01000170.1:7263-8027 GCA_002319925.1 Holophagaceae bacterium UBA1801 | reverse complement strand
ACCTGCTGGTCATCGAGGCGGACGAGAGCGATGGCTCCCTCGTGGCCTATCATCCGGCCGTTGGCGTGGTGCTGAATCTGCAGAAGGACCACAAGGAAATGGACGTGGTGGCGGGCATGTTCCGCACCTTCCGCGGGCAGGTGGCGGAGTCTTTCATCGTGGGCGAAGCGGAAAACCTCCGCGAATTCCGGGAAGGCGCGACGATCTTCGGCTTCGGAAAGGAAGCCCAGCTCTGCGCCGAGGATCTTGTGGAAACGCCGGACGGATGCGCTTTCCGCATTGGAACGACCCGCTTCGAACTCTCCGTGCCAGGCCGCCACAACATGGAAAACGCGCTTGCCGCCATCGCTGCGTGTCGTGCGGTGGGCGTGCCGCTGGAATCCATGACCGGACCTCTCCAGCGATTTGTGGGCGTGGCGCGGCGTTTCCAGATCCTCGGCGAGGTCCGCGGCGTGCAAGTGGTGGACGACTTCGGGCACAATCCCGCGAAGGTGGCCGCCTCCATTCGCACCGCGCATCTCCGCGCTAAGCGCGTGCTGGCGGTGTTCCAGCCCCATGGCTTCGGCCCCATGCGCTTCCTGCGGAAGGACTTCGTGGCAGCGTTCGCGTCCGAGCTCAGGGCCCAGGACCGGCTGTGGATGCTCGAGATCTTCTACCCAGGTGGAACCGCCGTACGGGATATCTCCTCGGCCGACGTCGTGGCAGAGATCGCCGCCAAGGGCACCCAAGCCGAGTTCGCACCTTCGCGGGAGTGGCTCCCGGGG
>DCFP01000170.1:0-6981 GCA_002319925.1 Holophagaceae bacterium UBA1801 | reverse complement strand
GGGAGGCACGCGAAGGCGACACGATCCTCGTCATGGGCGCCCGGGATCCTTCGCTCGGGGATCTGACCCGGCAAGTCCTCGGTGCCCTCGAGAGCAAGCCATGATCAAGGGAAGGGCCCTGAGGAAGGGCGACACGGTGGGTCTTGTCTCTCCCGCGGGCAGCCTCAAGGATCTGGCCCAATTGGACGAAGCCGTGGCCACCCTGCAGCGGCTGGGCTTTGTGGCGAAGACCGGCGAGAGCTGCCGTGCGAAACATGGATATCTCGCGGGAAAGGACGATGTCCGCGCCGCCGACATGAACCGGTTCTTCGCGGATCCCGAGGTGGCAGGCATCGTGTGCCTCAAGGGCGGCTACGGTTCCCCGCGCATCCTGGATGCTCTCGACTACGGCATGATTGCGCGGAATCCCAAGGCCTTCGTCGGCTTCAGCGATATCACGGCCCTGCATCTCGCCTTGAACAAACACGCTGGGCTCGTCACGCTACACGGTCCCATGGGCATTTCCGGAGTTCTGAAGGACGAGCCATTCTCCATCGAGAGCTGGATGAAGGCCCTGACCTCCTCGCAGCCCCTGGGCCAGCTGGCGAACCCTGTGGACGCGCCGCCACGGAAGACACTGGTAGGCGGGAAGGCCAGGGGGACGATCATCGGTGGCAATCTCGCGATCATCGCCGCCACCATGGGAACCCCGTACGAAATCGAGACGAAGGGGCGGATCCTCTTCCTCGAAGACGTGAACGAGGAGCCCTACCGCGTGGACCGCATGCTCACGCAACTGCGGCTGGCGGGCAAGCTGGAGGCATGCGCTGGCATCGTCCTGGGGGACTGGAGCGATTGCCATCCCGAGGAAGTAGACCGTTCCCTGCAACTTTCGGAGGTCTTCGAAGAACTTCTGCTTCCCCTCGGAAAGCCCGTACTGACGGGCCTCCAGGCGGGCCATTGCCGTCCGGCGATGACCATGCCCTTCGGTGTCGAAGCCCTCCTGGATGCCGACGCCATGACCCTGGAGATCTACGAACGCGCTTTGGTTCCCTGAATTCACGCTGGGTGCCACTGTGCGGAGATGCGGTCCCGGGTGGACCGCCGCCTGCGGCTGACGATTTTTATCCGGGGTCGAAGTGATCGGCTCTGCCTGTCCGGGGCATCGGGGCCTGGCGTCCAGCCGCCGGGAAGCATATCAAACCTGAATCGAGGGCCAAAGAATTGCTATTGGTGGCCCCTTGCGTTCACGCGCATCCTACACCCACCCAATCCTGCACGTGTTGAAAACGGTCGTTCCTATTCCCACTCACCCTCGAAGGAGACGGTCCATGAAGATACTGACGGCTTCCCTCTGCGCGGCCCTCGCCATTGCGGCCGCGGCTCCGGCGCTGGCGGCCCCGCGCAAATCCGGGGATTACTACGAGGTCTACGCAGGCGAGCTTGATACCCTCAACTACCTAGTCTCCGGCTCGGAGAACGTCCACCAGCTGGCAGCCAGTACGGTCGACAATCTGGTCGAGTACGACAAGTACGGCATCCTACGGCCTTCGCTCGCCCTGTCATGGTCCCCTTCCAAGGACGGTCTCACCTGGACCTTCAAGCTCCGGCCCGGCGTGAAGTGGTTCACCTACGATGGCCAGGAGTACGGGGAGGTGACGGCCCAGGACTTCGTGGATTCCGCCAAGTACGTCCTCACCAAGGCCAACGCCTCCCAGACCTCGGACGTGCTCACGGGCATCCTCAAGAACAGCGAGAAGTTCTTCAAGGGCGAAATCACCGATTTCGCCGAGGTGGGTGTGAAGGCCAAGGACAAGTACACCCTCGAGTACACCCTCGAACGCAATGTGCCCTACTTCCTGTCCATGCTGACCTACGTCAGTTTCATGCCCGTGAACGGGAAGTTCCTCGCGTATTCAGGTTCCAAGTTCGGCACGAGCAACAAGTATCTGCTCTACAACGGCGCCTACCTGATGACGGAATTCGAGCCCCAGAGCTCGCGCCTGCTGGTGAAGAACGAGAAGTACTGGGACGCGGACAATGTCCACATCAAGCGGCAGGTCTTCAAGTACAACAAGGAAGCCACAACGCTCTCGCCGGAGCTCTTCCTGCGCGGCGACATCACGGAATCGGTCATCCCGCCCTCCTTGCTGGACAGCTGGATGAAGGACCCCGTGAAGAAGGCCATGGTGCATCCCACCATGCCCACGGCCTATTCCTACTTCTATACCTTCAACTTCCAGCCCAAGTTCGACGCTCAGTACGAGCCGGACAACTGGAAGGTGGTGGTGAACAACAAGGCCTTCCGTGAAGCCGTCTTCCACGGCTTCGACCGCAAGGCGGCCATGATGACCTCCGATCCTTACAACCCGGCGGGCCGCCTCCAGAACACGATCACGCCCAAGGCCTTTGCCGCGGCGGACGGCAAGGACTACGCGACCCTCGGGTCCCTGAACGACTTCACCAAAACCGAATCCTTCGACAAGGACCTCGCCCTCAAATTCAAGGCCCAGGCCTTGAAGGAGCTCTCGGGCAAGGCGCATTTCCCCGTGAAGATCATGATGCCCTACAATGCCAGCATGACGGAGTGGGCCAACCGTTGCCAGGTGGTTGAACAGCAGTTGGAGAATCTCCTGGGCAAGGACTTCGTCGATGTCATTCCCGTCTCCTTCCCGGCCACGGGCTTCCTGGGTGCCACCCGGCGCGCCGGCAACTATGCCATCCAGGAATGCAACTGGGGCCCCGACTACGCCGATCCCGAAACATTCACGGATCCTTTCGTGGCAGGCGCCAACTACAACCGGCCCGAGTTCGCCACCGGCTACACGGAAGCCAACGGCAAGAGCCGTTACGACAACCTGGTTGCAGCCGCCAAGGCCGAGACCACGGACATGAAGAAGCGCTACAACCTCTTCGCCAAAGCCGAGGCCTTCCTGATCGGCGAAGCCTTCGTGATTCCCTGGTCCCACGGCATGGCCGCCCGCAGCGCCAGTGGCGGGCATGTGGCCTCCCGGCTCGATTACTTCGCCAGCCCCTACGCGCCCTTCGGAGTCTCCGTCCTGAAGTTCAAGGGCCAGGTGGTACTGGACCGTCCCATGACCCCCGAACAGTACGACGGCTACGCCCTCGAGTGGGAAAAGGAACGCGCCGCGGCTCTCCGCAAAGTGAAGTAGACAAAAGCATTTTTCACCACGGAGGCAGGTCGGACACGGAGATATCCTTTCTGTTCTTTTCTCCGTGCTCTCTGTGTCTCCGTGGTGAATTTCTATTTCTGGAATCCGATGCTCAAGTACGCACTGAAACGGCTTTCCCAATCCATCGTGACGCTGTTCCTGGTGGTCACGCTGGTCTTCCTGCTCATGCGGCTTCTGCCCGTGGAGGGCTACTTCGGGGCGCGATCCGACAAGCTGACGGAGGCCCAGCGGGTGGCCATCCTGGACAAGATGGGGCTCCTGGATCCTTGGTACGTGCAGGTGGGCAGTTTCTACAAGAATCTGGCCAAAGGCGATCTAGGGACTTCCACGATCTATCGTATGGACGTTCCGGTCACGGAAGTGATCGCTCCCCGAATTCCGTATTCAGTGTATTTCGGCCTCGTGGCCACGGCAGTTTCCCTGCTCCTGGGCCTGGCCATGGGCGTGCACATGGCGCGCTTCAAAGGCCGCTTCTGGGACAAGACCTGGACGGGCTACGTGGTCTTCATCAATGCCGTGCCCCTGGCGGTCTACCTTCTCTTTGTGCAGCTCTACGCCAGTGATCTCCTGAGGCTGCCGATCCTCTTCGACAAGCACGATCCCAAGAGCTGGATCCTGCCCGCGGCCTCCATGTCCCTGGGGGGCATCGCAGGCTACGCCATGTGGATGCGCCGCTACATGGTGGATGAGCTGAACAAGGACTACATCAAGCTGGCACGGGCGAAGGGCATGTCCAGCTCCGCGATCATGTTGAAACACGTGATGCGCAACGCCTACGTGCCCATGGCGCAATATCTCCCGGCGGCCATCCTCGCCACCATCTCCGGCTCCATCTACATCGAGTCCCTCTATTCCATCCCGGGAATGGGCGGGCTGCTGGTGGACGTGATCCAGCGTCAGGACAATCCCATGGTGCAGGCTCTGGTGCTCATCTTCTCCTCGGTGGGCATCGTGGGGCTCTTCCTGGGCGATGTGCTGATGGCCATGGTGGATCCGCGCATCAAGTACGAGAAGTGCGAAGGAGCCCGGTGATGCAGGAGATGGAAAACCTTTCTGCGGACCTCTTCACCTTCGCGGAGTTCGATGCGGAATCCGGCGAACGCACGGGCTACTCGGACTACTCTTACTGGAAGTGCACGGTGCGCGTCTTCCTCAAGAACTGGGTTGCCGTCGCCCTGCTGGTGCTGCTGGCAGCCCTGCTGCTATTCACCTTCATCCAGCCCTTCCTGCCGGCGCAGAAGAGCCCCACGGAGATCTACAACGATCCGGCTACGGGCATGCAGATCCGGAACCTGGCGCCCTGCAAAGCATTCTGGTTTGGCACAAATTCCATCGGCCAGGATCTCTGGTCACGGATCTGGAGCGGCACCCGAACCTCCCTGCTCATTGCGTTCACCGTGGGCGTCTTCGAGATCTTCATGGGCATCGCCTTCGGCGCGGCTTGGGGCTACATCCGGCGTTTGGACCGCTTCATGACGGAGCTTTACAACGTGCTGCGCAACGTGCCCACGGTCATCCTGCTGATGCTGCTGGCTTACATCCTGCGGCCCGGTTTCAAGACCATGGTCATCGCCATGTGCACCACGGGCTGGCTCGGCATGGCCCTCTTCATCCGCAATCAGATCGTCATCATTCGCGACCGAGAGTACAACCTCGCGTCCCGGTGCCTGGGGACGCCCACCCGGCGCATCATCATGAAGAACCTGCTGCCGTACCTGGTGTCCGTGATCATGCTCCAGACGGCCCTCTCCATTCCCGGCACCATCGGGTGGGAGGTGTTCCTCACCTACATCGGCATCGGCCTGCCCGTGAGCATTCCATCCCTGGGCAATCTGGTGAACGAGGGCCGGATGATCATGATGTCGCCGGACCTTCGCTACCAGCTGATCTTCCCGACCCTGGTGCTCTCCTTCATCACCATTTCCCTCTACATGCTCGGCAACGCGTTCTCCGATGCGTCCGATCCGAGGAACCATGTGTGAGGTGCAGATGAATCGACGAGAAAAGCACACCGCAGAGAGCGCAGAGGAAATGAAAGAAAGAGCGCAGAGAAAAGATGCCGTCGCTCCTGCTTCACCTCTGCGCTCTCGTTTTTTTACCTCTGTGCCCTCTGTGGTGATCCGTTCAGGACCTTCGAGATGAGCGAACCCATCCTTTCCGTCAAAGACCTGGTGGTGAAGTTCAACTTGCGGGGCCGTGTCCTCACAGCCATCCGCGGCACCAGTCTCGATCTGCATCCGGGCGAGACCCTCGCCATCGTGGGTGAATCGGGCTCGGGGAAGTCCGTCTTCACGAAGTCCTTCATCGGGATGCTGGACCAGAACGGCTGGATCGATTCGGGAAGCATCCACTTCGAAGGCGTCGATATCGCGCGGTTCCGCAAGGAATCCGAATGGATGCGCATCCGGGGCCGGAAGATCTCCATGGTCTTCCAGGACCCCATGACCGCCCTGAATCCCCTGCGGAAGATCGGGATGCAGATCCAGGAAGCTATCGAGCTCCATAGCGGACTCTCGGGCAAGGCCGCCGCGAAAGAAGCCGTGACGATGCTGGAGCGCGTGGGAATAGGAAGTCCGGAACTGCGCGCCAGGCAGTATCCCCACGAGCTTTCCGGAGGCATGCGGCAGCGCGTGGTCATCGCCATCGCCATGGCCTGCAGGCCCCGCATCCTCATCTGCGACGAGCCCACAACGGCGCTCGATGTGACGATCCAGGCCCAGATCCTCAAGCTGATCCGCGGTCTCCAGAAGGACTTCGGCTTCACGGCCATTTACATCACCCACGATCTGGGGGTGGTGGCCAACGTGGCGGACCGCGTGGCGGTGATGTACGCAGGGAAGATCGTGGAGACGGGCACGGCGGAGGAGGTCTTCTACGACCCGCAACACCCTTACACCTGGGCTTTGCTATCCTCCCTGCCGCAGCTGGGGATCAAAGGCCAGGACCTCTACTCCATTTCCGGAACGCCGCCGAACCTCTTCAACGAGATCCGCGGCGATGCCTTTGCGCCACGCAATCCCCGGGCCCTGAAGATCGACTTCCTGCACGAGCCTCCCCTCTTCCAGGTGAGTCCCACCCACAACGCTTCCACCTGGCTCCTGGACCCGCGCTCGCCGAAGGTGGAGCCCCCGGCGGCCATCCGGGCCCTCAAGGCCAAATACGCACGGAGGGCCTCGTGAGCGAACGAGAAACCCTGCTCGAGGTCCGGAACCTGCGGGTCGACTTCCATGTGAAGGGCGGCCTCTTCACGGCGGTGAAGGACGTGAACTTCTCCGTGTACAAGGGTGAGACCTTCGGCCTCGTGGGCGAATCGGGCTCCGGCAAGACCACCATCGGGCGTGCCATCGTGCGTATCAATCACGCCTCCACCGGGGAGATCCGTTTCAAGGGCCAGCGCATCGACGGCCGCATCGCACCGGAGCTGGACCGGGAGGTGGTGCGGCGCATCCAGATGATCTTCCAGGATCCCATGGCCTCCCTCAACGAGCGCGCCAAGGTGGACTACATCGTTTCGGAAGGTCTCTACAACATCAACGGCAAGCTCGACGAGGCCGAACGCCGGGCCAAGGTCCAGCGGGCTCTGCTGGAAGTGGGCCTCCTGCCCGAGTTCGCTAACCGCTTCCCCCACGAGTTCTCCGGCGGCCAGCGTCAGCGCATCGGCATCGCCCGGGCGCTCATCATGGAACCGGAACTCATCGTGGCCGACGAGCCCATCTCAGCCCTGGACGTCTCCATCCGGGCCCAGGTGCTGAATCTGCTCGCGGCCCTGCAGCGCAGAAAAGGGCTCACCTACCTCTTCATCGCCCAC
>DCFP01000001.1:4800-19028 GCA_002319925.1 Holophagaceae bacterium UBA1801 | reverse complement strand
CCCCGGAGCATGCGCAGCGTCAACCCCAATGCCAAGGTGAAGGTCATCTGGACCACCTCCTGGTTCGATCCCGGCAAGGAGCGCGAGGCCGCTCTGGCCCTCATCACCCAGGGGGCGGACATGCTGACCCACGAGACCGATTCCGCCGCCACCAACCAGGCCGCGGAAGAAAAGGGCGTGAAAGTGTTCTGCTACAACTCCGATGAGCTGAAGTACGCCCCCAAAGGGCAGCTGGGCGGTGTCCTCCTCACCTGGGGCGACTACTACACCAAGGTGGTGAGCGATGTCATGGCCGGAACCTGGAAGACCGGCTTCATCTGGGGCGGCCTGAAGGAGGGCTTCATCAAGATGGCCCCCATGAGCACCCAGGTGCCCAAGAAGGTCCAGGACGAGGTCAACAAGCTGGAAGCCCAGATCAAGGCCGGGAAGTTCCATCCCTTCGCGGGCCCCGTCGTCGATCAGGACGGCAAGGTGCGCGTGCCTGCCGGCAAGAACATGGCTGACGAGGACATGCAGAAGATGGATTTCTTCGTCCAGGGCGTCAATTCCAAGCTGCCCACGAACTAGCGAAGCCCAACGGAAAAGATTCACCACAGAGAGCGCAAAGGAGAAGGGAGAGCGCGGAGAACAGAAATAAAACCTGATCTCTTTTCCTCTGCGCTCTTGCACTTTTGTCTCTGCGCCCTCTGCGGTGCTGTATTGCCATTTTAATGACGAGACTTCCCATGGAACTCCACGAATTCATCCGCGCGCTGCCGAAAGCAGAGCTCCATCTGCACATCGAGGGTTCCCTGGAACCTGAGCTCATGTTCGAGATGGCGCAGCGGAACGGGGTGAAGCTGCCCTATGCGAATGTCGAGGAGACGCGCGCTGCCTACGCCTTCACGGACCTGCAGTCCTTCCTGGACATCTACTACGCAGGAGCTGCGGCGCTCATCCACGAGCGGGATTTCCATGACCTCGCCATGGCGTATTTCTATCGGGCCAAGGTGGATGGGGTGGTCCACACGGAGATCTTCTTCGATCCCCAGACGCACACGGCACGCGGCCTCGCCTTCGAGACCGTGCTTGATGGCCTCGAGCGGGCCTGCCAGGAAGCCCAGTCCCAGCTGGGCATCAGCTCTCGCCTGATCCTCTGCTTCCTGCGTCACTTGCCGGAAGAAGATGCTTTCCGCACGCTGGAACAAGCGGTGCCGCACCTGTCGCGCATCCACGGCGTGGGCCTGGATTCCTCAGAGAAAGGCCATCCCCCCGCGAAGTTCCAGCGCGTGTTCGCCAAGTGCCGGGAGCTGGGCCTGCACCTCGTTGCCCACGCAGGCGAGGAAGGTCCGGCGGACTACATCCGGGATGCCGTGGACCTCCTGCACGTGGAACGCATCGACCACGGCGTGCGGGTCACTGATGATCCCGCCCTCGTGGAACGCCTTGCCAAGGAGAAGATCCCTTTCACTGTCTGTCCTTTGTCGAACCTCAAGCTGCGCGTGTTTCCGGATCTGTCCACGCACAGCCTGAAACGCATGCTGGGTGCGGGCCTGCGGGTGACCATCAACTCCGATGATCCCGCGTACTTCGGCGGCTACATCGGCCAGAACTACCTGGAAACCGCCAAGGCGCTGAAGCTTTCGAAGAACGAACTCGTCACCATCGCCCGCAACAGCCTGCTGGGAAGTTTCGTCACGGATGCGGAACGTGCGCCGTGGCTGGCGAAGTTGGAGGCTGTGGCGAAGTCGGCCTAGGCGGGAACCACGAATCGCACGAATCAAAACAAATTCACACGTATTGATTCGTGGAATTCGCCCTGATTCGTGCGATTCGTGGTTTCATCCTTCCTCAACGTTTTGGCAGGAAGCAGGAATGGTTCTCCTTGAAGGGATCGTTCAGGTTCCCGAGAATGCCCTTCACGAGCGAATCCTTGAAGAAGCGTCCCCCCAGCCAGTGGCGCGCTTCGAGTCTCGGATGGGAGTGTCCGCAGCGGAAATCGTCGTAGAGCGAGAGGTCCGTCTCGTTGCCGAAAGGGCTGAGGGCGGTGATGCCGTAGCGCTCGGGGTTCGCGTGCATGGGGCTGCGTTTGGGCAGATTCAGGAGGGATGTGTTCAAGGCGTGGAGCGTCTCGGCTTCCTCCTGGACGAAGGCCAGCGTGGCATCCCGGTCGAAATCCGTTTCCGTGGGCAAACCGAACAACAGGTAGGCGTGGTTCCGGATTCCCGCGGCGGTGCTGGCCCGGAGCACGGCCCGCGCCTGCTCGGCGGTGACGCCCTTGTCCATCATTTCCAGGAGCCGGGGCGATGCCGTTTCCAGTCCCCACTGGAGCATGGCGCAGCCACCCTCGGCGAGGTGATGCATGAAGGCTGGATCCGCGAAACGAGGCTCCATGCGCACGAAGCCATGCCACCGCAGGGGTAGCTTCTTCTCTCGAATCGTGTCGGCGACGGTTTCCAGCCAGGTGGGCGGCAAGGCTGAATCCGTGAGATGCAGCATGGCGCCCTTGGGGAACCGCTTGGCCACACCCACCAGCCATTGCGCAAGCGCGTGCCGGTGGCCGGGGCGGTAGGACGGGTGCAAGTAGTCGGGACAGAAGGTGCAGCGGCGCCAGTAGCAGCCTCGGCCCAGGGCCGCGGGCACCGTGGGCATCGGCACGAAGTAGTCATCCCAGGGGGCGCCATCCAGATCCGGGGTCAGCACGTTTCGATGGGCAGTGGGTTCACCGTCCAATTCCTCGACCAGCGCATTCATCGCCTGTTCGGAAACCGTCGGGAAGACCCGGTGGAACAAGCCGAAGGCCGGCTGGTGCAGATCTGCCTCCATTGCTGACCAACAGTCAATTAGTGGTCCGCCCAGCCATCGGTGTACGGACGGCATGCGTTCCCGCAGGAGATAGGCCAGCCGGAAGGCCGCGAAGGCCTGGTTCAGAAAGGTCAGCGAGATTGCCAGGTGGGTGGTGCCGCGCTCTTCAAGATGAGGTATCAGTTCATCCACGAAATAGCGATCAAAGGGCCCTGGCGTTTGGGCCACGGCTTCGAGATCCGCCGAACAATGGGGGCGCCGGTGCTCGATCTCCAGATCCGCCACGCGGAGATGGAAACCTGGCGTGGGAATGGAGGCCAAGCGCAGGGTGTTGACCAGGTGGTTGGCCGCGGAGCTGTATCGTCGCCGATCCGCGTAGGTCTCGGCGCGGCGCAATGGATGGACAGGCGAAGCAGCATGCCGGAGGGTCTGTCGGAAGGTATTCAAGGAGCTGTCTGAGTAGCAGTCCTGTTCCGCCTGCTCGAACAATGCTTCAAGGTTGGGCAGGGCCAAAGTGTGCCGGTACCAGCCGATGCTGGCATCCAATGCGGATGCGTCCACGCCCCGCTGGCGGAACCACTGCGCCGCGGCGGCCGCCGAGAGGCCGGGCTCGGAGGGCTTGATCAAGGGAGGCGTGATGAAGACAAGGCGGGGCATGATCCGGGACACTCAATCCTTCACGAATCACATGAACGGAGGCGAATTGCACGAAGAATCGGTGCACGCCGCCGACTCCGCCAGTGAGTGCCGGAATTTGACAATCCAAATTTTTCACTTCGCGGTAAACTTCATGACTTGTGCCCGGAACTGGGGTCACGATGGTCCTGTGACCTTCGCACAGCCTGAACCCCCACGAATTCATCCAAGGGATTCCCATGTCTGAAACCGCCATCACCTTCGACGATGTCCTCCTGATTCCTGCTTACAACCACCACGAATCCCGGCGGATCGTGGATATCTCCATGACCGACAAGACCGGCAAGCTGACCCTGGATCTGCCCGTCATGACCGCCAACATGGACACCATCACCGGCGATGCCATGGCCAACTTCATCGGCGGGAAGGGCGGCATCGGCACGCTGCACCGCTTCGGGACCGTCGAAGAGAACCTGGCGATGTTCAAGCGCTGCACCACGAAGGTCTTCGTCTCCGTGGGCACCTCCGAGAAGGAGATGGAGCGCGTCGAAGCTCTGCGGGACGCGGGCGCCCAGTACTTCTGCGTGGATGTGGCCCATGGTCACGCTAAGTACGTGGGCAAGATGATCAAGCGCATGCGCCTGATGTTGCCCAACGAGTGCATCATGGCCGGCAACGTGGCCACCTACGCGGGCGCCGACTACCTGGCCTCCGTGAAGGCGGACATCGTGAAGGTGGGCATCGGTCCCGGCAGTGTGTGCACGACCCGCATCAAGACCGGCTTCGGCGTGCCGCAGCTCACGGCCATCGCCGAGTGCGCTCGAGCGGACCGTTCCATCGTGGCCGACGGTGGCATCCGCACCCCTGGCGATATTGTGAAGGCCCTGGCCTTCGGCGCCGACTTTGTGATGATCGGGGGCATGCTCGCGGGCACGCGGCCCACGCCGGGCGAGCCCATCTTCGACGAGAACGGCAAGGCCACCCACAAGGTCTACCGCGGCATGGCCAGCCGCGAAGTGGCCGAGGACTACATGGGCGGGCTCACGGACTGGAAGACCGCCGAGGGCGTTTCCACCAAGGTGCCCTACCGCGAGGACGAAGAACAGATCGTGGCCGATATCGTGGGGGGCCTGCGTTCCGGCATGACCTACGCCGGCGCCAACACCATCCGCGAACTCCAGCGCAAGCTCAACTACCAGATCATCACACCCGCCGCCCGCATCGAGAGCCTGCCGCACAAGATGATGATGTAGGGCGATGCCGTGGGCAGCTTCTCAATTCCTACTGGGAAACCCGGGGAATAGCCACCACCCGGAAGCCATAGTGATCCACTCGCACTGAGGGGACGCCTCCGCGGCGGCATGCCGCCCGGCTGCACCAGGCAGGGAGAAGCCAGGAACCGCCTCGCAATACACGGCTCGTGCCGCTTGTGGGTCCAGAAGGATCCGTGCTGGAACCGGAAGGGTAGTCCCCGTACCAGTCCTGGCACCATTCCCAAACGTTTCCCAGCATATCGTAGAGACCCCAAGCATTCGCCTGCTTCTGGCCCACGGGATGGGTGGTGCCGTTGCTATTGAAGCTGTACCAGGCGATGGTGTTCAAGTCGGCGTACCAGGTGCTAGTGGTTCCCGCCCGGCAGGCGTATTCCCACTGGGCTTCCGTGGGCAGGCTATACACCACGGATTCGCCTTTGGCATTGAGTTGATAAAGGAACGCGTGTGCGTCGTCCCAGGAAGCCGTATCCACCGGTGCTCGGGTTCCTGCTTGGCGGGAATGCGAAGGATTGGCGCCCATGACGGTTTCGTATTGCCCTTGGGTTACTTCAAACGCGCCCATCCAAAACCCTCGGCTGATCCTCACAGCATGCTGAGGATCTTCGTTGTCGAATCGCCCGGGTTCATCGGAGGGTGAACCCATGGTGAAGCTACCCGCCGGAATCCAACGCAGTTCGATGCCCGTGGCGGGGTCGGTCCAGGCTTGACCTGGCGTGCGATTGGTACTGAGTGGCGCGGTTTGAGCGAATGCCGTGGTGCCGATCAGAAGAGAAAGGAACTGAGTTTTTACCTGCATGATTTTGCCCTTTCGATGAAGCTATTAGCGAGCATCGCTGGGTGAATCCGCGTTCATCAAGGCCAGGGCCAGTGATAGATGTGGGCCAGGCTTTTCAAGATCTGTCCGTAAACATAGTCCCCGTTCTCGCCATTGGTCATGATCGCTGCACCCTGGCCCGTTTCGAGGAAACCGATGAACACGGCGCGAAAACCCTCGTTCGCGCCTTCATGTGCAAACCAGATCGTCGGGCCGTATCCATTGAGTCCGAGACCCAACCCATAGTTGTCTTTCTGCCGCGTGAGCATTTGCTTGGCACTCTCCGAGGTGATCACGAGCTCTGATTTCCCATGCGCGGCTTGCTGGAATTCCAAGATGAATCGGCAGAGATCCGAAGGGGTTGTCCACAGTCCGGCCGCGGCCATTTCAGGGTAGGTGTGCCATTTCCCTTTCAGTGGTTTTCCATGCTCAGAATGGCCAGCAGCAGCCCTTTCTGCGAGGGCAGGATTCAAGGGTTGATCGTAAGAACTGTCCTTCATTCCGATGGGTTCCAACACATTCTTTCGCATGAACTCAGGAAACGGAGCGTGAGTGACATCCGCGATCAACTGCTGCGTGATCTCATAGCCGCCCCCTGAATAGCCGAAGCTGGTTCCCGGCGTGATGGTCACCACAACGGCCTTCGAATTGGCCGGCTTGCTTCCCTGGAGAATTTGAATCAACGTTGGAATCGGTTCGCCCTCGGCATATCCCCCGAATCCATGGACGGTGGTGCCCGCGGTGTGGCTCAGCAAGCGACGGAGCGTGACCTTCTGTTCAGCGGTGAAAGGATTTTCTGGGACCTTCCAGGAACTCAAGGTTTGGTTCACGTCCTCATCCAAACGAAGAGTCCCGTTCTGAACCAGGTGCATCACGCCCACGGCAGACAGTGACTTGCTGATAGAGGATGCCTGGAACAATGTGGAGGGGTCGACCCCCCTTTTTTCCGCAGAATCCCTCAATCCGTACCCTCGCGCCCATTCGATCTTGCCGCCGTTGATGACGGCGATGCTCACACCGGGAACCTTGTACCTTTCCATTCGCTTGGAAAGCGCCTGCCCATCACTTGTGAACTCTCCGTCTTCTACCTGCTTGATCCGCGCTTCAATGGCCGGATCCATGGTCGCTTGCTGAGCAGGAGCCAGTGTGGCCGCGAGGAGCAGCACTCCCAGGAGGCGGGATCGAGCAAACATGGGGATCTCCTTTTTCTTGATTTTCCGCTGGCTCATCCAGGCTTTAAGTGTGTCGGCTCGCGGCTTCAATGAAGGGAACAGGTTGAATATACAAACCGGCCGATCAAGAGAAACAGATCGGAATAATGGCGTCGTTGAGAGGCAATTTGTTCCAGTCGATCGGAGTTTCGGTCGCGCTCAATGGCGGGCTGTCTGAGGATTCAGCAAGCGCAGTTTGAATCAAGGATGGATTGCTGGGTGGTTCCCGATCAGCCCGGGTTTGCCTTATCGAAAGCTTCAGACAAGCGCGGACTGACATGCGATGCACTTTGCTGCGACTCACGGCATCGATGAAAGCCTCGGTGGATGGTACCGGTTTGAAGAAGTCGCTGATGCGCTGCAACAAACTCATGGCGTCATCTCTCCAGACATGTTCACGGCCGCTGGCTCATGGAATTCATCGCCAATGATTGTTCTCGAACTGCCTCTCGAGAGGCGTTAAGCGGGAGTCCATCGAAGAGACTCGAGTGGGCGAGTCGGCAACCACGCATGAAAGAGAACCGTGATGGACTTGATCGCGAGTTATAGCCATGCAAGGGGGATGCACAGGCAACAGGTGATGCTCGTGGTTGAGACCCCGGGGATAGAAACTCCAGGAGAGGTTGCAGGAACGACTTGGAGAGATATTCGGACAACTGGCAGAGACGAACCACTCGCATTGGTTGGCGAAATCATCAAATGAGCGCTCGCCGAATGGCCTGCGCTAGGCCTGAAGGGTTCTCCCACGCCATCAAATGTCCGGCCTCCGGGACGACGTCAACCGCTAGGCCGGCTTTGGGAAAATGCGAATGGTCGGGGTGTGGAAGGGAATGTTCTCCGAATATCACCGTCCGTGGCATCGAAAGCGAGAACAAAAGCTCTCGCCAGGATGGCGCGCCGCCTTCGGCCAGGGACCGACATTCTCGATGTATGGCGATAGGGGATGACACTGACATGGATCCGGCCCACACATTCCAAACCGGATCCGCTTCTTTGGTCGCAGAACGAATCGTGTTGCCATGACCGTGCGAAACATAGACCAATTCGTCTTGTTCGGCAATGGAGTGGATGAAGAGACTGGGGCTTGGATCGAGAGAAGGCTCGGAGACGATCAACCGGCGAACCAAACCTGTCTGGAGTGAGGACGCCACAATAGCGATGGCGCCGCCCATGCTATGACCGTAAAGATCAATATTTGTGAGCCTTAGAGAGGTGACTAAATCAAGGATGCACAAGGCGTGATCTTTGACGGAGTATCCAAAGGACGGAGGCTTGTCGCTGAAGCCTGAACCCAGTAGGTCGACGAGCATGCATCGCCGCCCACGCAGTGCCTCATCGAAAGCGACCGGAGGGTAATCGCAGGAAGATGCGCAACCAAGCCCATGGATGAAAACAAGCGGGATGCCAGACCCGGGTAAATCGTGAAATCTGATTGTCGAACTGGTGGAACTCAACGGACATGTTTTCATGTATGGCTCTGAGGTGAAACGATTGGTTGTCTGACTACATTCTGACCGACAGCGAATCCATCTTCCATGGCCCGGCAAGGCCACCCTCTGCGCATGGATGCACGATTCCTGGAACCAAGGTGGTTCATGGTGTTGCATTGACAGAGACCTTCCGCGGATATACATTTAGCTTAGCTAACTGTTATGGGAGCGAAGTGATGAGCCCAGCCGCCAGGAAGCCCAAGGATGACGGGAACATGAACGCGGAGACCTGCGCCCGGCGGGTGCTGGAGACCGTACCCATGGTCATGCGGGCGATCCGGCGTGAGATGCGGGGGGCTTCGGAGGAGCAGTTGTCCGTGCCTCAGTTCCGGGTGTTGGCCTTCTTGGGGCATCGGCGCGGAGCCTCCCTTTCGGCCGTGTCGGAGCATCTGGGCGTCAAGGACGCCACGGCCTCGGCCATGGTGGATCGTCTGGTGAAGCGGGGCTGGATCGAGCGCGAGACGCATCCTGAGGAACGCCGGCGCGTGGTGCTGAGCCTGACCTCCACCGGCGCGTCGCTCATGGACAAGGCCCGCAGGCGGGCACGGTCCTTCCTGGCCGCGCATCTGGACGGTACGAGCCCCGCCGACCTCCAGATCCTGGCCAGCGCCATGGATGTGCTCCGCCGCATCCTCTCGGAGGAAACGCAATCGTGAACCCCTTGGAAACCACACCCGACAAGGCTCGGCCGGTAGTCGCCGAGGCCATCCGGACCGAAGGACTCGCCCGCAGTTTCGGTGATCTGCTGGCCGTGGACCACCTGGATTTGTCCATTCCCACGGGGAGCATCTTCGGGCTCCTCGGCCCCAATGGCGCCGGCAAGACCACCACCATCAAGATGCTCACCACGCTGCTGGAGCCCACCTCGGGGCACGCCACGGTCGCCGGGTTCGATGTGCAGCGGCAGCCCCGGGAGGTGCGGCGGGCCATCGGCTATGTGCCGCAGCTCCTCTCCGTGGACGGGACCCTCACGGGCCGGGAAAACCTCATCGTTTTCGCGCGCCTGTATTCGGTCCCGCGCCAGGAACGCATCAGGCGGATCGAGCAGGCCCTCGAGATGATCGGCTTGACGGATGCCGCGGATACGCTGGTGAAGCGCTATTCCGGTGGCATGATCCGGCGTCTGGAAATCGCCCAGGCCATCCTGCATCGCCCCACGGTGCTCTTCCTCGACGAGCCTACCGTCGGCCTGGATCCCGTGGCCCGGCGCGCGGTCTGGGATCACGTGAAGGAACTGCAGACTTCCTTCGGCGCCACGATACTGCTCACCACGCACTACATGGAAGAGGCCGAGATGCTCTGCGACCAGGTGGCGATCATGCACCAGGGCAAGGTCGTCGCGCTGGGTTCGCCCGACCAGCTCAAGTCCGAGGCGGACGAAGCGGAGACCCTGGACGACGCCTTCGTCTTCTTCGCAGGCAGTTCCATCGACACAGGAGGAACGTACCGTGACACCGCAAGGACACGACGCACGGCCCGCCGCCTTGGCTGACGCGCATCAGAGCACAAGAGATGGCGCGCTTCTGCGTGGGGTGCAGGCATGCCGCGATTTCGTGAAACAGGTGCTGATCATCGCCTGGATCGAGACCCGCAAGATCAAGCGCGATCCGACGGAGCTCGTGACCAGAGCCATCCAGCCCATTCTTTGGCTCTGCATCTTCGGCGTGGTCATGAACCGCGCCCGGGCCATTCCAACAGGCTCTCTCAGCTACCTCGATTTCATGGTGCCGGGGATCCTCTCCCAGAGCGTCCTGTTCATCGCCATCTTCTACGGCATTGCGCTCATCTGGGAGCGCGACCTGGGGTTGCTCCACAAGTTCCTCGTGAGTCCCGCCTACCGCGGCGCACTGGTGACGGGCAAGGCCATCTCGGCGGGGCTGCGGGCCATGTCCCAGGCCATCATCGTGAGCCTGCTGGGCCTGCTCATGGGTGCCCACCTCAACTTCTCGCCGGTGGCCATCATGGGCATGCTGCTCTTCATCGTCCTGGGCGCGGCGATCTTCTCCACCTTCTCGCTGGTCATCGCCTGCATCGTCAAGACCCGGGAGCGCTTCATGGGTATCGGCCAGGTACTCACCATGCCGCTCTTCTTCGCGAGCAACGCCATCTACCCGCTGAGCCTCATGCCGGCGTGGCTGAAGCTGGTGGCGCGGATCAACCCGCTCACCTACCAGGTGGACGCGCTGCGGACCCTGATGATCCGCGGCGGCCAGAGCAGCATGGGCATCAGCCTTGATCTCGGCGTCGAATTGCTGGTGCTGATCGGTCTCATCATGCTGGGCTCCTGGATGTATCCCAAGGCCATCCGCTGAACAGAAAAACGAACATGACGTTTCCTTCCTCGCTGCGCGCATTGAACCATCGGGATTTCCGGCTCTTCGTCTCGGGCCAGATGATCTCCCTCATCGGCACCTGGATGCAGATGGTGGCCCAGACGTGGCTCATCTACCGCCTCACGGGCAGTGCCGCAGCCCTTGGCATGATCACGTTCATCGGCCAGATTCCGATGCTGGTATTCGCGCCGGTGGGAGGTCTGCTGGCGGATCACATACCGACCAGGCGCCTGCTGCTGGCAACCCAGACAATAGCCATGTTCCTTGCGCTGTTTCTGGGGCTGCTCACCCTGAGTCATCACGTGCAGCTCTGGCATGTCATCGCCTCCGCCTTTCTGCTGGGCACGGTGAACGCCGCGGACAATCCCGGCCGCCAGGTGTTCGCCGCCGAGGCGGTGCCCAAGGAAGATCTCATGAACGCCATCGCCTTGAACTCCAGCATGGTCAACTGTGCCCGGGTGCTGGGCCCTGCGGTGGCGGGTTTGCTGGTGGCGATGGTGGGAGAGGGCTGGTGCTTCGTCCTGAACTCCATCAGCTACATCGCCGTCATCGCCGCGCTCATGAAGATGGTGAAGCGGCCCAAGCCGCGTCCGCAGGGTGCTTCCGCCTCGCCCCTCAAGCGCATGGCCGAGGGGTTTTCCTTCGCCAGTCATTGCCTGCCCATCCGTAGATTGCTCCTGCTGCTGGGATTGTGCAGCCTGCTGGGCACCTTCTATTCCGTGCTGATGCCCATCTTCGCGGATCGCATCCTGAGCGGCGGTCCCAGTGCCTTGGGCTGGCTCATGTGCGTCTCCGGCGTGGGCGCGCTCGCGGGTGCCGTGTCGCTGACGCTGAGGAAGAGCTACCACGGATTGTGGCACTGGATTGCCGCCTCTTCGCTCCTCTTCGGAATCAGTCTCCTGGCCTTCGCCTTCAGCCGGTCCCTGCTGCTGTCGGCGCTGCTCCTGATGCCCGTGGGTTATGCCTTCATGGTCCAGATGTCCTCCACCAACACCCTGCTGCAGATGATGGTGCCCGATGCCTTCCGCGGCCGCGTCATGTCGCTGCACATGGTCATGTTCCTGGGTATGGTGCCCCTGGGGGGCCTCCTGGTGAGCCTCCTGGCGCGCCTGCACTTCAACGAACCCGCCATCGTGGCAGTGAGCGGGCTGGGCAGTCTCCTGGGCGGAATCGCCTTCCTGGTGGGGCTTCCCCGATGGAAGCGGGAAGCCTCGGCGCTGGAAGCCAGGCGGGCCAGCGCAAATTAGCGGCTTTGTCTCACGTGGGAAGGTGAGCAGCAAGGCCCAATTTTTTATGACAACCGCTGGCTTTCATTTCGACGTGAGATTCGTCTTCCAAGGCATACCGCGCCGTACCAAGATGAATGCACTCAAAATCCATAGATGAACGGGCACTGCGCGAATGCGCGGTTTCTCATTCATTGCTGGAAATCTGCAGCCTTACATCCCGTCTGCGCGCGCGATACCTCTAGTTCGGGTGAAGCCAATCACCTGGCGAGGGTTTGTGTGCCATGGGCTTCGATCTCTCCAGGTATTTGGAAGGTGCTGGATGCATCGGTGGGCCTTGAAGAAATCCGTGTCCCTGGGGATGAACGTCCTCCGGCCGCCGCCTGCAGGCGCGTGCCGCGAGCCAAGCATCTGCGTGTTCATCTTCTTCCAGGAGGATACCCATGGAATCCGCAACACCGCGGCGCGTTCCGGCCCGGTCCTGCGGCCCAGCCACCCCATCAGCCCAAAGGGAATTCAATGAATATGGTTCGATTCAAAACCTTGCCTCTCTGCATGGGCCTGCTGCTCATGCCCTCGATCGTCCACGGACAGGCAACCCAAGTGGCGCCCCTGTCCACCGTCCGCGATCAGATCGTCATTCCTGAGCTGTCGTCCGCGGACAAATCCACCATCGCGAACCAGGCGCAGGTATTCCTGCGCGACCTCTACGTGCACCGTTACCACAAGCCGGTCTACTACCATCAGACCGATCCAGCCTCGGACATCCAGAAGGTGGTGGACAAGGTCGACACGCTGAACACAAAGGATCTGGAATACCAGATCGCCCGCATCTTCAACAAGCAGCGCGACCGCCACCTCAACTACTACTTCCCGTCTCCCCACAATCGCTACATCAGTTTCCTTCCTCTCACCTTCGCGAGGACCGAAGGGCGATGGAATCCCTTCGAGGTGCGTGTAGCCTCCGTCAATCCGGACCAGTTCGCCCAGTACGCGCCGGGCCAGCGGGTTCCCGCCCTGGGTGACGAAGTGGTCATGTACAGCGGGAAGCCCGTTTACCTGGCCGCCCATGAGATGTATTCCTGGGCCCAGGGAGCGAACGAGTTCGGCGGCTTCTCCCGGGCCCTCGTCAACATGACCACCCGTAATCACCTGTCCCGGGAAGTCCCCCAGGAGAATACGGTCAAGCTGCTGATGAAGGCCTATGGATCCAGCGCCCGGGGGGATTACTACACGATCACGGTGCCGTGGCTGACCCAGTGGACGGAGCCCGCCCTGCGGATGAAGGCATTGCCGGGAGCGCCGACTTCCAAGCCGCGCATCGATCTGGCCATGGATCCGGAACAGCAGGACTATCGCTCGCT
Organism: Holophagaceae bacterium UBA1801; assembly: GCA_002319925.1. Lineage (GTDB taxonomy): Bacteria > Acidobacteriota > Holophagae > Holophagales > Holophagaceae > UBA1801. The sequence continues at coordinate 5,896 of DCFP01000001.1, read as the reverse complement.
CCTGAAGGCCAACGGACTCGAGGCATCTTCCGTTTACCCGAATCTTCCGACGCTCGATCCCAATCTCACCTACGGTACGATCCTGAACGCCTACGGCACCTTCGGGTACATCCGGCTCACCACCTTCAGTGTGAACAATGTCCAGCTGGTCATCGACGAGGTGAGGCGCCTCCTGCTGAGCGATCTGGCAGGCACCGACGGATTGATCTTCGATGTTCGCGACAACGGCGGCGGCTACATCGAACTGGCCGACAAACTACCGCAGCTGTTCGCCCACAAGAACGCGCAGGTGCTCGGTTTCCGTCTCCTCAACAACGACCTGAACTACCGCATCTTCAACAACACGGATGTGGGAAGCTGGTATCCGGACTTCCTGAAGACCGTCAATGACGCCCACGGGAATGGCCAGGTCTATACAGGTACCGCCCAGTTCACCACCGACTTCGATGCGAACCTTCTGGGCGAAGGCTACTACAAACCCGTGGCGCTCCTGACGAACGCGAACTGCTACTCGGCCACGGACATGTTCACCTGCAGCATGCAGGACAACAACGGTGCGCTGATATACGGCCAGGACCCGCGGACAGGCGCCGGCGGCGCGAATGTCATCACCCAGCAGTGGTTCGTGGACTACACGCTGCCGGACGTGTTCACCAAGCTGCCCACGGATCACGCCATGCGTGTAGCCTGGCGCCAGACCATCCGCTTCGGTGCCCATGCGGGGCAACTGATCGAAGACTACGGTGGCCAAGCGGATGTCGATGCAAGCTGCACGGCCAGCGACCTGGTCACCGGCGGCGCCGAACAGGCGCTGAAGATCACTCGCAGCCTGGCTCAGCGAAAATTCTTCTACCAAGCTTCGGCCTTGGCCGAGGACAAAGGCAGTGAGCTCTTTTTGCTCCGCAGCGCAGGCTCTTTCCCGCTCAGCGTGACCAACACACCTACCGTGCTGGTCTACGTGAACGATGTGCTCCGGGACCGGATCACCGTCAACGCGGGGCGCATTCCCTCCCAGCTCCACTACGCCTACCCATCGGACATCCCCAATGGCCAGATCTTCCGGCTCACCTTCGTAGGAGTGGATCGGCGGGGTCAT
>DCFP01000001.1:0-4554 GCA_002319925.1 Holophagaceae bacterium UBA1801 | reverse complement strand
CCTTCGTAGGAGTGGATCGGCGGGATCATGAACTCTGGAACCTGAAACGCCGGATCACGCTGCTCGGAGACAAGGTGACACCCGGCGCCAATGGCTTGAAGCTGGACTTTTCGACGGCCGACAGCCTGGCTCCGCTCAACATCGTGAACCAGGGCACCGCCACGGCGGACACGGGCTGGAAGCTGGCCAAGCCCTATCTGCAGGTGGGCTATGACCCCAACTACCAGGATGGACTGGACACGGATGCGATCCTCTTCCTTGATCTCCGGGGGAGAACCACAGCCAAGCTGGAATTCGGGCTGCAGTGCGACACGGAGGAGGGCTGGGATTTCGTGGAAGTCCAAGTGACCAACAACGCCTCCAAGAAGGTCCTGTTCTCCCTCAGTGGAAAGGCAGACATGGCGCGCTATTCCGTGGACCTGTCGGAGTTCGCGGGACAGGACAACGTGGCCGTGCACGTGCGCTTCACCAGCGATTCGAACACCCACTTCGCCGGTGCGCGCGTTTCCGATATCACTCTCCAATAGTTGCTCAAGGGCGATGAATGCAGAGGCCTGGAGCGATCCAGGCCTCTTTCCGATAGAAGGCAAACGTCATTGCAGGCGACTGGTCAAGCTCTTGGCCGGCGCTTCCCGAACTCGCTCAAGGGCCTTCCGGATTTCCAATGGGCCGCCAGCCGCGCCATGATGGGCTTGCAATGGCGGAAGAATCGCTGATACGCGGGACACATTACGTTGAGGTTTGTTTCAGGGTCGCGGTCCTTGGGGCATCCGCCATTACACCAAGCGAGCACATCGCAGGCACGGCAGACCTTCGGTAGCCGGTCGCGCTTGGCCATGCCGAAAGCCGTCAGGGCAGGGCTATGCAGGAGTTTCGCGAGAGGTTGCTCCCGCAGCGAGCCGATCCGGTGTTCCGGATTCACGAAGTGGTCGCAGGCATAGAGTCCCCCTTCGTGCTCCAGCACGAGCACGTCGCCGCAGGTCTCCCGGAAATGGCACAGGGCGTGGGGAAGACCCAGGGCGGGGCGGAGGGCCTCGTCGAAAAGCTGGATGACGATGCGGCCGAGATCGTGGCGGATCCACTCATCGAAGACCCGGCACAGGAATTCGCCGAGTAGCTTCGGATCCGCGGCGCCCGGGCCCGCGAGGGGCAGGAACTGGAGATGGGTGACGCCCAGCTGCTTGAAGTAGCCATAGACGTCGACGGGCTTATCCACATTGCCTTGGTGCAGCACGCAGAGGATGTCGCAATGGACCTTGTGGCGCCTGAGCAGGTGGAAGGCGTGGACCACGTCCTCGTGGGTTCCGCGACCTTCGATGGTCGATCGAAAAGGATCGTGGCATTCCGCTGGCCCATCGAGGCTCAAGCCCACCGAGAACCGAGCTTCGCGCAGGAAGCGGCCCCAGTCATCGTCCAGCAAGGTTCCGTTCGTCTGAATGCCGTTGGTGATCTGCCGATCCGCAGGGGCGTGCAAGCGCTGGATCTCGACGATGCGGCGGAAGTAGTCCAAGCCCAGCAGGGTGGGCTCACCACCATGCCATTCGAAATGGGTGACCGGTCCCGGTGATGCTTGCAAGCGCTGCTGGATGTAGCGTTCCAGCAGATCCTCCGGCATGCGCGGTGCCGGACTGTCCGGGAACAGGCGGGTCTTCGAAAGGTAGTAGCAATAGGAACAGCGAAGGTTGCAGCGGGCCCCGGCGGGCTTTGCCATCACCAGGACATCGCGAAGGGACTCCTCCATCACGTACCGATCGTCTTCCGGAAGAATTCCAGCAGGCGAGCGTAGGAATCCCGCACTGCCCCCACATGATAGCTGGGCCGCCGGTCGTTGAAGAAGCCGTGGGCAGCACCCTCATACATGTGGGACTCGAACTCCTTCCCAGCGGCACGCATGGCTTCCGTGAAGGCGGGCAGGCCCGCGTTCACGCGCTGGTCCAAGGAGCCGTAGAAGCCGATGACAGGGCAGGCAATCGCGGCGATGCGCTCGGCGGGGGGCGCGCTGCCGTAGTAGATGGCGGCCCCGGATAGTTCCGGTTCTTCACAGGAGAGCAGGGCGGAAAGGGCCCCGCCCATGCAGAATCCCACGCAGGCGACTCGCTGATCGGGTGCGGTTTCGCGCAGATGGCGCACGGCCGCGCGCAGAACGGGCACGAAGCTGCCCAGGCGCCCGAGGTTGCCGAACATGGCAACGTGGGAGGTCTCGATGCGCAGGCGTTCGGCCTCGGGTTTCTCTGCGAGTGCCGCCGCGCGTGCTGCGGGATCGGCCCCGGCCGCGGGAGGCAGGGCGTTCATGAAGGTCTGCACTTCCTGGATGCGTTCCCGGCTCAAAGGTTCCGGCCGCTGGCCGTTCTCGGCGTAGAGGTCCGGCGCCAAGGCGGTGTAGCCTGCGGCGGCCAGTCGCGTGGCCACATCCTCGATGTGGCCGTCCACACCCCAGATCTCCTGGATGACCACCACGCCCGGCAGCGGTGACTTTGCGTTCTCAGGCCGGGCCAGGAATCCCACCTGCCCACCGAATTGGATCCCCTCCGATTTGACTGGCATACGTTCCTCCCCGGCGAGGATAGCTTACCGCTAACCGTATACTCGCGGCGGGCGATGATAACTCAGTCGAGCGCGGCTTCAAGATTGCCGATGATCAAGCGGAGCATGGACTCGAAGACCGCGATCTCGGAGCCTCTCAGGCCCTTGTAGTAGTGGCTGAACATCTCCTCGGAGGCAGCGCGGTACGTCTCGTGGAGCTTGCGGTTGCGCGCGGTGAGGTACACGCGGCGGATCCTGGCGTCGCTGCTTGCCGCTTTTCGAACGACCTGTCCGGCCTCTTCGAGGCGCGTCAGCATCAGCGTCAGCGTGGATTTGTCCAGTTTGGTGCGGGTGGCAAGTTCACCCTGGGTCAGGCCATCCTCACGCCAGAGAGCATAGACAATTCTTCCCTGGGCTGGATTGAGTTCATCGATGCCGTGCTCCTTCAGGATCCGGCTGAATAGACGCCCCGCAAGCTGGTGTGCCTGGGCGACGAGGACACCACCTTCGCCGAGGGGTTCCGTTGTCTTTGGTTTTGATGGTGACTCTTCACGCTTGTGTGGAGGATTCATTGGGTAGGGCCTGGAGCATGGAGGGGCTTTTTTGTTTTTATCCCTTGCATCCCTGTTCATGCATTCTTTGTTTTTGCTTTTCGGTATCACGGTTCAGATAAGACAAATGATGGATCAACAAGGATGAAGGGGATGAAAGGGATAACTGAAATACCAATCACGGTTTTATCGCTTCATGATTCACGGCCGCATCGAAATCCGTGACCTTCAAGCCGTGATAGTACCGCCCATGCTCAGGGTTGAAGCGCAGGAGCGTGAAATCACCGCCATCCATGCCGCCGGGGTAGTACATCTCCCAGCCGTCCATCCAGATGGCCTTGCGGATGGAAGGGTCGGTCACTTCGGTGACCTGGCCTTGGAGGGTGAGCCCTTCGAAGGATCCGGTATCGGTGTAGTAGAGGCAGATGCGGGGATCCTTGCGCATGTGCCGGACCTTCTGGCTGGAGGTATTGGTGCCGAGCCAGGAGGCGAAGGGCTTTTCCAGCCGCGCAGGACCTTCCTTCACGGCTCCCGAACGCAGCTTGAGGAGGTTGAACATTACGCGCGTATCGGGGAAGCCGTTCCCATCGTTCAGGGTGGAAACGAAGACGAAATCCGAACGCTGGATGAGGTCGAGACAGGCGGAGAATGATTGACGTTCCATGGGACGCTCCAAGAAAGTTTTAGATAAAACAATATCGGTTCTGTTCATCACGATGTCAATATCCGGCCCGCCTTGACACAGCAGGAAGCCAAATCGAGAATGAACAGGATCAGGGGACGCATCCGTGAACTTCCGCCTCGTTTATTGCCTCCTTGGGTGGTGGTGCCACCAAGGGGCGAGGTGTGCGCGGGGCTAGATAGACCCTTCCGCCGTTCCAAGCCCGTCGTTTGCGCGACGGGCTTTTTCGCATTCAGACGTTCGTCGCTTTTCCTTGGAGGAAATCATGAAGGACAACAACGACACCTTCCAGGCTGCTGTCATGCGCAGTAGGAACCTGGAAGCGCGCCTGCGTCAGCGCCCAGGTGAACATCGCTGCCTCACGGGGGACCGGCCAACGGGCCGGCTGCACGTGGGCCACCTCTTCGGTTCTTTGCGGAATCGAGTGAAACTGCAGGAGCTGGGCATCACGTCCTACATCGTCATCGCCGACTACCAGGTGCTCACGGACCGGGACACCTGCACTGGCCTCGCTGAGAACGTGCGCCAGCTCGTGCTCGATTACCTGGCGGTGGGTCTGGATCCAGGGAACGGCCGCACCTTCATCTTCCCGCACAGCCACGTTCCGGAATTGAACCAGCTGCTCGTGCCCTTCCTGACCCTGGTCACCAACGCGGAGCTGGACCGCAATCCCACCGTGAAGGAGGAGATCTTGGCCTCCGGCCAGAAGCGCGTCAACGCTGGGATGTATACCTATCCGGTGCATCAGGCGGCGGACATCCTCTTCTGCAAAGCGAACGTGGTGCCCGTGGGCAAGGA
>DCFP01000046.1:85006-85159 GCA_002319925.1 Holophagaceae bacterium UBA1801 | reverse complement strand
AGGCCGCGCACGAAGGCCATGGGCAGGATGGCGGCGATCACGGCGAAGGTGGCGAGGATGGTGGGATTGCCCACTTCGTCCACGGCTTCGACGACCACCTTGGCGAAGCTCTTGCGGGGGCCAGGCAAGTGCATGTGCCGGTGGATGTTCTCC
>DCFP01000046.1:69617-84718 GCA_002319925.1 Holophagaceae bacterium UBA1801 | reverse complement strand
AGGATGCCGATGGAGAAGATGAGCGCGAAGAGCGTGACGCGGTTCAGTGTGTAGCCGAAGAGATAGGTGAGCAGCAGCGTGAGCGCGAGGGTCACGGGCACCGCTGTGCCGACGACCACCGCGGAGCGCCAACCCATGGCCAGCAGGATCAGGATGATCACGGAGAAGGTGGCGATGAGCAGGTGCTGGATCAGTTCGTTGCTCTTCTCGCCCGCGGTCTCGCCGTAGTTGCGGGTCACCGAGAGCTTCAAGTCGTGGGGAATCAGGTTGCCGCGCAGGGCCTCCACCTTCGCCAAAACCTGCTCCGAGAGCTGGGTGGCATTGGTACCCAGGCGCTTGGACAGGCTGATGGTCACCGCCTGTTCGAACCCCGTGCGGTCACCGTAGAGCACCATGGGTGGTTCGGGTTCGGGACCATCGGAGATCCTGGCGACGTCGCCCAGGTAGATGGGCCGACCGTTCTTCACGGCCACCACCAGGCGGTTCAGCTCCCTGGAATCCAGCATGAAGCCGGTGCCCTCGAGCCGCGTGTTCAGGTTGTGGTCCACCAGCGAACCCGCAGGGAGCTGCGCATCGGCCGTCATCAAGGCGGGCTGGAGCTCGCCCAGGGACATCCCGAAACTGCGCAGCCGCTCGGCGTCGGGCTCGATGCGGAGCATGCGCCGCGCACCGCCCACCACCTTCACCTGTGCCGTGTTGGGCACGGTGCTCAACTCGCGGGCAAGCACATCGCCCAAGGCCCGGAGCTGCCCGGGCGTCTGGTTCTCGCCGTGCAGCGTCAGTGTGAGGAAGGGCACGTCATCGATGGTCAGCAGCTTCACCACCGGCTTCATGGCACCGGTGGGAAGCACATCGCTGTTGGACATCAGCTCCTGGTAGACCTTCACCAGGCTGGGTTCCTGAGGCTCGTTCACCTTGAAGCGGACCGTGAGGAGGGACATGCCAGGCATGCTGGTGCTGTAGAGGTATTCCACGCCGGGGATTCCCCACAGCCGCTTCTCCAGGGGCGTGGTGATCTGGCTTTCCACTTCCTTCGGGCTCGCGCCAGGATAGGGAACGTAGACGTCCACCATGGGCACGACGATCTGGGGCTCTTCTTCCCGCGGCGTCAGCGTCACGGCCAGGATGCCCAGCAGCAGGGACGCGAGGACGATGAGGGGCGTCAGCTTGCTGCGAAGAAAGTTCTTCGCAAGGCTGCCCGCGAGGCCGAGGGGTTTCTCGCTCATTTCTTCACCTCGATGGGCTGCCCATCCTTCAAGTCACCGGGTTGGTCGATGACAGCGTCGGTTTTGGAAAGGCCCGCGCGAACCGGCAGGCGGTCGCCCTGGGTCTCGCCTAGGGATAGCCAGCGCAGCACGGCCTTGCCATCCTGGGCCACGAAGACGCCCATCAGTTCGCCACGGGTCACCAGGGCACTCTTGGGGATCGTGATCTCCGGCGTTCCGGACGCCACCGCGCCCGGAATCTTGATCCGCGCGAAGGTGCCTGTGCGGAAGGCCGGCGTGTCTTTCAGCACCCTGGCCCGGAAGGCACTGCGATGGGAGATGGGGTCGCCACCGGTGGAAAGCCCAATGACTTCTGCGGTGCCTGGCTTTCTGTCGGCTTCGAAGTCCACCTTCTGGCCGATCTTCAAATGGGAGGCCTCCGCTTCGGATACGGTGCCCTGCAGTTCGGCAGCGCCCTGCCCTTCCAGCTCCACGAGGGGCATGCCGGGGCCCACGAAATCGCCATCATTGGCGTGACGGGCCTGCACCACGCCCGCGAAAGGAGCACGGATCTGGGTATAGGCCAGATTGGCCCGAGCCGCGCTCACGGCCGCATCGGCCTGTGCCTTCTGGGTCTGGGCCATCTCCAGCTCGGTGGGCGTAGAGGCGTTCTGGGCCGAAAGGGCCTGGATCCGGCGGAGGTAGGCCGAGGCCGAAGCCTGGGCGGCTTCCGCTGCCTTAAAGCCACCTTGGAGATCGTCATCGGCGAGGCTCACCAGCAGCGTGCCCGCGGCCACATGCTGGCCTTCCGTCACGTGCACCTTCCGCACGGAGGCGGCCATGCGCGTGGAGAGGACGGCCCTCTGCGTGGCGGTGAGGGTGGCGGCCACCCAGCCGTCGCCTCCCTCAGCTTGAAGGGCCACGAGGCTCACGGAACGGATGGGCAGCACCGGGGTCTCGACGGTCTCGTGCCGGGCGCAGGCGAGGGTCAGGGCCAGAGCAGGCAGAGCCAGGATCATGGTCTTTTTCATGGGATCACTCCTTCACGTTCTCGACGGGCTGTCCAAGGGCAAAGGCAAGCTGGGCGCGGCTCACGCGCCATTCCAATTGGCTGCTGAGGAGCAGGGTCCGGGCACCAGAAAGGCCGGTCTCGGCGTCCAGCACTTCCACCAGGGGCAGCAGGCCTTCGCGATGGCGGGCGGTGCGGATGGCGCGCACGGACTCCGAAGCCTCCACCGCCACCTTGGCCGATGCCATGCGGGCCTGGGCGGTCTCCACCGCGCGCCGAGCTTCATCAGCCTCGCGGATGGCCTGCCTCCGCTGCCAATCCAGGTTCAGCTCCGCGGCCCGGACCGCCGCTCGGGCGGCCTGAACCCGTCGCTGCTCCGCAAAGGAGAAGGTCCACTTGGCGCCCACGGAGGCGGATGTCCAGTTGCCGCCGTCGTTCCAGGTATAGCGGGCCGTGCCGGCGGTGAGGGTGAGGCCCACCTCGGGCTTCAATGTCCCCTCCTGGGCAAGCAGTCCTTCCTTAGCGGCCTCGGCCTGCAATCGCGCCGATTCCAGATCGCCGCGCTGGCCGGCCTGGTCGGAGGTCACCGGAACCGCTTCCGCCAGGGGCGTGGTCAATGTCTCCTTGGAGCCATCCTCGCCCATGAGAAGGGCCAGGGCCGATCGGGCCGAGGACAGGCGCTGCCGGGCTTCCATCACGCCCGCTTCGGACTGGGCCCGGTAGGCTCGGGTGCGATCTGCCTCGGATTTCAGCATCATGCCCTGATCGACGCGGGACTGCACGAAGCGTTCGGTCTCCTGGGCCTGTCGCAGCGTGTCTTCGGCATACTTCACGCCCTGCTCGGCCACCTCGGTTCCGAAATAGGCCTGCACCACGGCCAGCGCCACCTGCTGACGGCGATGGGCCTGGGAGGCTTCCTCGGCGGACGCCATGTCCGCACCGGCGCGGGCGGCCGCATTCAACCGGCCTCCCGCATAGATGGGCTGGCTCACGGTGAGGGAACCACCGGCACCCGTGATGGGATCGGGATGATTGAGCTGAGCGGGTGAGAAGTCGTTCTGCGTGATGCGCGACTGATTCAGCTTGGTGCCGAAGGACATCATGGGTTCGTCCGTGCGGGTCACACCCAGGCTGGCAGTGAGGGTGGGCAGGCGCAGGGCCTTCTGGGCCTCCGCTTCGGCCTTGGCCCGGTCCACCATGGCCTCACCGGCCTGGAGGCCTGGCTGCTGGGACCAGGCCCTCTGGATGGCCTGGTCCAGGCTCAGCACGTCCTGCCCGGCCAGAGCCACCGCCATCGCAGGCAATAGAAAAATGGATTTTTTAACCATAAAGGAATACTCCCAATAAAAAAATCAAAGGAGGGACTGGTAGGCGGTCTGGGTGCGGCTCACTACATGCTCCCGCACGAGCCCGCACACCTCGGAAACCAGGGAGTCGCTGAGACGGAAGAAGCAGAAGTTGCCTTCCTTTTCCCGCACCACCAAACCCGCCTGCATCAGACAGACCAGGTGTTTGCTGGTGTTGGCCTGGGAGAGCCCCGCGGATTCCGCCAGCACGCGCTGGTTCACGGGACCCGGAGCGGCCAGGAGCAGCCTCAGGAGCTTGAGGCGGGAGGGATCACTGAGCGCATTGAAGATCCGCCCGGCCTCCTCGATCATCGCGTCGTTGAGTTGTGGCTTGTTCATCGCTTCACCATACAACCATAGAATAATATGGTTGATTGCGATGTCAAGCATATTTTTGAAATCACTTCCCCTGGGGAATCCATGCGCAGCGACGCAGCCCCCACGCCAGATAAACTGGCCATGACCCAGGGGTCGGGAGGCGCTAAGATCGGTCATTCCTCAACTTTGATCCGGCGGCGCCATGTTTGAACGACTTGGGAAGTTCGAGATCCAGCGTCTCCTGGGACAAGGCGCCATGGGCGAGGTCTACCTCGGCTACGACCTGGTCCTCAGGCGCCAGGTCGCTATCAAGACGATCCTTCCGGTCGCGGCCCACGGCGCCGATGCCATCGCCCGCTTCGAACGGGAGGCCAGGGCCGCGGGAATGCTGAACCACCCCAACATCGTGACCATCCATGAATTCGGCGAGGACCAGGGGGTCCTCTTCATCGCCATGGAATACGTGCAGGGCCGCGATCTGGGTGAGCTGCTGCTGACCAATGCCATTTCGCGCTTGGATAGTCTGGAGGTCCTCGCCCAGGTCTGCGACGGCCTGAACTACGCCCACTGCAAGGGCGTCATCCATCGCGACATCAAGCCGTCCAATGTGCATGTGACCCGCGATGGGAAGCGCCTCCACGCCAAGGTCATGGACTTTGGTGTCGCCCGCCTCAACGATTCCGAGATGACCGTCACGGGCATGGTCCTGGGAACCGTGTCCTACATGGCGCCGGAATACATCCGTACCGGACAGCTCGACTCGCGATCAGACCTCTTCGCCGTCGGCGTCATGCTCTACGAAGCCCTCTCGGGGCGCAAGCCCTTCACGGGGGACACCACTCCCACCATCCTCTACAAGATCATCCATGAACCCGCCGATCCGATCGATCTGCAGACTTTTTCCGGCATCAGCCCGGCCACGCGGTCGATTCTGGACCGCGCCCTCGCGAAGGAACCGGACGAACGCTTCCAGACGGGGGAAGCCTTCGCCAAGGCACTGAGGGCCGCCAAGGATCCCACCTGGCAGGGCGAAGTGGACCACGGGACCTCGCCGGAGATCACGGCGCCGGCCCTCGAGCGGGACGACACCACGCAGCTGACCCGGGGGATTGGTGGAAGCACGGGGCTACCAGCCACAACCTCCGCGCGACCGACACAGGGCACTCCCGCCCGGAAATGGGCGATCGCAGCGGGAGTGGCCCTGGCATCCGGGCTGCTCATCCTGGGATTTCTCGCACTCTGGGGCCGTCAATCTGCCGCCAAGCCCGAGGTTCCCGCAGCGCCCTCGGCAACGGCTCCAGTGGCGACTCCCGCCACCCCCGTGCCGCCCGTTCCAGCGCCGCCAACCGCGCCATCCACGGTTCCGGCCCGGCTCACCCCACCACCAGTCCTGCCACCACCCGCGACGGCACCCAACGGAGCGGCTCCTCAGCTACCGCCTTCCACAACGCCGCCCGGCCCGGAAACCACGAAGCCAATCGTGTACTTCGAGCGCTTCAACATCGAGGCCGATGTGATCATCGATAACCGGGATCGCTTGATCGTCGAGGGCAAGCCTGGTGATCCCATGCGCAAGGCCATCACCGCGCTTGCCGTAGGCCGGCATCACCTGCACTACCAGGTGAGCGATGTGGTCCGCTACCACGCGGACATCGAGATCAAGCCCGGGGACAACTATGTGCGGCCCAACTTCCAGTACGACACCCTGCCGGGGCTAACCAGGAATCTCTCCTACCAGGAAGGCAAGGACAACACCTACACATTTACCCAGTCCCAGCCCTACCTGACCTACGACCCCAAGGGACTCCCCGTCCAGAACAACGGCGATCTCGTCCTGAACGTTAAGCTGTCGAAGGATCCCCAGAACAGCCAGACCCTGATCGCCCGCTTCGCATGGCAGATTTCCAACTACGGCAGGGAGCTGAGTCGGGGTTCGGCGGAAGGCTCTCATCCCGCGGGAGCTCCCAAAACCGAAGAGAAGAAGGTCGTGTATTCGGATGAATCTATAACTTATTATCTTAAATACTATATGGTTGATAACGCCATTCAAGTGGAGCTCACGGGCATTTATGGAAGGTGATGACCACCGGCCTTCTCACCGCCCTGTGCATGGGGGGAGCATGAAGATCATCGCCTTCCACGAAAGGGCCCCCGGCGCGCTGCCCCAAATCATGCAGCACCAACCTGCCCACCGGGCAAGGCGCGAGGCGTTCCATGACCTGAGTGTGCTCGTGGCCGCGGGCCCTCTGGGTGATCCACCTGAAGGCGCCATGGGCATCTTCACCACCCGCGAAGGGGCCGAGGAATTCATCCAAGGAGATCCCTTCGTCGTCCATGGGCTCGTCAGCAGCTGGCGTTTGGTCGAGTGGAAAGCCGCCTTTCTCTGAGAGCCGAGGATCGATCCAGCGCACCTCCCCGTTTAGCGGCGCTCCCAGACGGACAGCCCTGCAATGGAATCCACTGGGCGATCAGTCACCCATGAGGGTAGGCCTACTTTATGTTTAGGGCGACAACCCAGGAGGATTTCATGCGATTTCCGCTCATGCCTTTCAAAGCCGCATGTATATCAACGGCTCTCCTGGTTTGCCCTGCCTATGTTCAAGTGGCAGCTCAGGATTTAACGGATGCCCAGATCCGATCGATCCTCCAGGATCGTGTGGATCAAGCCAAATCCAACGTGGGAATCGTCGTGGGGCTGGTCGATGCCAAAGGCACGAGGATCATCGCCTATGGGAAACCCAGCCTGGACAGCACCGCAGAAGTCAACGGCGACACGGTTTTCGAAATCGGTTCCATCACCAAGCTCTTCACGGACACCCTCCTCGCGGACATGGTCGAAAAGGGCGAAGTCGATTTGAATGACCCGATTTCGCAGTACCTTCCTCCATCCGTGAAGGCGCCCACCTTCAATGGCCATGAGATCACGCTGCTGAGCCTGGCGAACCACGTGTCAGGCCTTCCGCGAATCCCGGACAACATGCAATCGAAGGATGCCCAGAATCCCTACGCGGACTATTCCATCGACCAGCTCTACGCCTTCCTATCGAATCACCAACTCAAATACGATGTCGGTCTGCATTACCAATACTCGAACCTGGGAGTCGGATTGCTTGGCCACCTCCTCACGTTGAAGGCTCAAGGTACGTACGAAGATCTCGTTCGCACCCGCATCTGCGAACCCCTCGGAATGGAGGACACCCGCATCACGCTCACGCCATCCATGAAGGCGCGCTTGGCTCAGGGACACAATGAACTGGGCGTCCCCACCTCAAACTGGGATCTTCCCACCTTGGCCGGGGCAGGTGCGCTTCGTTCCACGGCCAAGGATCTTCTGAAGTTCCTGGCCGCGAATCTGTGTTTGGCCAAAACCCCGCTGGCCCCAGCAATGGAGCGCGCGCAGGGTTCGACTCAGGGGCTCAATACAATCCGCATTGGATGGCGTGTCAACGCGAAGGGCGCGAACTTGATCTTCAGTCATGCCGGAGGGACAGGAGGCTACAACTCATTCGTCTGTTTCGATCGCCAGCGGATGCGCGGCGTCGTGGTCCTGACAAATTCCGTCACCCAGAATGGAGTGGATGACATCGGCCTGCACCTGCTCGACAGCGCCAGCTATCGTCTGATCGGAAGCGGCACAGAGACCAGCACAAAGGCGATCCAAATGAATCCAGCGCTGCTGGATGCCTATGCGGGAACCTACCAGGTCGCGCCGAATTACCTCCTTGTCTTCAGCCGCGAAGGAGGCAAGTTCTTCGCCCAGATTGGGGATACGCCCAAATTCGAAATCTTCGCCAAAAGCGAAACGGATTTCTTCCGGGATGGTGTGCACGTCACGGCCTCCTTCGCCAAGGATGCGAAGGGAGTGGTGAGTCGAGTGATTCTCCGGTCGAATCAGGGGGAACAAACAGCCACGAGGATTCAGTGAGATCTTTAACCCCGTTAAAACCGTTGGTGTGCAGCTAAGACTTGATCTGCCCTGCATTGCATGAAGTAATCTCTGGGAGATATTCCTTCGCTCCTTCCGTCGGATAAGCCCATGAAGCAGTCCATCGTTCACATTGCGCTGGTCGTGCGGGACTACGACGAGGCCATCGATTTCTACGTCAACAAGCTGAACTTCGTGCTCATCGAGGACACCTACCAGCCGCATCAGGACAAGCGCTGGGTGGTAGTGTCCCCGCCGGGCTCGGCGGGCACGACGCTGCTGCTGGCGCGGGCCTCCAAGCCCGAGCAGGTCGGGTTCATCGGAAATCAGGCGGGTGGCCGAGTGTTTCTGTTCCTCAACACCGATGATTTCTGGCGGGACTATAACGACATGGTCGCCAAGGGAATCCGCTTCATCAGCGAGCCCAAGCGGGAGGACTACGGAACGGTAGCAGTGTTCGATGATCTGTACGGAAACCTCTGGGATCTGCTGCAGCTGAACGCGGATCATCCCATCGCCCGGAGGATCCAATAATCGTTTCCAGCCTCCGCTGGGTTTATGGCTTTCCCCCACGGGCATTCTCTGGAATCATGCCCAACAAATCGCCGTTTCCGGCGACGGATCCCAGATCCCGATGAAGGTCCCCATGCAGACCCCCGGCACCCTCGACATCGCCCACGCCATCCAGCTCGCGGTTGCGCCCGTCTTCCTGCTTTCGGCGGTGGGCGTGACCATGACGGTGCTCACCAACCGCCTGGGCCGCATCATCGACCGGGCCCGTCTCCTGGAAGGCTTGCCCTGTACGGAAAAAAGTCCGCTCCCGAAGGAGAGCCAGGAGGAGCTGCAGTCGCTGTTCAGCCGGGCCCAGCTCATCCAAAGGGCGATCACGCTTTCCACGGCCTGCGCCCTGCTCATCAGCCTGGTCATCACCTCTCTCTTCGTGAGTTTCGCCCTGGGGCGCGATCTCTCGTGGCTCATCATGATCCTGTTCATCGCAGGTCTTGGTGCCTTCATCGCCGCACTGCTGATCTTCCTCCTCGAGATCCGCTCCGCCATGGCCAGCCTGCGTTTCGGCTCAGATCCACCCCGATCCTGAGTGATCTCCGCGCACTGCCCATTCCTGCCATTTGAATTCATTCCCACCTCACGAGGCCACCCATGCTTCCCAAAATCGTCCTCACCATCCCTACCCTGCGCCTCGATGAATCGCTGGCCTTCTATACGGACGTTCTGCAGTTCAAGCTGGACGAACGCATGGACCGCCCCAACGGTGTGGTGCTGGCCTTCCTCGGCCACCCCTGCGGCTTCGTCGTGGAGTTCGTGCAGGGCCCTATGATCCCCGCCGGCGAAATCGGCAGCGGCGCCCCGCTGCTCACGTTCATCACGGAGGACTTCAAGGACATTTCCGCGCGGCTCACCAAAGTTGGTGTGGATGTCCCCACGACCCTCGAGATCCCGGGCGGCATCTCCATGCTGCGCTTCAAGGACCCCAACGGTGTGACTATCTCCTTCGTGGCGGGCGTGCACTGAAACACCTTCGCTTTCCGTTTCCTGGTTGAGTGGGAGGCCCCTCATGCAGCTCACCGATTTCAAAGTCCTGACCTTCGATTGCTACGGCACGCTCATCGACTGGGAAACGGGCCTTCACGAGGCCTTGAAGTCCCTCGTGGCGCGGTCGGACATACCCTTCACCAGGGACCAGGTGCTCGAAGCCCATGCTCGTCACGAGGCGGCCCAGGAGGCCGAGACGCCCTCCCTGCCTTACGCGGAGCTGCTTGCCCTCGTGTTCGGCCGGATCGCCCAGGAGTGGGGCGTCCAACCCCAACCCGGGGAAGCCGAGGGCTATGGCCGTTCCATCAAGGACTGGCCGGCCTTTGCGGATTCCGCCGCGGCGCTTCATTACCTGAAGCGGTACTACAAGCTGGTGATCCTCTCCAACGTGGACCGCGAGAGCTTCAAGGCCAGCAACGCCAAGCTCCAGGTGGAGTTCGATCATATCTACACGGCCCAGGACATCGGCTCCTACAAGCCCGACCTGCGCAACTTCGAATACCTGATCCGGAAGCTGGCGGAAGAAGGTTTCCGCAAGAGCGATATCCTGCACACCGCTGAAAGCCTGTTCCATGACCATATGCCTGCCAACAAGGTTGGCCTGGCGTCTGCGTGGATCCACCGGCGCGCTTGCAAGGAGGGCCATGGGGCGACCCACCCCCCGGAGCGGATGCCCTCCTACAACTTCCGGTTCACGAGCATGGCGGAAATGGCCAAGGCCCATCAGGAAGCCCTGCGGGAGAAGGTCTGAAACGCCCGCTCCACTTTGCGGTGCCAGAATCGTTCATGCTCGCCTGACCTGGACGACACTCATGCCGCGAATCCCGTCCTTCGCTGTTTTTCGATCCAGGGCAGACGTACCCCCGCGGGACCGCTCATACTGGAGGTTCTGGAGCCCACCATGAGCCGCATGCCTACCCGCGAGGAAGCCTGGAATCTGCTGAAGGAGTACACTCCCAGCGACGCTCTGCGCCGTCACGGCCTGGCGGTGGAAGCGGTGATGCGCCACTTCGCGAAGAAGCACGGCGAGGACGTGGAACTCTGGGGCATCATCGGCCTTGTGCACGACCTCGACTACGAGCGCTTCCCCGACGAACACTGCGTGAAGGTCGTGGAAATCCTCAAAGGTCACGACTGGCCCGAGGAATGCATCCGCGCGGTGGTCTCCCACGGCTGGGGTCTCTGCTCCGATGTGGAACCCGTCAGCCGCCTCGAGAAGACCCTCTACGCCATCGACGAACTCACGGGGCTCGTCACGGCCTCGGCGCTGGTGCGGCCTTCCCGGAGCATCCTCGACATGACGCCCAAGAGCGTCATGAAGAAGTGGAAGGACAAGTCCTTCGCGGCGGGCGCCAACCGGCAGGTCATCGAGAAGGGCGCGGCCATGCTGGGCGTGGAACTCAACGCGCTCGTGCTGGACACCATCGAGGGCATGAAGCCCGTGGCGGAAGCGATCGGTTTGAAGGGAACGCCCGCGGCCGTGGAATCGTGACGCGGCACCCCGGTTCAATCGGCGAGGTAGGATGCTTTGATCAATCGGATCCGGTGAGCGCGCCATGAACGATCCCAATGTCTACATCAAGAGCCTCCTCACCATGCAGGCCTTCGCGGCCTTCTTCATCCTCATCGCCATCCCCTTGATAAAGCACAAGATCCCCCGGAACGGGCTCTACGGGTTCCGCACGAAGACGACGCTGAGCTGCGACGAGATCTGGTACCCGGCGAACGCCTACTTCGGCCGCTCCTTCGCCATCGCCAACGTGGTGACCATCCTCGCGATGACGGTGCTATACCTGATCCGGGACCTGGTGCCCCTGATGTACTTCATACGCCTCAGCTTAGCCACCCTCGTGGTGCCTTCCACCTTCGCGGCGATCATGACCTTCCGCTGCATTCATCTTCTGAAAAAGAAACAGCGAGCCGGGATGAATTGAGCAACCGGACGTGTCACTTCGGCGGTCCTGATCCTGGTGCGGTTCGGGCTACGCGGAATCGCGGACAGTGACGCGGGTGGGGAGGCTCAGGTAGAACACCGAACCTTTCCCCTCCTCGCTTTCCACCCAGAGCTTCCCCCCCAGGAGTTCCGTCAGGCCTTGGCTGAGGGCCAGGCCCAGCCCCGTACCGCCGAATTTCCGCGTGGTGCTGTCATCGGCCTGGGCGAAGCGCTGGAAGATCCTCGCCTGCTGCTCCTTGTTCATCCCGATACCCGTGTCCCGGACCTGGAAGAGAATCCTCGCCTCCGTCTTCTCCATCCGCGCGCCGAGTGTGATGGTGCCTTGGCTGGTGAACTTGGAGGCATTGCCCACCAGGTTGATGAGGATCTGCCGCACCCGGGTCTGGTCCGTGCAGATGATCGGAAGATCCGGCTCCAGGTCAACGATGAGCCGGTTCCCGTTCATCTCGGCCACGGGCGTCATGCTCATGGCGATCTCCTGGATCGTGTCGGCGACATCCGTGTCTTCGAAGGATAGGGTCACACGGCCCGCCTCGATCTTGGACAGATCGAGGATGTTGTCGATGAGGGAGAGCAGGTGCTTGCCGGCGTTCTGGATCTTGCCGAGGTCCTCCGCGGCGCCATTGGGTCCGTGGGCCTGGACCTCGTCGAGGATCAGCTCGCTGAACAGGATGATGGCGTTGAGCGGGGTGCGGAGTTCGTGGCTCATGTTCGCGAGGAAACTACTCTTCATGCGGTTGCTTTCCTCGGCCTTCTCCCAGGCCACCCGCAATGCAGTGTTGGCGCGGATGAGCGCCCCGGTGCGCGTCATCACCAGTTCTTCGAGATGGTTCTTGTAGACCGTGAGGTCCACCTCCCGCACCTGGATTTCGCGAAGCGCCGTGTTCAGAGCCTCCTCCGCCCGCTTCCGCTCCGTGATGTCCACCATCACTCCGTTCATCCGCACGGGCTTACCGTCCATGACGGTGACCGATACGATGTCCCGCAGCCATACGGCTTCGCCATCCTTCCGTATCAAGCGGTACTCCACGGAAAAAGGTTTGAGCGCAGCCTGGCCTTCGGTGAATTGAGCGAGGCACCTCTCCCGATCGTCCGGATGCAGGTGGTTGCGCCAGAATTGGAGATCCGCGTACCAATCCTCCACAGGATAACCGAGCAGCTGCTCCGCCTTCCGGCTCACGAACAGAGTGGTGTCAGCAATGGCATCCGCTTCCCAGACGATGCCCTCGATGGAATCCACCAGATGGCGGTACTGGTCGTGGGCTTCCTGCAACCCCTGCTCAGCCTGCTTGCGCCACCGGAACCCCACCGCCACGGAAGACCATAGACTCAATACGAGAAGCAGACACGTGCCCAGCACGACCGGAATCTCGATCCAATGGCCGTTGGGACCGTTGATGAGAACCCAGACCAGCAGACCGGCGCCCACCAGCAGCCCCAGCTGCACCACCAGGACCGGCAGGAGCATCTGAACGGCTCGGGGGACGCGTGGCCAGACCATTCAGCACACTCCAGCGGAGTGATGCCTCAGGGATTGAAGGGCTTGCCGATGCACTCTCTATACATCGGCCTGCGGAACAGGAATATGAAATCCTTCACCGATCGGGAATGACCAAACAACCGGCCAGACCCAAATTTCATCCCTTCGCGATGGCATCCATGGCGTCCTCGGCGGCGTCTTTCACATAGGGTGATTTGGTCGTCTGGAAGACGTTCTTCAGCCAGGGTAGGTGCGGTGTGGCGGCCTTGCCGCGGAGTCGGAAGACCTTGATGACGCGGATCTGCTTGTAGGGTTCCTCGATCTTCGGGAATTCCGCCTTCAGGGCCGCGGCCGCGGGCTCGCCGATGTTCGCGAGGGCCAGCACGGCCTCGTCCGCCACGTAGGATTCGATGTCCTGCAGGTAGTGGATCAGCACCGCATGGGCCTCGGGATTGTGCGTCTGCATCGTCCCCAGCAGGCCCAGCAGATCGTGCCGGAGGTACTTGTTCTGATCATCCCAGTCGCCCTTGTTCTGGCTCCGCCGCAGCTGCTTCAGGACGATGGGCTCTGCGGGCAGGGCCGCGGGTCCCAGATGTTTCAGCAGGAAGATCGACGCGGTCTGCTCTGCGTCTTCTTCGCTGGAAAGTCCCTTGATCAGGGCGTTCAGGTCGGGAACGGTGTCGGGGTTCTTGATTCCGTTCTCCAGGCAAAAGCCCGTCACCTCCAGCCGCGTGCCGCTATCGATGATGAAGGGAATGGCCTCGGCGATGTGCTTGCCGCTCAAGGATGCGAGGGTCTTCAAGGCCAGATTGGCCGAGGCTTTGTCGAGACCTTTCCTGGCATAGTCCTTCTTCACATCGAAGTACTCGCGCATGAGTTCCACGATGAGATCCGCCGACTCCCGGGTGGGCTCGAACTGATTGATGCGATCGCACCACCAGCCCAGGATCCTGTCCCGGTCCTTGCCAGGCCCCGCGGCGTCGTACATGTTCTTCAGGACCTCCACCAGATCCTTGTCCGCGCCCTTCACCATCCGCTGGGCATAACCCTGATAGCAATCCATGAGGGGGCGGACATCCTGGGTCTTCTGGTAGCTATCGGTGTAGTCGCGGTGCAGGGTGCCCATGATGTCGATGAAGGCCTTGCGTGGCTCCAGGGGCACGGGCCGGCCGATCTTCTTCTGTTCCACCAGATTCACTAACGTGCCCACCCGTTCCAAGGTGAGTCGTTTGGAGGAGTCGGTCCGGAGGCGGTCCGCCAGGAGCCAGCCTTGGTATAGGTAGAAGCGCTTCGAAAGCATCGAGAGGCGCAGGGCCGCCTTCCAGGCTTCGTCGTCGAGCTGTCCGGGCGTGAGCAGGTAATGGATGATCTCGCCATCACGATCATCGTTGTCAGGAGCCTCGATCCTGCCCAGGGTCTGCAGCAGGAACCGCGTGTAGCTGGTCGGCATCTGTTTGTAGCGCGTGAACAGCGCCATGATCTCGTAGTGGATGTCCCCGCAGGGCGGCTCGAAGGGAATGGTGATGGCGGCCGCGATCAGCTTGTCGACCTTGGCGCTGGTGCCGATGTCCTCCATGAGCGCCTTGACGGGTGCCCAGCGCGCGTCGCAGTTCGGGGGCTGGGGCTTGCCCGCGGTCGTGGCCGCGGTCGCAGGCTTCGACTGGATGTCCTCGAAGAGCGCCGCAAGATCCGGCGTCAGTTCGAGGTTCTCGGAAATGTTCCCACGCACCTCGCCGGAGACCACGTCGATGAAGCGGAGATTCACGGCGATGGTCTGTTCGAGGCGCGTGAAGGTGCCCGTGAGGATGTAGTCGATGGGCGCCAGCTCCCCGATCTTCCGGGCCTCGCTCTCGTCGAAGACGCCGCTGGCGGAAAGGGCCTGCTCCTTCAGCACCGCATCCAGGCGCGTGCGCTCGAAGAGCCGGATGGGCGAGTCCGTTGACACCATGGACGAAGAAATCTTTTCCGTGAGGAAGGCGCCGAAGCCCTTGTCGCCGTAGCGCGGAGACTCCGTACCCTTGATGGGGATCACCGCCAGGCGGATCTTGCGCGTGGCTGCCACCTCGCGAGCCTTCTGGTTCACCAGGGCCAGGAACGGGGACAGAGTCCCGGCTTTGGAAGGTGGATTCGTCGAGACCATGGGAACGATCGGTGGCGCGGGAGGCGCGTCGTGGTCCCCGGCTGCCAGCGCGGGCAGGCCCATCATCAGGGTCATGGCAAGGATCACTCGACGGTCCACGATTGCTCCGGTTCCTGCCTACAGATTACGGCAGGTTCCCATCACACTCCGAACCAGTTCTTGATCTGCTCGAG
>DCFP01000046.1:39960-69356 GCA_002319925.1 Holophagaceae bacterium UBA1801 | reverse complement strand
CTCGAGCCACTGCTCCCGCCGCAGCCGCGCCTTGTCGGGTGTCTGGGCGCCGGCGCTGCGGGCCCGCGCTTCCATGAGATCCGCGAGGCGTTCCAGCACCTGCGGTTCCCGCTGGATGCTCTGCTCGAAGGCATCCTTGGGGATCTCCACCAGCTCGCAGGCGGTTTCCGCCACCACCGTGGCATTACGGGGCGCCCCCGTGAGCAGAGAAGCTTCACCGAACCAGTCGCCGGGCCTCAGTTCCGCCACGGTGTCCCAGTAGATCCCGGTGTGGGGTTCCGTGCGCTCCACGGGCCGGACCACCTTCAGGCGGCCTTCCAGCACGGCGAACAGCGAGTTGCCGGGATCCCCTTCGCGGATGATGCCCTCCTCCGGTGCCACGTGTCGGAGAATGATCTTCCCCTTCAGCTCGTGGACCCACTCCTGGGGCAGGTTCAATTGCGCCAGCAGCTGCTTGAGGATGACGTCGCTCATCTCGCGGTGCTTGGGCCGCAGCGTGGTGGCGCCGTGGGGACCCAGCAGCGAGAAGCCCTCGCGGGGCAGCACCGTGCAGGCGAGGCGCATGGCCAGGAAGTTGCCCGAACGGCCGTGACGGTAACCTAGCGCCCACCAGCGCATCTCGACCATGGCGCCGCCCATATCGAAGCTGTGCACGACCACCTCGGGCTTGTGGTGGGTGTAGTGGGGAATCCCGCCCAGGGCGCGCGTGAGCTTGGCCAGGGCGATGTGCAGATCCTGGTGGGGCTCGACGATGACCTTGGCCGTGCGGCGATGGAGGCCCGAGGGCGCGTAGAGGTTCGTCACCACAGCTTGGGCCAACAACCGGTTGGGATAGATATCCATGTCCCCGTTCTCGGTGCGGAGCTGCACCGTGCGCCAGGTCATGGCTTCCACCTCGCCGATCAAGGTCTCGCGTCCCGGTCCGCCCCGCAGGTTCCCCGTGATTTCCACCCAGTCGCCCACCTGGAAGGCAGGATCCAGGTGCATGGAAATGCCCGCGAAGAGATTGCCCAGGGTCTCCTGCAGCGAGAGGCCGATGACCGCAGCGGCGATGGCGCCGGTGCCCAACAGCGCCTTGAGATCCACCTGCACGATCCGCGCGAGGATGATCGCCGCCGCCGTGCAATAGAGCGAGACCACGATGAGGTCCCGGGCGAAGCCCGGCGTAGCCGTCTTGCGATGGCGGAGGAGCGGATCCAGGAGCACGAAAGCCAGGATGCGTATGCCCACGAAGGCAGCCAGGGACCACAGAACCGCGTCCCCCAGGGTCTGGAGTGTGGAATGGAGATTGCCGATCCAGGGCAGGATGAAGGCCGCCGCGATCAGCAGCAGCAGGAGGATCGCCCAGGCCACGATCCGCCGGGGTTGGCTGATGCGTTCTCTCAGGTCATGGAACATGGGGAAGAGGATACTCCCCAGCGATGAGGCCTTCCAGGATTCCCACGGCATCGTTCAGCGTGGAACACACGCAGAGGCACTGGGCGCGGAGTTCCTCCGTGGGCTCCAGAAGATCGGGAACTGCGATCACGCGCATACCCGCAGCCCGCGCGGCGCGGATGCCGGCATGGGAATCCTCGAACACCAAGCACTCCGCGGGTTCACACTCCAGCAGGCTCGCGGCCTTCAGGAAGATATCGGGGGCGGGCTTGCCCGCCGCCACCAGATCTCGGGTCGCCAGGGCGTGGAAGTCGTCCACGATGCCCGACAGCCAGAGCATGGCGTGGGCATAGACCGCGCGGCTCGAGGTGCCGAGGGCCACCTTCAGGCCGAGGCGCTTGGCCTCCGCCAGGATCTCCTTCACACCCGGTTTCATGGGCACACCGTTCGAGTGGATGTGGGCCCGGAAGAGCTCCCGATGCCGCTCCTCCACCTGCTCGTGGGGGAATTGCCCATCGAACAGCTTGTCATAGTAGGCCCGCGTCAGGACGTGATCCAGCCCCACGGTCCCCTTGACGGTCTCCATGCTCAGGTCGAGCCCGAGGCTCTGCCCCGCCTCGGCCCAGGTGGAAAGGGCCAACCGTTCCGAGTCGAACAGCAGGCCATCCATGTCGAAGATCAGCGCACGAAGCCCCACGGCGTACTCCAGCAGCGGCCGCGGAAGGGAGATCTTACTGCTGCCACGCTTCCCGCAGACCTGCCACCACTCTAGCAGGCTCGGGACTGTCCCACAGGGCGCGGATCATGGCCACGCCCGCCAGGCGCGGATGTTTCAGGGCGACAAGGTTGCTGGCATTGATACCGCCCAGGGCCAGAATGCGAGGCGTTGCCGCAGGCAGGACGTCCAGTGCCCCGTGGAATGCTGGCAAGCCCCACACAGGTCCCTTGCCCGGCACCGGGAAGATGGGAGAAACTAGCCATTGTTGGCAGCCGGACCTTGCCGCTAATTGCGAGGTGTCGTGGAGGGGCCGGGAAAGCGGAACGAGATCCGACGGGATTTCAGGATAGGCTTCCGGCGCGTGCAGGCCACAGCCGGTAGCCAGGGCCACATCCAGACGGCCGTTCACCCATACAGTGAGCTTCGGCGCCATGGACCTCACCCAGTGGACCCGCTCCAGCAGTTCCCGGGTTTCCAGCTGCTTCTCCCGGACCATGAAGGCATCGATGCCCGCCTGCAGGACTGCGTACCAGCGGCCGGGGTCGAAGGTGCCGCCAGGGGAGATCGCCAGAAGGTGCATGAAGGGGATCATCTCACAGCATGATTTCTTGCATCTGGTCTCGTGCACGCGATTAAAATGGCTTAAACCTCCTCGGTCATTGAAGCATCTTATGTAGTGGAGGCGCGGGAGGGCGCCGTGAATTCCCTTAGCATCTCGGCATCAGGCACCTTGATTTATCCGACGTTGACCAAGGCCACGACGGTTCAGGGGGCGGCTGCGTCGACGGGGGGTTCAGCGGCCACTGTGCAGAGTGCCCTGCCCTCGGCGTTCACCCAGTCCCTGAACGCGCTCGGCACCCTCACAGGCGCCAATGACGACCCGCTGGCCACCTCCCTCGAGTCGACCCTCCTGGACAACGTGTTCCTGTCCGCGGCGGGCAGTGCTCAGGCCGCCGCCGCGCTGACTTCCACGGCCGGTTCCAGTACCGATGCGACCACCTCTCTGCTGGTCCAGGCGCTGTCGGCGGAAAACCAGAACGTGGCCTCCGGCGAGATCCCCTTCACCGCCCCCTATCAGCTGGGGCTGTTGGCAGCCTTGGACGTGCCCGCCCAGGTCCAAGCCGCCACCCCGGCGAATCAAGCAGCGTCTGCAGCCAGCCAGGCCACCACGAATTCGCCGGTTGCTGCGGATCTCCTGCAGACCCTCAATGCCCCGGAAACCCTGCTGGGCGCCGCCAATGGCCTGCCCACGCTGGGTACCGCGGATCCAACCGCTTCCGCTCTGTTCCAATCCCTGTTGGGGTCAACGGCCTCGGCCCTGATTCCCGCCGCCCCCACCGCGGGCTTGACCGAGACGCCAGCCGATCTGCGCGTGGCGGAAACCTTTGCCAGCGCGGCCACCAGCGCCTTCTCGGAAAACAGCCCCCTGAACTCCAACAGCCTCGTCCTGAGCGCGCCCAGGGGCGCCTTCAACGTGACCACCGGAGCCGGCCCCGCGGGCGGCGCCATCGCCACCTACACGCCCTTGGGCATGGGCATCGCGGAGATCCCCCAGGTGGGACTCACCGTCAACGTCGAGGGGTGAAGCGCTTCAGGCGGGCTTCCGGTAGGCCGGGAAGTAGTCGATCTCGGTTCCCATGGGGCCCTGGCCCAGGGCTCGATAGCGATCGGGGAGCAGGATCTTCCGGAAGGTGGCAAAGGGCACTTCCGACTTGGAAAGCAGCCGCTTGAAGTGGTAAATGTTGTCCATCCGGGCTCCCAGGCCACCGCCCAGGTTCAGCGTGTGGTGGCCATTCCGGATGCCCCAGCCCCGGACGGCATTGATCAATACCTTGTTGGGAGACAAGGGCAGGAACCGGGTGAAGGTTCCCGCCAGGAAATCGTGCACGATCCCTCCCACCTCGGAAAAGAACAGACCCCCGGTCACGTTGCCGCCGGGATCAAAGGCGGTGGCGAGATGGAATCGGCCAGCGGCGTCATCCTTGAGGGTATGAAAGAAGGCTGCTGGGAAGAAATAGAAAGGAGACGCCTCGCGACGCTCCATGGTTTCGTAGTAGGCCTGGATGACCTGCTCCAGGGTGTCCCACTGGTCGATGCGGACATCGCAGCCCGAGCGCAGCATCCGCTTGATGAAGGCGCGGTAGTGGGGATGGATGCCCCGCCAGCTCCCCACGGAATCCCGGAGATCGATGTAGACGCTTGGACCATGGATCTGGAGGTCGCCCAGTTCCGCGAGCAGGCCGCTGGACGCGCCAAGGAACGGATTGAGGCGGAGGAAGATGGAGACGATGTTCTGTTCCCGGAGAAACCGCTCGAACCTCGCGTGGAGCTCGGGAAGGACGTCCTGGAGATCTGCGCCCCAATAGATCGGTCCACCGTAGCCGTAGGGAGACGTCGCATCGTACGCCTGCTTGAATCCGTCTCCGAATCGCGCCAGGCTGCGCTTGAGCAAGGGAACCGCCATTCCGTGATCGCCTGTATCCAGGAGGAAGAGGAGCGGTTCTCCTTCCTCGACGAGAGAGCTGGCTTTGAGATAGGCCGGCAAATGAAAGAAGTCGTGGGGCGCCTTGGCAAGGACCTCGCCCCAGCGTGGGTCCTCCGTCGTGAGGAAACCCGCAAATCGCGTTGGAGAGAGCTTCATCTCGGCACTCGAAACCGTGCAGGCGCCATGACGCCCGCGTGCGAAAGGATCCACGCGGGGAAGCAGGGAATTGAGCCTGTGAGGGGAATGGGTGTCATGACGGCAGCGGAACGGGAGATGATGGTGGAATAGTGCAACACTGGGTCTTGGATGTCGGATCAATTGCCGCCGTGCCGCCGCGAATTACTCATAAGATTTGTCTTCGAGGCCGCCGCCATGGCGAACGGCACGCAATACGGCGTTGGTGGAGCGAGGAAGCGAACAGCCTCTGCTGCAATGGATGATTGAATCCTTATTCTATCCAGCAGCCTGATATACTCCGCGTCAGAAAAAGGCGCGATGATGTCCAAAAAGAAGCTCATTCTGGCGGGAGCCGGGTGCCTTGTCTTGGTTCTCGGGATTTGCGTGTCCTCGATCCTGGTCTATTTCCTGGCCGGCAATCGGATCCGGCAGATGCTCAAGGGCGGAGGCATCGCGGGGATCAGTACCGGCGGTGATCTCATCGGCGGCTATGAGATGGTTTCGGAGAGCGGCGGATGGCATCCGGCCGCCAATGCGAGAGTCGAGCTGAATTTCGTCGCTCCTGGCACCGTCACCCTGCGAGCCACGAAGCCGGACGAATTCCTCACGGATATCGGCACCTTCACAATCTCCGGGCAATCGATCACCCTCGAACTGCCTGAGGTCGGCAGACGCGTTTCCAATGGTCATTTCACCTTCGAGGGCGACAACCTCGTCCTGCCCTTCCAGCTCTTCAACGAGGCCCCAGGCACCTCCACCTGGAAGAGGATCGGCGGGAGCGGCGACGCACTGAGCGACGCCATCCAAGGCTCGTCCGAAGTGGCCCAGCAAAACGGTCGCGAGGCTGCCCTCAAATATGTCGCAGAGGCCCTGCGGAAGAATCCGGACGTGAAATCCGCCAAGATCTGCGGCTCCGCCACGGTCCTGGTGACCTACCAGGATGGCTACCAGGAGTTCTACCTCGCTCCTCCGAGCAGTGCCCGCGCAAAGAAACAGGACAGCAGCCTTCAGCGGGAAAATCGGACCGGCCTGCAGCACGTCACCCATCCCATCGCGAGGAAGCATCGCGGTGCCATGAAGCTCCTGAGGACCCAAGTCATGCTCCCAGGCCTAGGTCCCGGACCGCTGATGATTCCCGGTGGCAGGGGGGGGAGCGCCGAGCAACAGTGGCTCGCCAACGAGCCGGAGCCCGTCTCCCACGGGGATGCGCCTCCTGATCGAACCGCACTGATCCTCGCGCCCTTCCACTCCCTGCCCCTGTGCATTCCCGGCACAGGCGGGGCGATCCATCCCACCTTCGAGAACATGGGCGAGGACCTGGAGGCCATCAAGGGCTACCTCAACGATGCCCATTACGACACGAGCAGCACCTTCGTGGATCGGCAGGTCACCGTGAAGCTCATCTACGACAAACTGAAGGAGAAGCGCTGGGGTGTCTTCTTCATGGCCACCCACAGTGGCTTTGACGAGGGCGAAGGGATCCTCGTCACCGGCGAGCAGGTGCCCATTCCCTTCAGCGGTTCCCGAAAAGGACGAAGGAAATTCCTGGACGACTACTTCCAGAAATACCTCGATCAGAACGTGGGCGGAGCACTGGGCCAGGACGCCTACCAGCAATTGAGGAACAGCATTATGGTGGGCTACGTCTACGAGGACCGGATCCCCTTCGTGGCCATCAAGAGCAGCTTCTTCCGGGCGGTCGGGGCGGATTTCAGCCGGAGCCTCGTGGTCCTGAGCGCCTGCCAATCGGCGGCAGCCGGTTTCACGGATCCCGAGACCGATCAATCCTTCCCGGCTCTCAGCTTCCGCGAGACCATGGGCGCCCGCAGTTTTGCCGGTTGGTCCACCGAAGTGAACACCGAGCTCTCCGCGGACATCGACAAGGAGTTCTTCCACTGCCTGAGCAGAAGAACACGATCCGATCGCGAGGCCATGCAGTTCGCCATCGAGGATTGCCTTGGACCTCACGATTGGAGGCACCGACAGGCCGCCGCCGCCGACAGTGACAAACCCAAGATGGATGCCCACAACTTCATGCTCTACCGCAAGGGGAAGAACGAGCCAGAGAAATACCTGATCGACGTTCAGCTCATGATGTCGCGTGCCGCACGGCACTGGACCTGCCAGTTCTATGGGGGCAAGAAGCTGGATGAGTCCGTGAATAATCTGTACAAGTACGACCCGGATGATCCAAAAATCGAACCGGACCTTTACTTCAAGGAGGCCTTCAACCGCATGAAGGTTCCCAAGGAACAGATCGATGAAGTGAAGGGAGAACTGTGCGGCTATGGCGGTGATCCCTCGCGCTTCACCCTGGAGGAACAATAGGAATCAGCGCTGCGCTTTCATTGGGCTGACTGCTGCTTTCGAACTAGGAAATCATCCATGAACAGGTGCAGGGTCATTCCTTTCGCGTTGATGAAGTCGAGGATGCCGGCGGAGCAGTAAATCTTGACGGGATTGATCCAGCGCAGCCCGGATGGATGCGGATCTCTGGGATGGTGGCGCCGGTCGTGAAAGGACCGGGTCACCTCTCCCGCGAGCCGAAGATCGTTCAGCCTTCGAACTTGAGAAACCTCCAGCCCATCACGGCCAGCAGGACGGAGCCATAGGTGGCTGCCAGTGCAAAGCGCATCGCGGGCGCCAGGCCTGATCCCAGGTGGAGCAGGAGGGCCGCGAAAGCACAGCAGAGCAGGGAACCGCCCCCCAGACTGGAGAGGCGCCGGACGAGTAACCGGTCGATCTTTTTCGAGAGCAGGATTCCCGTGAGCAGCGTGCCGATCATGACGGCCCCGGCCATTCCCCAGATGCCGAGCAGCCGTGAGAGTCCCACGAGACAGACCGCCTGGAGGATGCTGCCCGTCAGCTCGCAGGATAAGGGGGTCCGTGTGTCGCCGGCGGCGTAGTAGTAGCGTGCCAGCATGGCGTTCCAGCTCCCCAGGATGAGAGAAATGGCGAATATGCCGAGCAGCGAAGGCAGAGGCCCTTGACTGAGCCCCGCGGGCAGGGTCCACGCGACCAGCACGGGCGCCGAAGCGATGATCCCGGCGGCCGCGGGAAGGGTGAGCACGGTGCAAAGGAGGAGGCCCTTGCTCAGGGTCGATCGGCGGCTGGCGCCATCCTCCGTGCTCATGCGCCCGAGGATGACCTGGTTGAGGCTCATGAGTGCGATGAGAGGAATGCTCACCAGCTTGCGCGCCAAGTTGAGCATGGTGATCGTGCCTTCACCCAGTAGTGATGCGGCGAAACGCTCCACCAGCACCAATCCCTGGCTTGTGCCGCTGCTCGCCAGCAACGGCCAAAGCCGCTTCCAGAAGGTCCGGGAATCAACGCCCATCGAGGACGACCAAGGGCGCCAGCCCTGCGACCAGACTCCGGGCAGCAACACCATCAACATCAGAAAACTCCCGGATACCAGCGCCAGTGCCGCATGCACGCCATCGGCCTTGGGTCCAGCCCAGCGCAGGTAGACCACGACCGGAAGATTGAAGAGAAGCGAGCCCAGCCCCGGGAGCAGAAACCGCTCCCTGGCTTGGAAAGGCACCGTCAGAACCGCATGGAGCAGCAGGCAGGGAATCGCCATGGCAAGGCAGGCCAGAGCCCGGCCCGCTTGCTGACTGCTCTCCGCTGCCAGCCCGGGACCGATCATTCGTACCAGCCACGGTGAAAGCAGGGCGAGCACGAGAGCCAACCCAGTTCCAACCATCAGCCACTGGCGGAACTGCCCAGCCAGCCAGCCCTGTCTCTGGGTTTCCGGTGTCTCCTGCCACAACGGCAGGCATGCCGCCGAAAGGAGTCCACCGGCGAGCATGGTGCGGATGGCCTCGGGAAGGAACATGGCCACCAGGAAAGCATCAGTCTGTCGTCCGGCTCCCCAGCAGGCCACCAGCAACCATTCCCGGGCGAAGCCGGCGCAAAGCCCCGCGATGGTTGCGATCGTAAGGAGAGCGGTGGGACCGAACATTAGGGTCTGTCTTCAAATTGGATGCGCGCCGCATCGGCGGACCGCGCGACGGCGGCCAGCCGCGTGATCCGGCAAGGCAGTGGCCGCAGGGCGATGTGGTGGCATCGTTCAAGGCCACTAACGCGGCCGGGCGCGCGGATGGCCGTCGTCCCGGAGGGCAAGGGGCGGTGGCCTGCGCGATACTGCGTCAAACTCCTTGTCAATAGTGCCGCTATTGCCATCGTCGTTTTCCTTGTCTCGCTTGGCCAGCGCCCCTTGCGCGGCCCACCCCAATTTGAAGACAGACCCTAGTGAAGAAAGGTGAACAGACCGAGCCCACCGACCTTGTAGTTCAGGTTGTGGGGCCGCTCGCCCATGACCTTGCCGGCCATGCCGCCCACGATCTTGTAGGGAGCGACTTCCTTGGCCAGCACGGTGTTGGCCATCACCGCCACGCCGCGCCCGACCCGGGCTCCGAAACTGATCAGCGCGCCGGTCGCGATCCAGGCGTAGTCTTCGATATAGATCGGAGCGCCCACTGACCAGAACTCGGGAGCATCCATGTCATGGCCGCCCGCAATGATCCTCACGTAGGAAGCGATCGTGACGTGATCGCCGATGATCAAGCCAGCTCGGGCATCGAGTTGGCAATGCCAGGCGACGCACGAGTCCTGGCCCATGACGAGGTTCTCCACTCCGATGATTTCCGTATTGCGCCAGACCGTGGAGCCCTTGCCGATCCTCGCCCCGCCAAGGCGCAGCCAGAGCAGCCGCAGGCGATGGCAGGGAATCTTGTTGATGGCGATGTTGTAGACCTGCTCCCAGCAGCGCAACCACCGGTCCTTGAAGGTCGGCCAGTTGATGCCGAACAGAGGCATGAACGCCCTCGGAACCTCGTCCCGCAGCATGGCGAAGAACCTCCGGGCGAGGGGATTTTCGATGCGCTTCTCGATATCGATGGAGCAGATCGAAACGCGAATGGCATCATCGCGGCCCTCCTCGAAGGCGACATCGTTCTCCAGCATCCAGCGGTAGGCTTCGGCCAGTTGTTCCTCGGTCACTCCCAAACGGGCGGCATAGGAGGCCAGGTTCTGGGCAAGGGCCACGGAATGGAAGATGCGGTGCTTCATACATTGCCTTTCGTTTCAGGAAAAGGAAGGACCTCTTGGCTTCGCGGTCCGCGCACCAGCCGCAGGTTCACGCCCATCACGAGCCAGAACAGAGCCACCAGAACGACGGTGAAACTGTAGTAGTGATCGAATAGCCCCGTCAGCAGCGCAGCCAGGATACCCGCGCTGCTCCCCACAGCCAGCGCCTCAGCCCCGGCCAGCCGGTCGAACCAGCCCTTGGGGCGGCTTTCCTTCCACCACGCGGCCAGCACTCCGAGGTACAGAAGCAGCCCCAGGACGCCGAGCTTGTAGATGTAGTTCAGCCACAGATTCGAGATGCCCTGCAGATCGGCGTCAGGCGGAGCATCAGCCTTGAACCCGATGCCAAGGGGATAGCGCGCCATGGCCCTGGGGAACTCCCTGTACTCGTTCAGACGGACCTGAGTGCTTTCGTTCGTTGAGGAGAATGTCTTCCCCAGCCGTTCCTGCAAGGGTGGATAGAACAGCACCAGGGTCACCGCCAGTGCCGTGGCGAGCCCGATGATCCTCCCGGCCAGGGGCGCTTTCCGCCAGGTCAGCCACACCATGATCAGGACGAGGCTGACGATGGCGCCCCGGGAAATGCTCAGCAGGAGGCCCGCCGCACCAAGCCCCGCGACGGCGATTCCTAGCCGCCTGCGCCACCCTGTCCGAACCTGGGCGTAAAAGAAGGCCAAGGGCAGGAAGAGCATCAGCACGCCACCCGTGAGATTGGGATGGACCCAAGGCGAGGCCATGCGCGTGTAGTTCGCCGAGAAGATATCCGTGACCGCTTCGGGGTGCGCATACCGAAGCCAGGTAAGCACCGGGATGAAGGAGACCGCGTTCCGGTCCTTCACGAAGTAGGCGATGGAAAGACTCAGCATCGCCAGCGCGCCCAGAAGCAGGGCCACGATCAAACCGTCCAGGGACGATTCGTCCTCCAGGAGAATCGGAGCCAGCAGCAGTGGCGAGAGATTCAGGATCCACCGCGCCCAGTTCACAGGTCCATTCCCATCGGCATGGACCATGATCTGACCAGCCAGGAAAGGCAGGAGGCTGAAGACAGCAAGCCAGATCAGTCGCCGCTCCGTGGCGTGGATCTGCCACCGCAGATTCCCGAAGAACAGGTGCCAAGCGGCCCCCAGCCAGGTGAACGCCAGCAACGCCTCGCACACCGTGATCCGGATTCCGAGGGTCACCGTGGAATAGGGCATGAAGAGCGCGAGGAAGGCAAACAGCAGCAGACCCAAGCGCGGCCGCTGCATCACGATCAGGCCCACGATCGCCACCGCCAGCGCCAGCGCCAGTTTGCCTGGGCTCAAAAACACCAGGATCCCTGCGAACAGAATCCCGCAGACGATGGCCAGCCAGCGCGAGAGTGGGCTCATCGATCCACCTTGTCCAGCAGGCGATCCAGGAGCCCCCACACCTTTTTTTGGTAATCAGGAAGGTCGTACCGGGAGGCCCACTGGATCAGCCCTTCGGCGTTTTCCGCGGGCTGGCGTCCCGTTCGCGCGAGACGCAGCATGAGCTGCTGCAGGCCGGAGCCGTCATCCGGATCAAAACGCACGCAATCCCCGGGAACAACCTCATCCAGTGCGGAGCCCCTGGCCACGGCCACTGGTGTCCCATGCCAAAGCGCTTCCACTGCGGGAAGCCCGAAGCCCTCGGCCCTGGATGGTTGCCAGAGACGGTCCGCTGATGCGTATAACGCCTGGAGCTGGGCATCGCTGATGCCGCTCACGAAATGGCATCCTGGAAGAGCGCGCAGATTTTCCGGAACATCCCCCGACGATCCCACGAGCACCAGCTCCGGGACTTCGTCCGCATGGCCAGCCCGCACCGCGCTCCATTGCTCCAGGAACCAGGGCACGTTCTTGCGCGGCTCCCGGGTGCCCACCAGGAGCCAGAAGCCCCGTGATGGAAGGCCCTTCATGGGCTCCGTTGCGGGAATCGCCATGGGCGGTACCGCGTTGGGAAGCACGTGCATCCTGCCGGTACGCCGCGGAAATAGTTTCGACGCCTCCTGCATCGTGAACCGAGAAGGACACCAGATCTGATCGGCCAGCCTGACGGAGTGACCGATTTCCAGCCGATCGAACTGCCGATAGACGGCGGCTTTCATCCAGTGGTCATGCCGGTTGTCCATGGTCAGCTGGAAGACATCGTGCAGCAGCACGACGTACCGCACCTGCCGCGGAGGCCGCCAGGCCGGAAGCCCAGCATTGGCGGTCGCGATGTAGGCGTCCATGCGCGTCTCGCGCAGAGCGCGGGGCAGAAAGCCCAGTTCGAACTTCAACCGCTCCTGGGGCCGGTGCAATCCCTGAGCGGGACTGGGCCAGGGAGGGCAACAGGCCCGGGCGCGGTGGGGATGATCCATGGGCCCTGCGGTGAAGCGGACCACATCGGTCCCAGACCGGCTGAGCAGGGCCTGTTCCAGGGCCATCACCTGCCGGGCGATGCCGGATAATGGAGCCGCCGTCACGGCGCGGTAGTCAATGCCGATGCGCATGGGCCATCTTCCCGTAAAGTCCTTCCAGTTGATCCGCGGCCCTCGACCAGTCGTGATTGGCGCAAACGTAGCGCCTGCCCGCTTCGCCGATGCGGCTTGCCGACGCAGGTTCCCGCATCAGCCGTACGACTGCTTCCGCGAGCCCTGCCCCGCGATCTGAACCAATGAAGTTCTCTCCGCTGCTGAGGGCAAGTCCTGAAGCTCCCTGTGAGGTCGTGACCACCGGCAGGCCCGCCGCCAATGCCTCCAGCACCTTGAGCTTGGAGCCGCCCCCTTCGCGGATGGCCGCCAGGAATATCGCCGATGCGCCTTGTTCGGTCTTCAGATCGGGAGCGAAACCCACCCATTCGATGCGGCCGTCGGGCCAGCGCTGCCGCCAGTGGTCCGGCAGGGCGTGGCCGCACACCGCGAAACGGGCGTCAGGCACCTGCTTCCACACCGCCGGCCAGATCTCGTCGAGAGCCCACTGGACGGCATCCCGGTTGGGAGCGTATTCAAAGTTGCCGACGAACAGCACTCGCCGGCTGCCGTAATCGGGCTTCACTGCGGAGAAGGCCCGGGCATCCACACCGTTGATGACCACGTCCACCGCGCCCTGCCGGGTTCGCTGAAGCTGTTCCGCATCCTCCTCGGTCACGGCCGCCACCACGGCAGCGGCGCACAGGACTCGCCGTTCCCAGCGGCGGTAGCGCCATTGATCGAAGGCCACGTACGGCCGCATCCAGCGCGGAAGGGACTGGTAGGTGGCGGCTCCCAGCGAGGATTCCACGTTGTGTTCCGTGAGCAGGAAGGGCAGGTTTCGACCTTGCAATTCTCCGAGGAACGGCTGCAGGAAGTAGCTGTGCTCGATCTGGATCACACCCCAGGTCTCGTCGAGGAGACGAGCAAACGCTTGAGTCAACTTGGGGGAATGGCCATTGATGGTGGCGAGCAGCGGACGGGGCGAAAAGGCCGCCGCCAGCAGATTCAGTGGATGCACGAGGGGTCTCCGGGGGAGCACGATCAAGCGCTCGACCATTCCTTCTAAATGCTCCTGGATCTCGCGGGTCAAGGGAGACTTGCTCTGGATGAGCAACGTGATGCGGTGCCCCCGAGCCGCCAGCTCCCGCAGCAGATGGTACTGCCGGGCCTTACCTCCACTCGTCACCGGCCACGGGAGATAGGGCAACGCCCAGAGGACTTTGCTCATCGCCATTCCAGGATCTGAAGCTGCTTCGTGGCCTGCAGCCGGAGCTTTCCATCGTCGACCTGAAGGGATTGGCTTCGCCCGTCGAGGGGTTGGTGAAGCTTGGCTGTATGGATGCCCGAAAGCTCGATGGTTCCTGGTTCCCCGGCCCAGAACATCCAGAGCTTGGTGCCGTCCGGTTTCTCCCAGGACACGCTGATCTGGCCCTTGGCTTCCTTCAGAATGCCGGGTCCGTGCGCGGGAACGATGCGAGGCCCACAGATGGCCAGGAACCTTGCCAGGGCTTCGTATGCGGGTTTGGGATTCCCGGACAGATCCAGAAGGCCATAGCTCCGGTCGCGCAGGCCTGCGCGTTTGTCCAGGTCCGAGAGCGCAAACAGAAAGACCCGATCATAGTCCAGGGCGCTCATCAGGACGAGCCGCCGCAACAGGTAGTCGGCTTGCCCATCCGCCCCGATGACCGGCTGCTCTTCCACGGGGCCTGCGTAGCTCGACCAGCCCCACTCCGTGGCCCAGATGCCCGCCACCTTCGCCTCGCGCAGCCGGCGGTTGAGTTCCTGGGCCCGCAGGACGAAATCCATGGCCTTGGGATCATCGCCCTCCGGATGAAGACTGTAGGGGTGATAGGCCACGACCACGCCCAACCCGAAGGCGCCCATCTTTCCGAGCTCCTCCAGCATGAGCCCTCCCCTGACGGGCGTTTGACTGAAATAGGCCATGCCCGCCATCACGATGGTTTTCCCGGGGACCTCTCGCCGGAGCGTCTGGACGGAAGCCTGGAGCAGGCGCCCGTAGCCGTCGGCGCTCCCGAAGGGCCTCCAGAAGCCAGGCAGGTTCGGTTCGTTCCAGACTTGCCACGCATCCACGGAGGGATAGCGCTTGGCCAGCACGGCCAGCCGGTCCGCAAACACCCTGGCGTCCTTGGGCGGCCACTGATCCTTGTTGCCGAGGAAGAGCGGGACGCTGGATGCGAAAGGAGCCGAGCCCACCAAGTAGAACACGGATTTCAGCCGCCGCTCCTTCAACGTCCCCACGACTTCATCGATGGGCTTGAACTGGAATTGCCCCTCGGATGCCTCGTGCCGATCCCAGTGGAGATCCACCCTCACCCACTCCAGCCCCAGCACCTGGAGCTTCTCCAGCTGGGCGGCGCGCTGGCCGGGCGTGAACCAGAGGAGATGCGCGTTCACGCCAAGAAAATCCTTCCAGACGACCGGCCTGGGGGGGATCAGGGTCTGCTCCGGCCAGAGCGGCAGCACCATGAGCCAGGCCAGGACTGGAAGGATCCAGCGGAAGGGCTTCACGAGGGTCTCTTCCTGGCGCACTGTTCGTTGAACATGGCGTGGAATTCAGACGCGATCTTTGGCCAGCGCCGCTCCAGGCCGACCTGGGCCGCGCGTTCGCTCCGCTCCTGGATGCATTCCGGATGGTCAAGGAGATGCTCCAGTTCCTCCTTTAGCGCATTGGCATTCCCCTGTGGAAACACCGCGCCATTGCCAAAGGAGACTTCCTCTGGGAAAGCGCGGGCATTGGAGGTGACGACGCTCCTTCCGCAGGCCGCGGCCCAGGCGAACGCGCCGCTGGTGCCGCGCATCCGTCCCAGCCTGGCCAGTTTTGCCGATTCCCGATAGGGCAGCACCATCACGTGGTGTGTCTGTATCAGCGAGGCGATCTCCGCGTCCGGCACGTCCAGGCGCCACTGCATGGGAACGTCTTCGAGCCCCGCGCTGGAAAGGCGCTGGCGAAGCGAATCCAGATAGCCTTCCTGGGCGCCGAAGGCCAGATCCGGTGTTGTCCCCCCCGCCAGGGTCAATTCCAGGCGCGTTCCCAGATCGTCATGCCCTTCGCGCAACAGGGCCATGGCGTCGATGAGGTCCTCGATGCCCTTCCCGCGATACATGAAACCGAAGTACAACAATCTGAGCGGACCCGCTGGAGGCAAGGGAGGCAGTGGTTCTGCGGGCAGCGGGTGGGTCCCGTGTGGTATATGACGGACACGGTCCCCGGATAGCCGCATGCTCCGCCGCAAACCATCAGTTCCGGTCCGGGTGAGCGTGATCACCTGGGACAAGCGGGAAGCCAGTTCTCTTTCCCGGGAGAGTGTCAAGGGATTCATCAAGAGAACCGCAGCTTGGTTCGCCCATCTGGGCCCCCGCTGCAGCCAGCCCGGCATGCGCGCTGGCTTCCAAAGAATCCGGTCCGGATCATGCACGGTGGCGGTCAAGGGCAGGCCAGGATGATGCATGGAGAGCCAATCCAGGGCCAGGAACTCGCGGGCCCGGCCGCCGCCCAGCTCCCCGTGGACCAAATCG
Source organism: Holophagaceae bacterium UBA1801 (assembly GCA_002319925.1). GTDB lineage: Bacteria > Acidobacteriota > Holophagae > Holophagales > Holophagaceae > UBA1801. The sequence continues at coordinate 53,516 of DCFP01000046.1, read as the reverse complement.
AAACTGAGCCAATCGACGGACTCCAATGTCTGTCTGAGCGACGGTTCGGAAATCACGCCAGGAACATCGCGCAGGGGCAAGGAAACCCGCACGCCATCTGCTTCCAAAGCGCACCGGAACGTATCGGCATAGGCAGCGATGCCGTTCCGCTCCGGCGGCATGGGAGCAAGGAGGGCAATGTGCATCAAGCCTCGCCCTTCAACCGGTTGATGCGGGCCAGGAGCGAATCCGGGATCTCGTAACGCCGCCGGTTCAGCACCAGCCCATCCACCTTGCCGAAGGCCGTTTTCAGGATTCCCAGGGCGTTTTCCACCACGGGCACCGTGGACTTCCGGGCCTCGATCACCAGGAGAATCAGATCGGCTTGCTTGAGCTGAACGAAGGCCGAATGGTTGTCGACCAGGGAGCTGGCCATGAGGATCACCACTTCTCCGGCGGCAGCCCGGTCGAACTCATCCTTGGCGAGACGGGCATCGATTTTCCGGTCCTGCAGAATGTGAAGCACTTTTTCAGCGATGAAGCTGACGCCTTCCGCACCCCGCGCCGAGCTGAGACCGATGGTGAGCCCGGACTCCTGGATCCGGTCCAGCGGCAGCAGACTGTAAAGCCGGTACAAACTGGCTTCGAAGGCCAAGTTGAGTGGCCCCTTGGGGTCCACCTCCAGCACCGTGCTCCAGACCCGCACGCCGAAGCGCACTTCGAGCCGCCCGCCATCGTGGATGCGCTGATCCAGGAGGTAGCAGAGGTAGATCGTGAAGAGCCCCACCGCGATCCCTGCGGGAATCGCCATCAACAGGATCAGGAGGCTCTTGGGGAAGACCCTGGAAGGACTGAACGTGGCCTGTTCGATGATGGCGATGTTGCTGATGCGGCTGTTGTCGAGCTCCTGATCGATCCGTGCCTTCTCGAGGCTGTCCCGGTATAGCGCGTAGTTCTTCTCGGCCGCGGTCAGATCCCTCTCCAGGCGGGAGAGCTCCGGATCGATGGAAAGCACCCGGTTCCGCTCGCCCTTGAGAGATTCCAGCTCCTGATCGTATGCCTTGATGTGGGCGCTCAGTTCGTTCGCCCGCATGTCCCGTTCCAGCGAACCGCGCTTGAGCATGATCACCAGCTCGTTGGGGACGCGGTTTTCCGACCGCTGCACCGTGTCCTTCTCGCTGGCGATGGCCACCTTCATCGCCGCAATGGCGGCGTCCAGATCCTTGATGGGCGCGGAATCCTCGCGGTAGATCTTCAGTTTGTCGAGCCGCTCCAGTTCGAGCCCATTGAGCTTGAGTTTCAGGTCCTGCTGGACGGGATTGAGGCTCAGCTCCCGTTCCTTCATCACCTCGCTTGGAAGCTCGCGGGACCATTGGCCGGCGCGGCTGATTCCGCCCTCCAGCGCCAGCTGCTCCGCCCGCGCCTCCGCCCTTTCCTCCGTAACCTTGTTGATCCGTGCCGACAGGCTTTCCAGTTTTTCGCTGGAGTTGAGCCCATCGATGTCCTGCAGGTAGCGCGAGATGGTCGCCTTGTCTTCGGCTATCTCCGCGGCCAGGCGCTGGCTCTCGTTTTCATAGAATTCGTACAGGCTCTTGCGTCCCAGGGCCTGGGTCCGTTCGTCCAGGTAGATCGAGATCCACTTGTCCACGATGGCCTGGGCTTCCGCGGGATCACCCCAGGTGAAACTGATCTCCATCACCGAGGACCCCGGGGCGTGAGTCACTTCGAAGGCCTTCTCGAACTTGGCGGCCAGGCGCTCCGCCGGGGACTGATCCTCCACGACATTGATCAACACCAATCCCGAACGCAATGTTTCCACGGACCAATTGAGGGTCTTCTTGATGCCGTACTTGATGGTCTTCCAGAAACCCTTGGGGGGGCGCGATTCGACATGGGCAAGGTAGTAGTCCACGACGGCGCGCGCGATGGGACGCCCCGTGAGCATCTTCTCCTCGTCCACGATGGGATCGCGCTGGGTGCTGGGCGCGATGAGGGCCTGCCGGTCCTGGTACTCGATGGGAAGCGTCGCGGTCTCACGCCCCGGTTTCACGAGCAGGCGCGCTTCCGACAGATAGCGTGAAGGCAGCAGGAAGGCACCCAGCGCGGCGGCGATCACCGTGACTAGGAAGGCCAGCTTGAACTCGCGCTTGAAGATGAAGAACAACCGGACGAGGTCACGAAAGGCACGAATCTCGATCATGGTCGTTCCTCAGGGAATGGTGACGATATTCGTGTCAGCATTTCGCATGTTGTAGTTGAAGCCCACGCCGATGCCCTTGCTGAAGGGCAGCAGCTGGTTCAAGTACAGATCCACCCACTCGATGGCATTGCCGATGGCGGATTTGGGCACGAAGACGACATCACCCCGCTGGAGCATGACGGCCTTCCGCTCGACGTTCGGGTTCAGCATGTGCTGGAGTTCCGTGAAATACACGCTGTATAGTCCTTTGCTGTCCATGCGAAGCAGGGCGATGTGGCGGCTGTCGGCGTAAGGGAGCATGCCTCCAGCCCCGATGATGGCCTGCTCGACGGTGACCGCTGCCGTCAGGTCGTAGGCAGAGGGATTCCGCACGGCACCACCGACGAATATCCGGTTGCCGGGAGCGAGAGCGATGTTCACCGTCACCGCGGGATACCGATAGAGAGAGGCCAGCTTGCCGGTGATCTCCTCGCCGATTTCCTCCGGCGTGCGGCCTGCGGCGTGCACGGTGCCGATATTCGGGAAAGCGAAGGTGCCATCGGCGCGGACGAAGAACAGCGTCATCTCGTCCTTTTCCGCGGGGCTTTGAGCATCACGGACGATGCGCAACGTGTCACCGGTGATCACCCGGGTCACGGGCGGTGGCAGCTGGCTGATGTCGGCGACCTCGATGCGGCGTTTGTCCATGTCCTGGAAGCTCGGCTTTTCCACCGTGCTGGGATTGGCGCACCCGCCGAGCCATAGGAGCACGGGGCCCATCAGCCAAATTCCGCAACTCCGTGGAATCTTGATCCACCTAGTGTTCATCATCCTGTTTCCCTTAATCTACATGCGTGTTTATCAATTCCAGTATTCCTTAAACATGCTGATCTGGCGCTTCAAAAGGATGGGAAGGAGGCGTTCCCGATAGCCGAACTGATAGCCCAGCCATTTCAGGCCCGTCCTGACCGCCATTTCCGGCAATCTCAAGACCTGTCCCGTTTCGCGGAGCGTCCGCCATTCCGAGCGAACGAACCGCGCACCTTCCCCGCCCGCCTTGCCGAAATGCTTGGCGATCCACCTCTCGCGCCCGTAGAAAACGCCGATGTCGAAATACCTGCGGAACTCCTCCATCAACGTGTAGTCGTGGGCATGGAATACCTTGGCCCCGGCCTCGTACCGCACGGCCCAGCCCGCCAGAAGCATCCGCCCGGCCACGTGGGCGTCCTCGGTCCCGATGACATCTTCCGGAAAGCCCCCAACCTCCTCCAAAGCTTTGGTGCGGTAAGCGCAGAATGAATCCGAGCAGAAGCAGGTCTTGATTCCGAGCACCGCCGCGTCCGCCATGCGCTTGGTGCGGCCCTCTTCGGGGTAGTTGAAGCGCCGGGCATGGGCACCGAATACGCGGGTTCCGGGATGGGGCAGCTGGCGGCCGTAGACAGCACCGATGCTCGGATCGTTCTGGAAAGGCTGGCAGAGTAGCTCGAGGCTGTCCGGTTGGGATGGGATGGCATCCTGGGTCAGGAAGATCAGGACATCGGCCTCAACTTGCTCGCTGGCCCATCGTCGCGTGCCCCCATGGTTGAAGGAGGCCTGGGGAATCACGCAGACTCTGGCGCCGGCTGCCTTCAGGCGCTCGGCGCTGCCATCCGAGGATTCGGTGTCGATCACCAGCCAGTGGTCCCACTTCAACGTCTGGCAGGCCAGGGCCTCGAGCAAACGATCGAGGTGGGCAGCGGCGTTGCGCACCAGGATGATCAGAGCAGTTCGCATCAGGCCCGCTCTCCCAAACCGTTCTCTTGGCCCCCTGCGGGAGGTTGGTGGAGGAATCCCATCTCGTCCCCGCCCGTCAATAGGCCGCCTCGCCGCTGATCACGGCGATGGGGGTGCGCAGCAGAATGTAGAGATCGAACCAGAGGGACCAGTTCTCGATGTATTCGAGATCGTAGGCCACTCGCTTCTCGATCTTCTCGACCGTATCCGTTTCGCCCCGATAGCCGTTGACCTGAGCCCATCCCGTGATGCCGGGCTTGACGCGGTGGCGAGCGGCGTACTCGTCCACGGCATCCTCGAACCGCACGCCCGCAGCCTTGGTTTCCAGAGCATGGGGCCGAGGTCCCACCATGGACATGCTGCCAGCGAGCACGTTCAGGAACTGGGGAAGCTCGTCTAGACTCGTCTTGCGGATAAACCGCCCGACGCGGGTCACGCGGGGATCATCCTTGGTGGTTTGCGCGGAGGCGTGGTGGTCCGTCATCTCGGTGTACATGGACCGGAACTTGTAGACCTCGATCAGTCGATTGTTGTACCCGAGCCGCTTCTGGCGGAATAGCACCGGACCCCGGGAATCCAGCTTGATCCAGATGGCGATCAACAGCATGACGGGCCAGCAGAGCAGCAATGCGATGGATGCGAGGACGATGTCCTCGATCCTCTTGACGAGCGGAGCCCAGCCGCGCAGCGGAAAGTCGGAGATGTCGAAGGTCGGGAGACCACTGCCGAGGAAAGTGACGCGAGTGCGCACCTCTTGCAGCATGGCCGTTTCCGGTACCAGCAGCAGGTGGACGGGAAGTTGGCGCAGGATCTTGATGAGTTCCGCCACGCGCTTTTCCCCCGACCACGGTATGGCGATGAGGATGCGCTGCACTTTCCCATCCTGGACCAGCTGTTTCAAATCCTCCATGGTGCCGAGGTAGGGCAGATCGGCCATGGTGAATTCCGAAGGCCGTTTCCGATCGTCCACATAGCCCACGAGCCGGTTCCGTATATCGGGATGATTCTGGAGATACTCGGCTAAATAACTACCGTTTTTGGTGCGGCCAAGGATCACCACATTCTGGAGCCCCAGCTTCTGGCTGACCAAATGCCCCTGGAATAGATGCACCAGCAGTCGTTGCGCACCAAGTCCCAAAAGTGTCAGGAGGTACCAAGCCATCCACTGGTGGCTGGTCAGGGTGCCCAAGGCGGGCAGAAGGGGACGGAACAGCACAAGAACAAGAAAGGCCCCTGTCCAAGCTTGCAGAATGGCCCGTACCCGCAGCTGGTGGCTGAGAAAACGCTCCCCGTAGATGCCGGCAGCCTGGAAAATGATTACCGCCAGTGTCCCGCTGAATATCGCGGCATAGAGTTGTTCCCTTGGCTCACTTCCATGGCTGAAGAACTGCGAACGGGCAGCCCAGTACCCCACTCCCGCCACCCAGGTGAAGTGCGTCAAACGAGCCAATAGCCGGACGACCGCAAGGATGCAGGGAGATGTCAGGAGCGTTTTTTTCTGGATCCGCAACGGCACGGCGGGCTCACCTAGAGCGAACAATTTGGTATAAAAAAATCCATCAGCTGGATCGACGGGACTTTTTACAATATCACACATGAGCGAGACTCGCTAAATCAATTGATATTTAAATCATCCGCACTCTCGCAGGATGAGAAATCCCCCCTTGGGCACGAAAACCTACAATTTCCTGATTCCCGAATAGCAATCTTCCGGTATGGCCGTCAAAAGCCCCGACGGCACTGGCAGATTTCCATACATGATTGGCATATACGAACCATTGACCAACACTAAACAAGCAGGAATGGCTTGATAGATTCAATCACTGCCAGCTATTGGCCACTGATCTGGTGCTTGAGTCACGGTCTCCATCCTGCTTGCGCAAGTATGCCCACATGGGCGAAGCGGATGAGCCGAGTCATGGTTGTTAGAAGTTCGGAAGTGTCACCATCGCCTGAACCTTCCCTTGTCATGCCGAGGGAAACCGGTCGGCGATGGCTTGTCGGCGGAAGTCGAAGATGCGCTTGATGTCCAGTTGAACCAGGGGCAGGAAGAGGCTGCCCAGGGGACCGAAGGGAAGGCAGTAGCGCACCCGGTCCCCGAGGCGTGTCCCAGGTCCTCGAAGGTGTGGGTATGGTGCCAGAGGGCGTACGGCCCACGGTCTTGTCGATCCACGAACCGCCGTCCGGGCTCCCAGACCTCGATTCGAGAGCGCCAGCTCACCGGGAGGCCGTGAATCGAAAGGTGGTAGTCGTAAACCGCTCCTTCGCCTGTGGGCAGGGTTGGCAAAGTGAGAATCCGGAAGCGCAGCCAGGGCGGAGTGAGCACTTCCAGGTTCAAGAGATCGCAGAAAAAGGCGAAAACCTCTTCCCGTGGAGCTCGAACCTCCTGGCAGGTCTCGAACAGGCGTTCGGTGGCCATGGCATCCTCCTGCCCTTGCGATGCTGAGGACAGAGATTCTGTCTTATCTAGTTTATATTATTTTCTGGACAATGAATGATGGCAGACATCCCATGAAGGGAGGAGGCAGCCATGGACACAGCGCTGGTGAGTATCGGGGAGGTGGCAGAGGCCACGGGACTTTCACCCGAGGTCATCCGGGTCTGGGAGCGGCGTTATGGCTTCCCGGTACCCGTGCGGCTGCCCTCGGGGCACCGGCGTTACCGGGCCGAGGATCTGCGGCGGCTTCGGTGGCTCTCCCTGGCCTTGGCTCGGGGGAAACGCCCCTCCCAGGTGGTGCCCATGCCCCTGCCCTCCTTGCGCACCCTCCTGGATACAACGGAATCCGCCCCCGTGGCGGAGATCCTGGAAGCCGTGCGCGCCTTGGATGGCGAGGAAATCCGCCGCCGGCTCCACGAGGCTTGGCAGAGGCACGGGCTCATGCCCTTTCTTTGTGAAGTGGTGGGTCCGCTGCTGGAGCGAGTGGGGACCCTGTGGGTGGACGACGTGCTGCAGATCGAGCACGAGCACCTGCTGACGGAGTTGCTGGAGGATCTGCTGCGGGCCCTCCGGACTGGATTCCAGCCCAAACCGGAGGTTCCGGTGGTGGCCCTTGCCACCTTACCGGGGGAACGACATCGCCTCGGGCTTCTGATGGCGGCCCTCGCCTACGCCGCCAAGGGAGCCAGGGTGGAGGTGCTCGGCACGGACCTTCCCTTGGCGACCCTGGCCGCTGCGGTGCGCGGAATGGGGGCTGCCACCCTCGGGATCAGCGTCTCCCTTGCCGGGGGAGGCGAAGGGGCCCGGCGATTGCTCCAGGATCTGCGGGAGCGGATCCCCAAGGGAGTGCGACTGGTGGTGGGGGGCCAGGGCGCTGCCCGCATGCGCCGCCTGGACGGTATCTACCTGACGCGTGGCCTCGAGCTGGTGTAGGAGATTTTAGTTTGTCCAGATTTTGTTTAAAATTTTTCTTAAACACTTTTCTTCCCCTCGGACTCCAAGACATACCGGCCGATGCCGCTACTCCCTGGAGTTCCCCATGACCCACCGTTTTGCCGTTCCCACTCTGGCCCTTCTACTGTCCGCTCCTGCTCTCGTGGCCGCGCCTACGGCTCTTCCCGCCCAACCCGACATCGTGGACACCGCCACTTCCGCTGGCTCCTTCAAGACCCTGGTGGCTGCCATCCAGGCTGCTGGCCTTGCGGAAACCCTCAAGGGCCCCGGTCCCTTCACGGTCTTTGCGCCCACCGATGAGGCTTTCGCCAAACTCCCCGCAGGGACTGTGGAAGGTCTCCTGAAGGACATTCCCAAGCTTCGGGCCGTCCTCACCTACCACGTTGTGCCAGGCCGCGTGATGGCCAAGGACGTGGCAGGGCTCACCTCTGCCAAGACTGTGCAGGGACAATCACTGACTTTCGACACACGCAATGGAGTGAAGGTGAACGGCGCCAAGGTCATCGCGGCGGACATCTTGGCTTCAAATGGGGTCATCCACGTCATTGATTCCGTGGTACTGCCGCAGTAAACGGTTGACCCAAAGGCTTCACACCACGACGCTGGCTGAGCACGGGCCTCCCTCTTCGGACGCAGTGCGTTCTGCGCTGGCCCACCATCCGACAGAAATGAAGTGGATGGAGGATTGGACGGAATCGGCGAAGCCGATTGCCGCCCGAAGGGTGAGGGCCGTAACGGTCCGCCGATGCGGCCCGCATCAGCCTGCGCGCCATCATCGTTCCGAAGTTCGAATCCGGTCGTTCAAAAGAGAAAGGAGGCCCTTCGGACCTCCTTTTTCTTTTGGTCGGCACGAGAAGATTCGAACTTATGCCGTGAATCAAAAATAGTCGCCACAAGGAAGCATAATTTGTCGTTTTTCCTGGCGCGAACTAGGGATTGCAGACTCAAATGACCTCTTCCGGGAACCATAAATTGTCGCTTCGTGCAGGAAAGGAAGCATAAGCTGTCGCGGCGTCATGGCTCGCACCACCGAATGCAATTTCTGATAGATTTATTGTTTGTAAGAAATTTCAATGTCCCTATTGCCTTAGTTTCTAAGCTCGACTTCAGGCCGTGCAGTCGAATCAAGTTAGAGATGTCTAGGTTTTCGAAGTCACGACCATCATTTTTTGCACAAATTCATCCAACATCACTTTCCCAAGGACAGGTTGCCTCTGACCAATAAAAGAGCTTTGATCCGCTTTGGAATGATCTCCTTTAATTCCGTGGAAGAATAATTGGCATATTGGGGTTCCTGGGATCAACTTTATTGGCACTTCTCCGACGTTTGCAATCTCAAGTGTCAAACAACCCGAGAATCCTGGATGGACGCCAGGGGCGGTTTCTATCACAAGGCCCCGTCTTCCCCATGACGATTTACCTGTAACATACCCTGCTATAAATTTGGGCATTCTTACCCATTCAAGGGTGGCAGCCAGTACGAAACAATTAGGGTGTATTATATAGGGATTACCGAGTTGCACATAATGTTTATCAGTGATACTTGTTTCCGGCGGAGCCTCATCTTGTTGATTGTAAATATCCATAATTCCATGTCGACTGGTTTTCATGCTGACAAACCAAGTTCCTAACCGAAGATCGATTGATGCCGCCCCAGAGTTGCTTAATTTCTCTAGGGAAGGGCCCGGTAAAATCACTAAAGGATCTTTTTCATCTGTTGGTGACTCGATTTCTTTCGCAATCCAGTTGCTGTTATAAATCATGATTTTCTGAGCCTTTGTTCTATTTCAAAAACTTCGAATGATTTAAGCATCAATTCATTAAGTACAGCATCCCTATCGCTATCAATTTTAGGATAGTTTTCTGTCAAAAAATTTATATCGCTATTAGCAATGCGCCAAGCAGCATTTATGATATTTACGATACTTTTATTATTTCGTGCCGGAATAACAAGTTTAAAATCTTGTATATTCCTCTCCACGTCATCCTTATCATGTAAAAGCAATCCGCGTTTTTCCAAAAATTCCGCAGCTCTTTTGTATAACTGTTCCCATAAATCAAAACAAACTTTATCCGATATTTGACTTTGCTTAAAATTCGGATCATCAGAACAAGAAGTTGATTGAACGAATCCATTTACAAATTTTTCCGGAACATCGATTTTTGCATCTAAAGAAGCCTTTTCCATCAAGGTAGCACGGGTGTGAAGGCTCGGATAATTGAAATTGGTTCTGTCCTTATCGCCTGGTGCTAGTAAATATTCAAATGTATGAAGATAGGATTCCCTAAATAGCAATAATGCCACAAAGTCGCAAAACACCTCTTCGCACTGTAGCATCGCCCACTCGAGTGGAGTGGCGAAGTACATTCCGATTGCAAAACCATCCTCTAATGCTTCTAATTCAAAAGGCATCGATTTCTTCCAGTATTCCCAATCAGATTTTACCTGTGTGCAAAATATCTCTCTTACCGATTTCTCGAATTCTGCATTTAAATTTTCTTTATACCAAATATTATGTCCAAGCTCATGCCCGGAAGCAGGCGCAATCAATGCATTCGACGCATCGGAGCAAGGCATGCCCACCATTACAAATCCTTGAGCATTTAGATCATCAACCAAGGCTGTAAAGGGAGAAAAATACCATTCAGACGATATAATAAGCTTTGCGTTTTTATCAATTGCCTTATGCGTTATTCTAAGCATTGGTCCATGAAGCTCTACTGCTCCATCCAGATCCGCGGACCTTTCAATATAACCTAATACTGGTAAATATTTATCACAAAGCTCAATCGAGCGTTGACAATATGGCTGAATTACAATTAAGGAATCGCTGTCATCGAGTTGATTTAAAAAATCATTTTCTTTAATAAACCTTTCTCTTACATAATTTAAAGCTTCATTAGAATCTGTATATGGAAAATTAATTGACTTAATTTTATCGATTAGCTTGATTACAGATTTGATCTTTTTTTTAGTCCGATCAAGAAGGCGACTCATTACAATCCCGCACTATCGACTGAATGATGGCTTAGGGGTGCGACCCATTACAGCAAATCGTTGCGATGCGGAATAGTCAGACAGGTGTATGCAAAAATCTCGTAAAGCATTTAACTGTTCCTTGGAATTATCTACTTCCTTTTTATTCAATAATTCTACAACCTTCTGCAAGGCATTTTTTAAATCGTTCCAAGATTGTAATTTGGCACCAATGGACTGTGAGTATGCGCGTGTAAATACGTCCACCGATACAGGGTCTATCATTGATTTTAATTGGTTTCCAGCGGCATTTTCATATCCGGGGGTTGAGAATAAACCTGCTAGTTTTTTTATGTCATCTGTCCCGCCTGGCACAATCGGTCGACCCGCAATTATCCTATCGAATTGAATTGCTGCGCGAGCTGCCAATATTGGCAACTCCGGATCGAGAACTCGAAATCTAGCCTGTCCACCGCTCATTTGTCTTCGCGAAGAGTCGATCGTTTGCATTTCCATGCGACCTCCTGAAATGTCAGAAACCGAAAATGGTGTCGAAGAGATTTAGCTCCAAGGGTGACTATCAAAAATCTTGCCATTCCCTGATTCCGCAAACACCCTGATTACTAATATTCCAAACCAGGAGAAAATCTTGAAATTTATTAGAAGTGGGCATAGCGCAATCCTACAGCCAAATCTTGAACCACGACAAGCGTCCAGTTCTACGATTGGTACCTCCATTTTCAATCCGGAGGCTTGGCGGTCTTCTGAGGTGGATCATTAGTGAAGCCAGGAGCGGTTGTCAAATTCTAAGCCTAGCGATCAATGCTGATTGTAGAGCTTCTCGCGCTCAGGTGCTCGCTACTTCTATGTTACTTACTCATGTAACATAGCTCCGACCTCTTCGTCCCGGAGAACATCGAGATAGAGATCCTCGGCTTGTGAAGTGATGGTGCTTTTGATTGAATGATCGAGGCCAAACATCGATTTAGTTGTAAACCTTGGGGCTCCAAACAATCGTCTCTTCAGCGTGGCAACCTGAAAAAACGGTGTGACACCTTGGGCTCCAAGCATTTTGAAAATGTCACCGGTTTGAGATTTGAGCGAGAGTCCGAGTCCTGCACTGCCCAAATCGGCTAAACCTGCAGAAAATTCAACCGTCGAAGAGAGCTCAAGCCCCGCAGCTGTTGAATTGGAGATCAAAATCGTCGCAGAAGGAGCGGTCACCAATCGAACGATGACTACCCAATCGGCCTGCCATTGACCTTTCTCAAACAAGTCGATGATTTTATTTTGAAGTTTGAGTGGGTCTGAAATTGCGGGTTCAAACGTAGCTGGGCACTGCACAACAAAGGCACCTTCGGAACCGAAGTCGATCTTGAGGCCCGCAGAACCTTTAGGCACGCTTGCGAACGCCTCGTTCGTCTCACCAGCGATCTTGACCTTAATGGAGACACCAGACGTAGAAACAAGTTCGATCGGACTCGGACTGCCATCTGCAGTGGTATCAAATGGAATCTCCAGCGAGGCAAGTGAACTCACCTTTTGAAAGTAATGTCCATTTAGGATGCCAATGTCACCCAACTCGAACTTTGTGGTTGGCAGCCACGCCGCCCAATAGTTCTTAAGCTTCTTCTTTATTCCTTTGGAATAGATATCGCAAACATCTGGCATACACTTGGTCCTCCATCTGTATCACATTGTAGGTGCCACACGAAGGATTGACTTCCCCAGATAGATGAAATTCGACGATCACTTCGTTAACCCGAAAGCACGCCGAACGACGGCTGCGAAAAGCCTCCCAAGCCCGGTAATGCTGCTCACTTAGGTTTTTTGAAGACAAACCGGACGTCGTGACGCGATGGGCGAGATTTGACGAGGCGGGGACATTGTCGTCCCCGCCTTTCCGTTCGAAGGGCTTCTTTGAGCTGTTCTCGCAGGCGATGAAGTTTCCCGGGGATATTTCCGGGAGCCTGCAGGAGGGCGGCGAAACTCAATTCGAGCTGGATATAGTGCAAGGCACGGATGAAGCTCAGGTCCGTGGGTTGAGCATTCGCCTCCAGGGCAGCCTTGGCCAGTTCCAAGCGCACGAGGTTGTAGGCGATCAGGGCGCCCCAGATCTCCTGTGCGATGTCAACAGGATCCTGGCTGCGCAAGGTCAGTGGTCCGCCCAGCATCGTCTGTTTCAACTCCCGGTAGCTGGTTTTAACCTCCCAGCGCCGCAGGTAGCAGGCCGCGATGTCGGCGGCCTTGAATGTCCGGCTGTCCAGCAGCGAGGTCAGCAGGATGCGCTCGCGTCCGTCCGGCAGCACCGTGCAAATGGCTCGGGCTTCCCACCTCTCCGGCAGGCCGGGATGCTTGGCGCGTGCTTGCGGCGAGACCTTCATCCGCACGAGGCTATCCTCCGGCGTCCCTGAGATCACTTCCCACTTGGCATTGCTTCTGGCCGGAATGAGGAAGTGGCGGTTCTGACCACTTGCGGTCAAACCGATCAAGATGGCGGCCGAGAAGAAGCCTTTGTCTAAGACGGTCAGTGAATGGCCGGGAATGCGAGGAATGAGTTCCTCGGCATATCGCATCTCGTTCGTGTCGTATGCACCGAAGGCCATGTCGGCGATCAAACGTGTCGGGATGGCCGTGAGGCTGACACCGCGCACCTGGGGATAGCTGGCGACCTTCCCGCTGGCATAACCCTGCGCGCCGAAGAAGGCACGGTTTTCCGGACTGTCGGGTGTTTGAAACGTCGTGCCATCCATCGCCCACAAAGACAGGCCCTTCCACAGGTAGGAAGGGGCATCGAGGGCGCACCAAGCCTGAGCTGTTCGTTCGAAGAGGAGTGCAAGTGGCTCTGAACCCACGCGCTGTCGTGCCTGACAGATGCCGGCCCGCGTGACTGCGGAAGCAGATCCGTTGGGAAGCGCCAGATCAAGTTTCTCGAGCACCTCCGACATGGAGGTGCGGCGATAGAGACCCAGCGCAATCACCAGCCACGCGACCTGCTCCGCGGGCAGCCGAAGGCGGCGAATACTCGCGGTTCCCGTGGCTGCCAAGGATTCCTCGATCCAGGCCAACGGCAGATGAGCCCCCAGACGCTGAAGTCCCTCCATGGGAAAACCGCTGTATGCAGCGTCCAGTTCAAACTCGAGAAGAGATGTCGTTGCCATGGCTGGCTTGTACAACATCTCTAGAAATAAGTACATAGAAAAATGCCGCTCAGCGTTAACTGAGCGGCATTAGGCCCTTCGGACCTCCTTTTTCTT
>DCFP01000046.1:39493-39689 GCA_002319925.1 Holophagaceae bacterium UBA1801 | reverse complement strand
GTCGGCGCGAGAAGATTCGAACTTCGGCTCGCTTTGCTCGCCCCGCGACGCTGGCTGCGCACGGGCCTCCCGCTGCGCGGGACCGCTTCGGACGCAAGGCGTCCTGCGCTGGCCCTACCTGCGCGCCATCGTCGATCGGAAGTTCGAATCCGGTCGTTCAAAAGAAAAAGGAGGCCCTTCGGACCTCCTTTTTCTT
>DCFP01000046.1:24977-39217 GCA_002319925.1 Holophagaceae bacterium UBA1801 | reverse complement strand
GTCGGCGCGAGAAGATTCGAACTTCCGACCCCTACCACCCCAAGGTAGTGCGCTACCAGGCTGCGCCACGCGCCGTGAACCATCCACTCTACGTCCTATGGGCTCACGGGTCAAGTTCGGGTTTCGAGGATGCCAGCTCCGCGGCGGGTTTCGACAGGCGCTTCACCAGGGTTCTCAAGGCCTTCAGGATGGGTTTCAAATCCAGTTTTTCGGCTGGCGCCAGGGCGGCGGGTTTGACTTTCTGGGTCTTCTTGATGGCTGATGGGGGTGCGCTGGCTGGTTCATCCTCGCCAAGATCCAGCAGGGGCCTCGCAAGATGGCCTGTGAGGAGCAGTTGCCGGCAGTCGGCCACGGTGAGGCCTTCGGCGAGCCAGTCGCGAATCTTCTTGAGACGGGGGAACTCCTCCACGTGGTAGTAGCGCAGGTTGCCTTTGCTGCGCCGGGGCCGCAACTCCGGGATGACCCGTTCCCAGTACCGCAGCTCCTTGGGCGTGGCTCCGATGCGCTCGGCGGCTTCTCCAATCTTGAACCAGAGGCGCTCAGTCATCCGTGCCCCCCGCAAGGTTCCTCGCTCGGTGTGGGGGCCCCGCTGCACAGCCTCCACAGGAGGCTGCTTCGCGACCCACATCCTCTCGAGCCAATCTTGAACCAGAGGCGCTCAGTCATCCGTGCCCCCCGCAAGGGTACTCGCTCGGTGCGGGGGCCCCGCTGCGCACGCTCCACGGGAGCCTGCTTCGCGACCCCCATCCTCTCGAGCCAATCTTGAACCAGAGGCGCTCGGTCATCCGTGCCCCCAGAACAGGATGGCTGGACCCGCAGTTCTCATGACTCTCGAGCCTCGATGCCTAGGGCTTTCAGGCGCTTGTAGAGGTTCGAACGATCCAGGCCCAGGCTTTCGGCCACGCGGGTCATGTTGCCGTTCTGCATGCGCATCTCGCGCTTGATGTATTCGCCTTCGAACCAGTCGCGGGCTTCCCGCAGGCTCGGGAAATCCGGGAAGGAGAAGGGATCGGGTTCGCTGATGTGACGCGTGGCGAGGGGTCCCAGGTCCCGTGTGGAGATCTCGTTGCCGCGGCCCAGGATGAGGGCGCGTTCCATGAGGTTCTTCAGCTCGCGCACATTGCCTGGCCAGTCATGCTTGAGCAAAGTGTCCCGAGCCTCGGGCGCCAGGCGTTTGGGCGCGCGGCCGTAATTCCTGGCGATGCGCTGCACGAAGGCCTCGGCCATCTGGATCAGCTCCTCCGGGCGTTCGCGCAGGGGCGGAACACGCAGGGGCACGACCGCGAGACGGAAGTAGAGATCCTCCCGGAAACGGCCAGCCTTGATCTCCTCGGGCAGTTCCTTGTTGGTGGCGGCGATGACTCGCACGTCTACGCTCACGGCTCCGCCGCCCCCCACGGGCTCGATGCGTCCTTCCTGGAGCGCCCGCAGGACCTTCGCCTGGGTCTTCAGGGACATATCGCCCACTTCATCCAGGAACAGCGTGCCCCCGTGAGCCTCCCGGAACTTGCCCTTCTGATCGCGGATGGCGCCGGTGAAAGCGCCCTTCACATGGCCGAAGAGTTCGGATTCGATGAGTTCCTCGGGGATGGCGGCGCAGTTCACCTCCACGAAGGGAGCCGCCTTGCGCTGGCTCTGGGTGTGGAGCAGCCGCGCGACCTCTTCCTTGCCACTGCCGTTCTCGCCCACCAGCAGCACGCGCCCTTCCGTGGGGGCCACCAGTTTCACATCCGCCAGCAGCCGTTTCATGGCGGGACTTTCCGCCATGAAGAAGCGGTCATGCTCCACTTCCTGCAGCAGCCGCTGGTTGTCCTGTTCCAGTTGGCGCTGCTTGATGGCGTTGCTCACCACCAGGAGCAGGCGATCCAGGTCCACGGGTTTCTCTAAGAAGTCGAAGGCACCCAGCTTCGTGGCGTTGAGGGCCGTGTCGATGCTGGCGTGGCCCGAGATCATGACCACGGGCAGGTCGGGCCGCAGGGCCTTGGACTTCTGGAGGGTTTCGAGGCCATCGATGCCCGGAAGCCAGACATCCAGCAGCATGAGATCGATGCCGTCGCTGTCCGGGTTCGCCAACAGCTCCAGGGCCTGCTCGCCGCGCTCGGCCTTGAGGACCGCGTAGCCCTCCTCGGTCAGCGATTCGCCTAAGGATCGCCGGATTCCGGGCTCATCGTCCACGATCAGGATGGTCATCAAGGGGCGCATGCCTCCAGCTTAACGCGAGGCGGTCCCAAACCCTCACCTCGTGGCGGTCGCGGGCATCACGAGGGGAACGCTCACGCGGAAGGTGCTGCCCTTCCCCACTTCGCTCCTGAGTTCGATGTGGCCCTGGTGGGCCTTCACCATGGCCGAGCAGATGCTCAGACCCAGGCCCCACCCGGTGTTGCAGTCCTCGTCCTCGGCCTGCTTGAAGGGCTGGAAGATGGCCTCCTTCTTGGAGGACTCGATGCCCCGCCCCGTGTCCCAGACCTCCATGCAGAACTGGTCCTTGTCCACCCTGGACCGGATCCCGATGGTGCCCGGCGGGTCCGTGAACTTCAGGGCGTTCTCGATGAGGTTGAACACGACCTGCTGGAGGGCCGTCGTATCGGCAAGGATCCAGACCCGGTCGGACGCCGCATCCAGATCGAGATTGGTGAAGAGGTCCTTGGCCTCGGCGCGGATCCGGAAGGTGTCACTAAACCCTTGGAGGATTTCCGATGGCCGGCAAAGGCGCAGATTCAGCGTATCGCAGATGCCCTCGGAGCGGCTCTGGTCCAGCAGCTTGGTGAGGATCTTCTCCAGGCGATGGCTTTCCCGTTCAATGAGATTGATGGCCGAAGCATGATCGACCTGGCCATCCCTGATCCGTTCCACGGAGATCAGGATGCTGGTCAAGGGCGAGCGGATATCGTGGATCACCGTGTTCATGAGCTGGATGCGGCCCTCGAGGTTCTTCTGGAGCTGGTGATGGGCCCGCTCCAGGGCTTTGTTGCGCAGGGCGAGGGCTTCGGTCCGTTCCTGCACCCGGGATTCCAGTGCCTCGGAATGGCGCTTGTAGCGCTGGCTCCACCACCCGATGAAAGCCGTGGTCAGGATCAGCGACAGGGCCAGTGCCATCAGGACCACCAGGCCCACGAGCCCAGGGGATGACAAGGATTCCATGCCGCCCATGATCATGATCGACCGCGAGGGATGCCTAACGAGAGGAGGGTGCCTTCTGCCAACATGGAGATTGGAGAAGGCCATGCTTGTGGATGCCCACTGCCATCTTCTCGGCAGTTACCCGGGAAAAGAAAATCTGAAAATCATATTTGATCGAGCAAAAGCCGCAGGCGTGCTGGGTTTCGTCGCAGTCGGAACGGACCTGGAAGATTGCGGCCAAGTGCTGGCTCTCGCAAAGGAAAACAACCATGTCCAGACAAGCCTGGGCGTGCATCCCCATGAGGCCAAGAGCTGGGGACCAGGGACCGAAGCAGCCCTGATGGCCCTGCTGGGCGATCCCAATGCGCGGTTCGTGGGGGAAACGGGCCTCGATTGGCACTACGACTTCAGTCCCCGGGAAACCCAGGAACAGGTCTTCCGCGCCCAGATCCAACTGGCGCGGCGCATTGGCAAACCCCTCATGATCCACACCCGGGAAGCGGCTGACGACACCATCCGCATCCTGCGGGAGGAAGGTGCTGAACAGGTTGGTGGCATCATTCATTGCTTTTCTGAAGACATGGCCTTCGCGCGCCAGGCCTTGGATCTGGGTTTCTACTTGAGTTTCTCGGGCATTCTCACATTCAAGAAGGCCGAGGCCATCCAGGAAGTGGCCGCTTGGGCTCCGGAGGACCGGATCCTGGTGGAAACCGATTCTCCCTACCTGGCGCCGGTTCCCCACCGGGGCAAGACCAATGAACCGGCCTATGTCGCCTTCGTCGCGGAACGATTGGCGGGTTTGCGCCACCTCTCTGTCGCCCGTGTGGCAGAACTCACCACCCGTAATCTGGAGACCCTATGCGGCTGGGCGCCCTCCTGCTGACCCCCGCGGTGCTCACCGCACAAGCTCATTTCCCCTGGGACGCAGCCATCGAGCTGCCCTGGGAAACCACGGTTCCCGTGGAGCTACCTGAACCATTGCCCCCGGAACCCGTGGCCACGCCTGCGTGCATGGTGAGCCTCACGGGGGACGGAACCCTACACATTGTCAATGACCAGGGGCGGATCGCTCTGCGCATCGGGCTTCCGGGCCGTCCCGTCCACATCCTCCGGGATGCGGGCACGGCCTTGGCCCTGACGGACTTCCCCCAGCGCTTCCCCCTGAAAACACCACTCTCCAAGGGCCTGGGCAGCGTGCCATTGCTGGGAAACGATTTCCGCAGCGAGCTGCAGGGCCTGCTCTGGATCGTGGACGATAGCCAGAAACGGCTCACCATCGTGCACCCGGCCACCCGCCAGGTGATCTACCTGCCCCTGCCCGCAGGCAACGATTGGGAGCCCTGCTTCTTTCCGGACCGCCTGGAGATCCGCGAAATACTGGACCCTTCCGTGGAACGCAGGGAAAGGATCTGCTGGTCCCTGCCGTGGCTCGTTCTGGTTCCGCAATTCGTGAAACTTTCCCGGACGCCTTTGGCAGGCCGGCAGGGAACAGCTTTCCACCCATTCCCTTCGGAATAGCCTGCTTGGCACGCACCTGGCAATACTCCGTCGCGGGTCGGCCCTGGAATTCATCCAAAACGCAGGTGAGGCCCTCTAACGTTTCGGAGGCGCACCATGGTATTCCGCTCCGTCATGATTCCAACCCGGTGGTTCAGGACCTTCCTGCTGCCCACCGCCCTGCTTCTTTGTGCTTCTGCGCTGCGGGCCCAGGGCGGCGGGGATGAAGCCTACGCTGGCGAAAAGGCTGATCACTATGCGAACGTCCGTGTCCTGGAAGGGGACGCCACCGTATTCAAGGGCGATGTCCAGGACACGCTCAGCGCCGGTGTTCCCATCGCCGAAGGGGATGTCGTAGAAAGCCATGGGCGTGGCGTCTTGCAACTGGCTGATGGCACACGGGTGGCCTTCGCGCCTGGAACCCGCTTCCAAGTTGCCTCTTTGTTCAGAGATGACGATCCCGAACATGAAGCGCTCTTCCGCCTGGATCAAGGCAGGCTCCGGATTTCGCTGATTCGCGGTACGGACACCCGGGTGCGTGTGGACACGCCATCCGGCGAAGCCTTCATGGCTGAAGGCGCCAATGCGAGCCTTGACGTGGAAAGCGATCAATCGACCCATGTGCAGGTCCACACCGGACGGATCCAGTTCCAGGATGCCCGGGACAATGTGGAACTGCGCGCAGGCGAGCAGCTGACCGTCTATGGCGATCAGGATCGTCTGGACCGCATCCGGGACTTCAACACCAATGGGTCGGATCCCTTCGACCGCTGGTGCGATTCAGCCCTGGTGATGCACCGGGGACCCAGCTGGGATCGGGTCCCAGTGGAGATCCGCGCCTATTCCGACGAACTCGATGGGGACGGCGAATGGGTCTACGTCGATGAAGTCCGGAACTGGTGCTGGCGGCCGGTGGGTGTCGCCGTGGATTGGCGGCCCTACTGGCGCGGCCGCTGGGGCGCCTACCCAGGCGGCATGACCTGGATCAGCGACGAACCCTGGGGTTACGTGACCTACCACCACGGGCGCTGGGGCTGGGGCATCGGTTTCGGCTGGTACTGGATACCGGAAGTCCGGTACGCACCCGCCTGGGTGGCATGGCAGACCACGGACGCCTATATCGGCTGGGCGCCCGTAGGCTTCTACGGCCGACCTGTGCCCTGGGGCTACAGCTCCTGGGGAGGCGGTGCCTGCTGGAACATCGTGGACATCAATTTCATCAACGCCCGCCGCATCCATACCCACACCTTCGACCAGCCGGCCATCGTGCGCAGCTTCGAAGTCAGGCCGGGCGGTCCGCATCCTGCCTGGCACCAAGGTCCGCTGGTCATCAAGGCCCATGAATTCGCACATCCCGTGGAAATCCAGAAGGTCCTCCGCGACCCGCTAATGGCCCAGAACCGGCTCCACACCTACGAGAAGCAGACCGCCAATACCGACTTCCACCCCCAGGTCCATGCGCCGGAATTCCATCCTGCCCAGGAGATTCATCGCGCTGCGCCACCTGTGCCGGGGACTCCGAACTGGAAGCATCAACCGAACCCGGTGATGCCGGTACGTCCGGTCCCGGTGCAGCCAGCCCCCGCGCGACCGGCTCCTGTGTTCCCGCCCCTGGTGCAGCCCGTTCCTCACCGTAAGCCCGTGCCGATGCGCCCGGAGGACACCTCCGCGCACGGATTCATCGTTCCGCCGCCCGCGATCAGCCCTCGCCAACCAAGGCCCGAACAACGTCCGGAAATGGATGGCAGGCTGGTTCTCCCCCGGCCCGTCAACAAGCCCATGGGCCCCGTGCCTCCCCCCTTCCCGCCACCGAAATTCCAGAAGAAGAAAGTGGAGTGGAATTCCTGATGAATAAGGGCCCCAACCGGGGCCCTTCGCGTGGGTGGGTGAAGGCTCAGTACTGCTCGATGGGGTAAATGCCCTTCTCGATGAGCTGGGCGGTGATGCGGCTCCGGATCTTCGAGCTGGAGGAGGGGATGAAGCCCGAGAAGGCCTGGAGATCGCCCAAGCCCTTGGTCAGCGCCTCGCCTTCGAGCACTTCCGAAAGCAGCATGCGGGCGTTGGCGAGGACCTTGTTCCAGGTCTCGTTGACATAGACCGTGGCGTAGTCCCGGGCCAACTCGGCCCAGCGGTGGGTGGCGGCGGTCATCTTGTCGGCGCGCACTACGGCGGACTCCATGGCGTAGATCTCCGTGAGCATGTCGGCGATCCTGGCCGAGGCTTCCTGGTTCTCGATGAGCTTCTGGCCTTGGGCTTCCAGGGCCACGGCGGCGACGTAGCCGCACTGGCGCTTGCAGAGTTCCACCGCGCACTTCGCCTCGCCCAAGGGGCCGGAGAAATCACCGGCCTTGGGAGCGTTCGCGGTTTCCTTGGAGACCGGGATGGACTGGTTGTTTGCCTTCTTGAACAAGGATCCCGCGATGATCATGCGGTTGATCTCGTTGGTGCCCTCGAAGATGCGGTTGATGCGGCTGTCGCGGTAGATCTTCTCGGGCGGGTACTCGCTGGAGAAGCCGTAGCCGCCGAAGCACTGCACCGCATCATCAGCCGTGAAGAAGAGCGCCTCGCTGCCCCAGACCTTCGACATGGAGGCTTCCATGGCGAACTCGTCCATGATGTCCATCTTGCGCTGGGCGGCCTTCTCCTCGTCCCAGTGGATGGCGGCCATACCGTCGTTGATGTAGCCGATGGTGCGGTAGTTCATGGCTTCGCCCACGAAGATCCGCGTGCCGATGTCGGCAAGGTACTTCTGGATGAGACCGAAGGTGTTGATGTTCTTCCCGAACTGCTGGCGTTCGGCGGTGTATTTCAGGGTGTATTCCAGCACCACCTTGGCCGTGCCCGTGCAGCCCGCGCCCAGCTTGAAGCGGCCGATGGTGAGGATGCCGAAGGCGATGCGGTGGCCGCGGCCGATCTCGCCGAGCAGCCGGTCCTTGGGAAGGCGCACGTTGTCGAGCACGAGGGCGCGGGTGGAGCTGCCCTTGATGCCCAGCTTGTGCTCCTCGGCGCCGGTGCTGAAGCCCGCGTCGGTCTTCTCCACGATGAAGGCGCTGAACTTCTTGCCGTCCACCTTGGCGAAAACCACGAAGACATCCGCAAAGCCCGCGTTGGTGATCCACATCTTGGTGCCGTTGAGCACCCAGGTGTCGCCATCGAGCACGGCGGTGGTCTTGGAGTTCATGGCGTCGCTGCCCGCACCGGGTTCCGTGAGGGCGTAGGCCGCCAGCCATTCGCCGCTGGCCAGCTTGGGCAGGTACTTCGCCTTCTGCTCGGGCGTTCCGAAGTAGACAATGGGCAGGGTGCCGATGCCCGTGTGGGCGCCGTAACTGACCGAGAAGGACGCCTGTTTGCCCATTTCCTCCAGCACCACCAGGGTGGTCTTCTTGTCGAGATCCATGCCGTCGTATTCCTCGGGGATCTCGATGCTCAGGAGGCCCAGCTCTCCGGCCTTCTGGAGCAGCTCGCGGCTCAGCTCCGGCTGGAGCTTCTCGATCTCGGCATCCTTGGGGACCACTTCGCCCTGCATGTAGTCACGGGCAGCTTCGCCGATGGCCTTGGTGTCGTCGCTCATGTCCTCGGGCGTGTACTGGGGCTGGGAGCCGATGGGAGCCAGCAGGAAACTGCCGCCGAAGATCGTTTCGTTCTGGGTGACCGACATGGAGCCTCCAAAGACATGCCAAGAGCATTCAAGCCAAAGGAACCATTGTATCGGATCATCCCGTCATTGCCCTTCACGAACCTGCCGGGTCACTGGAAGATGAAAGCCGGGAGGCCATGTGCCCGAAGGCAAGGAAATCCAGCGGATGTTTTCCGGCATCGCCGGAAAATACGACCTTCTGAACCACCTGCTGTCCATGGGCACCGACTTCTACTGGTGGCGCCGCATGGCCCGCGTATCGGGCGCCTCGAAGAGCCGGTTGTTCCTGGATGTGGCCGCAGGCACGGGGGATTCCAGCATCGCCCTGGCCCGGCGAGGAGCCGAGGTGGTTTCCACGGACTTCACCTTCGCCATGCTCGCCAAGGGTCCCGAGAAATTCTCCCGGAAGGGATTGCGTCCTCTGGTCTGGGCCAGCGCGGGCGCCGACGCCCAGGCACTGCCCTTCTGGGCCGGCACCTTCGACGGCGTCACCATCTGCTACGGCATCCGGAACGTGGAAAGCCGCGCCAAGGCCTACCGTGAATTCCTGCGGGTCCTGAAACCGGGGGGTCAGTTGACCATCCTGGAATTCAGCCGTCCCCGCTGGGTTTGGCTGCGCGGACTCTACGGCTGGTACAGCCAAGTGGTGCTGCCGAGGCTCGGGGGCTGGATCAGCGGGGATTCTTCCGCCTATACTTACCTTCCCGAGAGCATCCGTTCCTTTCCGGATCAAGAAACTCTGGCCAGGGAATTGGAAAAAGCCGGCTTTGAAAAAGTGGCCTGGAAAAATCTCACGGGGGGCATCGCCGCCTTACACTTGGGAAGCAAGCCCCTCTCACAGGCATAGCGAAATCGCGAGGTCCTGATATGTCGAAACCCAACCCCAACATCACCGCTAACCTGCTCAACAACGTGCTCGGCAAGTCTGAACAGCACCACGAGGATGGTCCCGCGCGGGCCGACAAGAAGGCCCATGCGGAAATCCGCTCGGACAAGTCCACCCCGAAGCCGCCGAAACTGAAGGCGGCCAAGAACGCAGCCTCCGGCCAGAGCCACATGCGGTCCAGCAACCGCGGGAAATAGCCGTCCTTTCCAACCTCCCGCCGACTCCGTCACACTGATCCGGGGCCATGCCGGCCCGGAGACGGATGATGGATACGCGGAAGATGGGATTCAACACTAAGCAGGTGCACGCAGGGATTCCCGAGGATCCCATGGGCAGCGCGGTTACGCCCATCTACCAGACGTCCACCTTCATCTTCCGGGACGCCGACCAGGGCGCGGACCGCTTCGCGGGCAAGGCCGATGGCTTCATCTATTCCCGCATCGGAAATCCCACCATCAAAGCCCTGGAAGACCAGGTGGCAACCCTGGAGAACGGCTTCGGCGGCGTGGCCACGGCCTCAGGCATGGGCGCGGTCACCACGCTGTACCTGGCTCTGCTCAGCGCCGGTGATCACGTGGTCAGCACCGCGGGCGTCTACGGCCCGTCGCGGGTGCTCATGGAAAAGCACATGAGCCGCTTCGGCGTGGAATCCACCTTCGTGGACAGCTCCGACCTGGCCCAGGTGAAGGCGGCCATGCGGCCCAACACCAAGCTGCTCTATGTGGAATCGCCATCGAATCCCTCCATGCAGGTCACGGATCTGGCCGCCGCCGCGAAGATCGCCCGCGAGCATGGTGCCCTCATGGCCGTGGATAACACCTTCGCCAGCCCCTTCCTGCAGAAGCCCCTGGATCTGGGCGCGGACATCGTGCTCCACTCCGTCACCAAGTTCATCAACGGCCACGCGGACATCGTGGGCGGCGTGCTGGTGACGAAGACAGAAGAGCTCTACAAGCGCATCCGACCCATGATGGTCATGACCGGCACCAACATGGATCCGCACCAGGCCTACATGGTGAGCCGCGGCCTCAAGACGCTATCCCTGCGCATGGAGCGCGCCCAGGCCAATTCCCAGATCATCGCGCCCTGGCTGGAGAAGCATCCGAAGATCGCCTGGGTGAGCTACATCGGCCTGCCCAGCCATCCCCAGTACGAGCTGGTGAAGCGCCAGATGGCGGGCCCCGGCGCCATGATCGCCTTCGAATTGAAGGGCGGTTTCGAGGCCGGCAAGACCCTCATGAACAATGTGAAGCTGGCGGCCCTGGCCGTCTCCTTGGGCGGTGTGGAAACCCTCATCTGCCACCCCGCCTCCATGACCCACGCCAGCATGGGCAAGGAGGCCCGCGCCAGCGCCGGGATCTCCGAAGGCCTGGTCCGCTACGCTGTGGGCATCGAGGACGTGGAAGACCTCATCGCCGATCTGGAACAGGCGCTCGCGAAAGTTTAATGATGACGATCGCCATCGCCGTTCACGGAGGCGCAGGAACCATCCGCAAAGCGGACATCACGCCAGAAAAGGAGGCCGCCCTGCAGGCTGGCCTGGCCGCGGCCCTGGAGGCTGGTCATGCGATCCTGCGGGAAGGGGGCAGCGCCCTGGATGCGGTCACCGCCGCTGTCGTGGCCCTGGAGAACGATCCGCTCTTCAACGCGGGCCGAGGAGCGGTTTTCACGCTGGATGGCACCAACGAGTTAGAGGCCGCCATCATGGACGGCCCAACGCAAGTAGCCGGAACGGTCACGGGCGTGAAGACCGTCAAGAACCCCGTAAAACTGGCCCGGCGCGTGATGGAGGCTACGCCCCACGTAACTCTTGGCTTCGCCGCCGCCGACGCCTTCGCCCGGGAACAAGGCCTTGAATGCGTGGAGCCGGACTACTACTTCACCGAAACGCGCTGGCAGGCCCTGGAACTGGAACGGTCACGGCTAGCGGCCGGCGGAGTCCGCGAAGATGCTCCCGAGGACCGCAAACACGGCACCGTAGGCGCCGTGGCCCTGGATGAAGCAGGTCGGCTGGCGGCTGCCACCTCCACCGGCGGCCAGACCGCCAAATGGGCAGGGCGGATCGGGGATACGCCCATCATCGGCGCTGGGACCTGGGCCGATGCCAACTGCGCGGTTTCCTGCACCGGCCATGGGGAAAGTTTCATTCGCGCCGCGGCCGCCCACGATATCGCGGCCCGGATGGCCTACGGCGGCCAATCGGCTTCCGAAGCCGCAGCATGTCTGGTCCACGAGACCCTGGTCCGGCTCCACGGGTCGGGTGGAGTCATCCTGGTGGACCGTGCAGGCCGGGTGTCGATGCCCTTCAACAGCGAGGGCATGTACCGGGCCATGGTCGATGGCGAAGGCAACCGCGAAGTAAGTATCTATCGCTAGGTTCGTGTCCCAATTTCAAGCCAGAGATCCGACATGACGATGCGCTCATCCGTGGGCCTTCTGGCCTCGGAGGTGGGATGTCATGAGGACGAATCTTCCGGTTACCCAGGTCGAGCAGGAAATCCAGGATGGTGCATTCATTGTTTCCACGACGGACCCCCACGGGAACATCGTATCGGCCAACGATGAATTCCTCCGAGTCAGCGGTTTCACGCTCGAAGAACTGGTCGGCCAGCCCCACAACATCGTCCGGCACCCGGATATGCCTCCGGAGGCTTTTGAGGATTTGTGGGCGACGATCAAGGCCGGCAAGCCATGGCACGGACTGGTCAAGAACCGCTGCAAGAACGGGGACTTCTACTGGGTGGACGTCAACGTGACCCCCATGGTCGACGACGGGGCCATCAAAGGCTACGTCTCCATCCGGAGCAAGCCCAGCAAGAGCCAGATCCAGGATGCCGAGTACCGCTACGCCCTTGTCCGGAAGGGCGCCAGGCTCGCAGACACTTCTCGCCGGCCTTGGATCCCGCTCGCCTTCCTGGGATTTGCCCCTCGCCTCTATTTGAGCTTTGGCCTCACCATGGCGATCTTCCTGGCCACCATCATCGGTCATAACTATTTCCCGGAAGCCATCCAGCCCCGGATCCTCTGGATCGGCAGCCTGGTAGGAGTAGTCATTGGCGGAGGGTTGGCTTTTTTGGCCTTCAAGTCACTTAATTCCCAGCTGGGCGGAAATCTGGAAACCTGCCTCGCGGTCCTCCGGGAGGTTGCGCACGGGGATATGCGGATCGAAGTGCCCATAAAGCCAGGGGATGACTCGAGCCTTCAGGGACTGCTTCGGATGATGCAGAGCCGCCTGAAGGGCATGGTCAATCGCATCCGCTTCGACACCGTGCTGGTGGAAAACAATGCAGCCGGCCTTTCCAACGCCAACCAGGAAGTCTCGGCCACCAGTCACGAACTGGCCAAGAATGCGGATCTGCAGCGGGCTTCCGTGGAGCGCATGGCTTCGGCGATCACGGAACTTTCCGCCTCCATTCGGGAGGTGAGCACCAACGTCCAGGCGAGCCAGCGCCAGTCCCAGGAGGCCGTGCAGGCCACAAGGGACGGCGACAAGGCCGGCGAGGCGGCCCAGAAGGCCATGGGAGACGTGGAGAAGGCCACGGCCCAGGTGGTGAAGGCAGTGAAGGTGATCCAGGAAATCGCCCGTCAGACCAACCTGCTTTCCCTGAACGCCGCCATCGAGGCAGCCAAAGCCGGAGCCCTGGGCAAGGGCTTCGCGGTGGTGGCCGAGGAAGTGCGCAAGCTGGCCGAGCGCAGCGGCACGGCGGCCAAGGAGATCGCCACCCTCATCGAGGGCAGCAACGAGGCCGTGGCCCAGGGCCGCATCACTGTGCAGGAGGCCGTGAACGCCCTGGCCCGTATCCGCGAGAACATCGGCCAGGTCACCGCCATGTCCTTGGAGATCAGCTCCTCCACCGAGGAGCAGGCCAAGGCCAGCCAGGAAGTGGCCCACCAGGTGGAACTGGGCGCCCAGAAGGCCATGGAGAACGCCTCCGCCAGCATCGAGCTCTCCAGCACCGTGGACCAGAACGCCAAGATCTCCGAAGAACTCGCCCGGACAGCTCATGGACTGAGCGCCCTCGTGTCACAGTTCAGAACTTAAAAGCAGGGGTCAGTGGCCGGTGGTCAGTGGCCAGTTGAAAAACAAATGGGCGCCTCTGGCGCCCATTTCTATTAACCGACCACTGACCACTCTCATCCAAGCTTCGTCAATGTCACGCCTTCCATCTCCTTCGGCTGTTCGAGGCCCATCAGCTCCAGTAGGGTGGGTGCTACGTCGCAGAGGGCGCCGCTGGCGCGGAGCTGGCGGCCTTCGAAGCCCTCGGCGATGATCACGGCGGGCACGGGGTTGGTGGTGTGGGCTGTGTGGGGGTTGCCCTTCTCGTCCCGCATGCACTCGCAGTTGCCGTGGTCCGCGGTCAATAGCAGGGCGCCCTTCATGGCGAGAATGGCTTCGGCGATCTGGCGGATGCCGTCGTCCACGATGGCGCAGGCGCTGGCGGCGGCGTTGAGGTCGCCGGTGTGGCCCACCATGTCGGGGTTGGCAAGGTTGCACACCAGCATGCGGTACGTGTTGCTCTTGATCGCTTCGACGAAGCCACGGATCACGCCGTGGGCACTCATCTCCGGCTGCAGGTCGTAGGTGGCCACCTTGGGCGAGGGCACCAGGATCCGGTCCTCGCCCTCGAAGACCTCCTCGCGCCCGCCGTTGAAGAAGTAGGTGACATGGGCGTACTTCTCGGTTTCGGCCGTGCGCAACTGCTTCAAGCCCTTCCGGGAGATCAGCTCGCCCAGGATGTTCGTGAGGTTCTGGGGCGCGTAGGCCACGGTGACGAAGGGCGTGAGTTCCGTGTCGTACTGGGTGAAGGTGACCAGGGAAACCTTCGGGCGCTTAGCCTGGGGGAAGGCGTTGAAGCCCGGATTCACCAGGGCGTGGCTGAACTGCCGGGCGCGGTCGGCGCGGAAGTTGAAGAAGATCACGCCGTCGCCATCCTGGATGGGATGGAAGTCGGCGAGCTTCGTGGGGCTCACGAACTCGTCGGTCTCGCCCCGCTCATAAGCGGCGGTGATGCCTGAAACCGCATCGGGCGCCTCGAACTCGGGCACACCGTCAATGAGCATCTTCCAGGCCCGCTCCACGCGCTCCCAGCGCTTGTCCCG
>DCFP01000046.1:0-24624 GCA_002319925.1 Holophagaceae bacterium UBA1801 | reverse complement strand
TGCAGGAAGCCGTCGGCGCTCTTCTGCTCCGTGTCCCGGCCGTCCAGATAGGCGTGGATCGTGGTGGGCACCCCCTCGTCCTGGGCCCACTGGGCCAGGGCCACGAGGTGGTTCTGGTGGCTGTGCACGCCGCCGGGACTCACGAGGCCCATGAGGTGCAGGCGCTTGCCGCTGACCTTGAGGCTGGCGAGGAGCTTGCCCATGGCCTCGTTCTGGCGGAAGGTGCCCTTCTTGATGGCGGCATCGATGCGGGTCAGCTCCTGCCAGACCACGCGCCCTGCCCCGAGGTTCATGTGGCCCACTTCGGAGTTCCCGAATTGGCCCTCGGGTAGCCCCACGGCCTCGCCCCCGGCCATGAGCTGGGTGCCCGCGTACCGGCGGCGCAGGGTGTTGAAAGCCGGCATGCCCGCCACGAAGGTGGCGTCGAAGGCATTGCGGGGGCCGTCGCCGAAGCCATCAAGGATGAGGAGGGCAATGGGTCCAGAGATCATGAGTCACCTTTTCATCCAGCATAGCGGGAGCTGGGATCTTCCTTGGATGAAAGGATCACGCGGAGCTATCACGCCTCCTAACCTGAATCAAGATTTGAAGTTGAAACTTGAGGTTGTATTTGTGACCTACGCCAGGATGTTTTCACGTATCCTCAGCGTTGGTCCTTTTCCGGAGGTTTATCCATGGCCCACAAGATCACCGATTCCTGCGTCGCCTGCGGCGCTTGCCTGCCCGAATGCCCCACCGAAGCCATCAGCGAAGGCGACATCTACAAGATCGATGCTAGCAAGTGCACTGATTGCGCCGCCTGCGTCGACGCTTGCCCTTCGGAAGCCATCATTCCGGCCTAGGCAACACCCTTCGATACAAGAAAGGCCCGGGATTTCCCGGGCCTTTTGCTTTGCTGCTGGTGCGCCTAGGGCACCTGCTCGCCGTGGGGATTGCAGAGCAGGTAGAGCACCGACATGCGCACCGGCACGCCATTGGTGACCTGGTCCAGGATCACGTTGTTGGGGCCGTCCGCCACTTCGGAGGTGATCTCGAAACCGCGGTTCATGGGACCGGGGTGCATGACGGCCACGTCCTTGCGCGCGCGCTTCATGCGGGCCGCGTTGAGCTGGTAGTGCTTGATGTACTCGCCCTGGCCCGGGATGAAGGCGCCGGTGCCGCGCTCGAACTGGGCACGCAGCATCATGATGGCGTCCTGCTCGGGCAGCACGTCATCGAGGGTGTAGCTGAAGTCCACCATGGGCCAGGTGGCCTTCATCTCCAAGGGCAGCAGCGTGGGCGGGCCCACGAGGGTGACCTTGGCGCCCATCTTGGTGAGGAGCCAGAGATTGGAGCGGACCACGCGGCTGTGGCGGATATCGCCCACGATGGCGATCTTGATGCCGTCCAGCTTCCCGAAACGCTTGCGGAGCGTGTAGGCATCCAGCAACGCCTGGGTGGGATGCTCGTGGGCGCCATCACCGGCGTTCACGATGCTGGCCTTCATGTGACGGGACAGCAGGGCGTGGGCGCCGGGGGCGCTGTGGCGCATGACGATGAGATCCGGATGCATGGCTTCCAGGTTCATGGCCGTGTCCACCAGGGTCTCGCCCTTGCTGAGGGAACTGGTGTCCGCGTCGAAGTTGATGATCTCAGCGGAGAGACGCTTCTCGGCGATCTCGAAGCTGTTGCGGGTGCGGGTGGAGTTCTCGAAGAAGAGATTGACGATGAGGCGCTTGCGCAGAGCCGGGACGATCTTGATCTCGGGGCGCTCGCAGACCTCCTCGAAGGCCCGGGCCTGGTCCAGGAGCATGGTGATGTCCTGCTGGCTGAGGGGCTCGATGCCCAGCAGGTGGCGGTGAGGGAAAACGTAGCGATCGGATGTCATTTCAGCCCCTGGCCTCCAGGAAGACGCCGTCCACTTGATCCACTTCCACGACCTTCACGGAGACCCGCTGGGTGCCGGGGATTTCCAGCTTCAGCCCGACGAAGTCCGGCTGGATGGGCAGCTCCCGGCCGCCGCGGTCCACCAGTGCTGCCAGCCAGACCCGCCTGGGCCGGCCGTGGTCCAGCAGGGCGTCCATGCCCGCCCGCACCGTGCGGCCCGTGAACACCACGTCATCCACCAGCACCACCGTGCGGCCTGTGAGGGGGAACGGGATTTCCGTGGGTCTGACAATGGGACTGCCGGCCTTTTCCGTCAGGTCGTCCCGGTAGAGGGTGATATCCAGGACGCCCACGGGGATTTCCTTGCCGAGGGTGGCTTTCAGCATGTTCGCCAGGCGTTCGGCCAGAGGCAGGCCGCGGCTGCGGATGCCCACCAGCACCAGGGACTTGTCATTGCCGAAGGCCGCCGCGATCTCCCGGCAGAGGCGCTGAAGAAAGGCCTCCATCTGCTGGGCATCGAGCAGACACGGGGCGTGAGAGTCGGACATCCGGACCTCCTGGAAGTACGGTTCAAGTTTATCCGAGGGCCACCCCGACTTGGGTCTCATAGTCTCGTGCACAGTTGCAATCAAAAAGATCACCACCAAGACACCAAGAGCACCAAGAAAAGCCGAACTCTTTTCCCTGGCGCCCTTGGCGTTTCTATTTGATTCAATCACCTGCGTACATCCGTGGGAATTTCGATGCAGGTGATCTACAGTTTTTTCTTTTCTTGGTGTTCTTTCACTTGTTTTTCTTGGTGTTTTGGTGGTGAAATCTTTTCCTTTTTGACCGCACCTTCGCTTCAACCCAGGATTTCACCCACCTTCTTGGTCTTGCCGAAGGGATCATCGCGGCTGGCCAGGACTTCCAGAACTCCCTCGTCCACCAGATGTTTCAAGTCCTTGGGGATCCGGGAGCCGTGCTTGACGCGATCGAGGCCGTCCTTGGCCAGGACGCCTACCCAGGCGTTGCGGCCCGAGAGCTTGGCCACCTCCACGCAGGTGGTGGCGATCTCCACCACCCGTTCCCAGCCGAGCCAGTTAAAGTCCTTGATCTGGAAGGGGAAGGCCGCGACGCCTACGCAGCAGGTCCAGCGCAGGACCTCGCCCTTGGTCGTCTCCACGGAAAGCCCCGCGATGGCGGTTCGGATGCGTTCCGCCAGTTCCGGAGCCTCGGCCCGGGTGGTGTTCTTGGTCACCACCAGGAATTCCTCGCCGCCCCACCGGATCACCGCATCGGTTTCCCGGAAGACCCGCTTCAGGGCCTGGGCCACCGCGACGAGGACCTGGTCGCCCACAGCCTGGCTGTAATAGTCGTTGATTCGGCTGAAATGGTCCAGGTCCACCATCAGGAAGAGCAGATCCTGGTTGGCCAGCTGCTCGAGGCTGGCGGTATCGCGGTAGACCCGCTGGACCTTGGCCACATCGGACTTGATGATGGCGGAGAGGTAGCGGCGGTTGCGCAGCTCCGTCAGCGGATCCGTGAAGTTCTCGTTCTCGATGGCCGCCAGTGCCCCGTGCAACGTCTGGTTGGAGCGGTCCAGATCCTGGGTCAGGCCGGTCACCTTCGTCTCCAGCAGCTTCTTCTGGCCCGCCAGGTTCCGGAGATGCAGCAGCAGGGGAATTCCCGCCAGGACCGCGCCCACCACGGCCGCCAGGGCCGCGAAGCCCCATCCCTGGGCGGTGCCCGGGAAGACGAGCGGGAGCATGGCTAGGGTCATGGCGCACCTGGACGGCGAAACGAGTCTGTAGATTTTTCATCGGCCCGGTCGTGGTCCGATATGACTTTCTGGTTCACCAGATCGCCAGGAGACGGCTCGCCTCGGGGTTTCCCGGAGCCAGGGCCAGCACCTCCCTGAGATCGGCCAGGCCCTCCTTGCGCTTCCCGAGCCGCTCCTGCAGCAGGGCCCGCTTGAGGAAGCCCCAGGGGTTGCGCGGTTCCTTGCGGATGATCTCTTCGTACTCGGCTTCGGCTTCGGTGAAGCGGCCCGCGGCCTCCGCCGCATCGCCGCAGAGGAGATTGGTGACCGAGCAGAAACCCAGCCACTTCTTCTGCTCCGCGAACTCCACCGCCGTGTAACTGGCTTTGACGCGCGAGCTCGTGTGCTCGAGGTGGCGCAGGGCTTTCTCCGTGTGGGCGTCGATGCGCGCGAAGACCTCCGCATCGCCGCTCTGGCGGAAGAAGTTGCGATTGATACGCCCTTCCTCGATGTACTTCTTGAAGAGACCCGTGCCTGGATAGACCGCAAGGGGCGCGATCTGCACATCGTGGGGCCTCGCCTCGCGGATGAAGGCAGCACTGGCTTCCACGTCCTGCCAGCTCTCCCCCGGGATGCCCGTGATGAGGTAGATGCCCACGTTGAGCCCCACCTTCCGTGCGAGACCCAGCGCCCGCCGGGCCTGGACAGGATTCGTGCCCTTGTCGAGAAGCTTCAGCACCCGCTCGCTGGCGTGCTCCACCCCGAACTGGATGAACTCGCACCCCGCACGCTTCATGGCCACGAGGCGCTCCTCGTCCACCAGGTTCACCCGGGACTGACAGTTCCAGAGCGGATGGAGGCCGGATTCGACGATGCCTTCCATGAGGGCCAGAGTCCTGGCCTTCCGGGCCGTGAATGTGTCGTCCCGGAAGCTGAAGTAGGTAAGCCCGTGACGCTCGCGCAGGAACTTCATCTCGCTCAGGACCGAATCCGAGCCGCGGAAACGGATGGAAGAACCCCAGAACTCCGGCGTGTTGCAGAAGTTGCAGGTGGCCGGACAACCGCGGCTCGTGCTCAAGTAGGCGAGCTGTTCCGGATCTGCCATGAAGTCCGCCTCGAAGGTTTCTGCGGGAAACCCGAAGGCGTCCGGGTTCTCCAGGGGCGGCTGGCTCTCCGTCTCGCCCCCGCGCAGCATGAGGCCGGGCGTGCGTCGCCAGGATTCCGTTCCGGCCTTGAGGCGCTCGATGATCCCCAGGAGCGGCAGTTCCCCTTCGCCCTTCACGATGGCATCCAGGGCCGGACACTCTTCGAAAACCTCCCAGGCTAAGTGCGTTGGATGGGGCCCGCCCGCCAGCAGCACGGCGTTGGGATGAGCTTCCCGCGCCAGTTTCAGGAGCTCGAAGCTGCGCTTGCGGTTGAAGGTGAACATGGACACGCCGATGACCTCGGCCTCTTGTCCGCGCAGGTAATCCAGGACCTCCTTGCGCGTCTTGCCGCTGAGGTTGGCGAGACGGCAGGCATGACCCTTCTTTTTCAGCGCGGCCTGCAGGTAGCCCAGACCGATGGGCAGAAAGGTCATCCACTCGTCCCCCGCGCCGCTGCGGGGCGCGCTGTAGAGAATCAAGGTACGTGGATCCACGGCTAGCCTTCTTTGGAGGAATCCTCGCCCTGGCGCCGCCGGAGGATTCCCTGCACCAGGCGCGAGAAGAAGGGTCCCGGCCGGGCGCCGAGGTCATAGACGGCCGCGGCCTTGTGTTCGTTGCCAAGATCGAAGAGGACGCTGTTCTCGATCTGGGTGCCCAGCAACACGATGGGGATCCGGCTGCCCGCCACTTCCAGCAGCAACTTCAAGCGCCTTCGGCCATCAAGCCCTGCGTCCGAGATGTGGAAGAAGAGCAAGCTCGGACTGGCGGCAACGGCTTCCTTCACCGCTGGCACTGAAGGCCCCACGCGGGTGATCGGCGGCAGATCCGTGAGGAGCTCCCGCAAGGTATCCTCCATCTCCTGGGAAGAGGAGACCAGCACCATGCTTGGCCCGGTTCCGCTCTTGGGGAACGTTTCGGCGGGCATGGCACCGACGCGGTCCTTGTCCTCCTCCCGTCGCTGGAAGACCCAGCGGGAAAGTGAGGCGAGCATATCGGTTCCGAGCACGGGCTCGAATTCGACCCCCATGAGCCGGCCCTGGGTCCAACGAACGACGGCGTCGCTGTTGATGAGGATGCCATCCAGCAGCGGAATGGAAACGGAAATGGAATCACCGGCTTTCAGCAGGGCTTCCAGGGAATCCTGGCCTGAGTGGATGCGCGCGCCGCTGGTGCTGATGTTGACGAGCGTTCCCGCCCGCAGGTCGAATTTCCGAGTGCTGAAGGAGACCGTGACCCGCCCCAGCCGCTCGACGCGGTAGGCCCGCCGGAGCTCGTCATCGTGCAGGGTTTTGGGGATCGCCAGCTGCAGGGTGCGGCGCCCGTCCATCAGCCCGAACCCCAGCAGCTTCGTCCTGGCGTCCAGGAATCGGGTGTTGTGGGGGAAACGGATGTGCAGGTCCGGAGAGCGCAAGCCGTAGGTGGCTTCCTCCGCCGACATGGTGACCCGCGCCTGGAAGGCGTCCTTCTCCAGCAAGAGGAAATTCGTCTCGAAGCGCATGTAGGGGGTCACCAGGATGAGCAACTCCCGGCTTCCGCAGGCGATTCCCAGGATCTCGCGGATCTCGGATTCGCTCTTGATGACCGTTGTGCCCATGCCCTCCCCGAGCTTTGCAGTTTCCACCATAATCGGAGCAGTTCCTAAACCAAACCTCAACTACGATTCGATAAGGGGACCTGGAGGCTGATTTGGCCGTGACCATCAAAAAGCACGAGGAGATCCTGGACATCCTCTCGCGGGCGTGCGGGCGCAGAGAGTTGCTGATCCTTTCCACTCCCTTCCTCCGGTTCGAATCCAGCTTCGTGGCCATAGAAGGCAATGAACTGCACGTGCTGGCCACCATGAGCCGAGACGACGCGGTCTACGGCCTGCGGACCCCGGAACTGAAGATCCGCTTCCCCCATGGCCTGGGCTTCTATGAAGCCGCCGTCACCAGCATCGGGCTGGGCCTGCACGAAGGCCGCCGCACGATCCGGGTCTCCATCCCCAAGGTCATCAAGGAGAACGACCAGCGCGTGGGCTACCGGGTGGAGCGGGTGGGCCGGGTGCCGGTCACCTTAGGGACGCCCAAGGCCAATCTGCATCTGGCCGGGCTCGTGGACATCAGCACCTCCGGCGCCCAGGTCCACGCCCAGAAGGACGTGCCCCAGGGCGAGCTGGAAGCGGGGGATCAGGTGGTACTGGACATTCCCCTGTCGGATCAGATCAGCATTCATTCCGGCGCCGTCGTCCGGCACATCTCGGGGCGCCGGATCGGCCTGCAGTTCAATCCGAAGCTCCCGCCCGAGGTGGAGGACCCCCTTTCCCGCTGGGTCTTCCTGCGGCGAGAAGAGGAGCTGGAACGGGCGGCTCGACGCATGGAGGAAGCCAACGCCCCCGAGCTGCGCATGGGCTCGCTCATCCCGGAACGGAGCATCGTATTCGTCAGTTCGGACACGGAACTGGAAGCCCAGATCAAGGAGATTCTAAAGGACACGCGCCCCGTGGTGCGGCTCGCCCCGACGGTCCCAGAGGTGAAGGAAGCCATGATGGGCAAGCCCTCCCTGGCCATCCTCCACATCGCGGGCACGGGACTGGACGACCGTCGGCGCATGAAGACTCTTTGCGAGATCGCCCAGCGCAAAGTGCCCATCCTGCTCCTGGGTTCCCGTGTGGACGGCGCCACGCTGTTCGAGTTCTCCAACGAGTGGAAGGCCTCCAGCGCCATGGTCTGGAGCCCGGAACGCGCCACCTTCCTGCAGCGCCTCGTGCAGGGGATGTTGCGCCGCCACGAGGGCGGCGGGGCCGGCCCCATGGCGCCGCAAGAGGGTCATCTGTGAACCTTGGGCGCATTTTGGAAACACGCGCTACGGATTCAGCACCCCAGTGAGCGGGCCCGGGAAACTATGAACACGGCGAGATCCACGGGATCCACGGCCAAAGCTGGCAGCCCCGTCAGGTAGCCGGGCCGGGTGATGCGATCGTCCATGGGTGCTTGAGACGCCAGGGCACGCAGGCGCGCCAGGAGCGCCATCTGGTTGCCGAAGGTGGAGGGCTGGATCCCGGAACCCAGGCACTGGTAGTTGAGCTTGTGCTCGTAGAGGATGATCTCCGGCAGACCGCCCCTGCACTGGATCAGGATGAAGGCTTCTTTCGTGGCATTGGTCCGCGAGGATTCGGTGGTCACCTTCTTGGTGATGGGAAGGCCCGTCATCAGCGTCTTACCGATATCCAGCTTGCGTTCGGTGGTCTTGGTGACCTCCGTGCTCTCCACTAATCGGATCCCTCGGATGAAGGCTGTGATGGCGTTGGCCGGGCATTCGAAGCGCTGCCCGCGGCCATCCACCGCCACCAGACCATTCGGCAGCAACTCCAGGTTGCGGGCCACCACGCGGTCCTTGTCGCTCGGAATCGAGGATTCTTCTCCGATGAAGGCCACGAAACCTGCTTTCGTCAGAGCCTCGACGATCCTCGGCCCCTCGCTGGTGGCGCGCACCAGCACTCGGGGCAGCACACCCGCGAGCAGGCGCGAAGCGTCCGCCACGGCGATCCCCGCTATGGCCGCCGCCTGCTGTATGGCGGTGGGATTGGCGGGGAGCTTGGCGACAGCGATGAACATGGAGGAAGTCTAGTCCAAAGGCGGTCGACCGGCGTCAGCGGAAGTACGCCACACCCGCTTCGAAGAGGTGCATGTCCTTCTCGCCGGGTACGTTCGCCCAGACATGGGGCGAGTAGCGTTCGGCGTGAGCCATCTTGCCCAGGACGCGGCCATCGGGGCTGGTGAGGCCTTCGATGGCGAGGGCGCTGCCGTTGGGGTTGTATTCCAGGTCCAAGGTGGGCTGGCCATCGCCATCCACGTACTGGGTAGCCACCTGCCCCTTGGCGAGGAGTTCCTTCAGCATGGCGTCGGGCCCCGCGATGCGACCTTCGCCATGGGCGATGGCCACCACGTGGGTGTCGCCGGGCGTGAGGTGCGAAAACCAGGGCGAGGCATTCGACACGACCCGTGTCCAGGCCATGCGGCTCATGTAGCGCAGGCTGTTGAAGGTGAGCGTCGGGTCGTCCGGGTGCTGCTCGCGGATCTCGCCATAGGGCACGAGGCCCAGTTTGATGAGGGCCTGGAAGCCGTTGCAGATGCCCAACATCAGGCCATCTCGCTGGCGCAGGAGCGCGTGCACGGCCTCCTTCACGCGGGGATTGCGGTACGCGGCGGCGATGAACTTGCCGGAACCCTCGGGCTCGTCGCCCGCGCTGAAGCCGCCGGGGATCACCACGATCTGGGATCGCGCGATGGCCGAGGACATGGCTTCCAAGCTCTCTTCCACGGCCTGGGGGTTCAGGTTCCGGAACACGATGGTCTCGGTGATGGCTCCCGCTTTCTCGAAGGCGCGCGCGGTGTCGTACTCGCAATTGGTGCCGGGGAAGACCGTGAGCACCACGCGGGGCTTTGCCACCTTGATGCTGCAGGACCGGCGCTCCTTGGCATACACAGGCTTGAATTCCGGCAGGGCGGGTGCGGGCGCGTCGTGGGATTCGCGGGTGGGAAAGATGGGCTCCAGGGGCGCTTCCCAGGCGGCCTGGGCCTTGACCAATTCAATGCATTCGTCGCCGATGCGGAAGGTTTCCTCGGCGGTGGTCGTGCCCAGCAGCGTCCAGTCGAGGCCTTCGAAGAGCATGTCGGGACGCGCTTTTTCCTGCAGTTCCACCACGAAAGAGCCGGGGCGCGGACGGAACCAGTCCGTGGCTGGGCGCTCCTCGTCGAGCTGGAAGCCGACGCCGTTGCCGAAGGCCATAATGGAAAGGGCGGGCGCCAGACCATCCATGCCCACGGTCTTCACGGCCAGCAGCTTGCCATCGCGCACAAGCTGGCCCACGCGGGCGTAGAGCGCATCGAAGGCCTTCCAGTCGGGAAGTTCATCATCCGTTCGAGGCAGTTCCAGCAGCACGAGATCGTGGCCTGTACCCTTCAATTCGGGCGAAGTCACCTGATCCGCCTTCACCATGTCCACGGCGAAGGCCACGAGGGTCGGCGGCACATCGATGTCCTTGAAGGTGCCGCTCATGCTGTCCTTGCCGCCGATGGCGGCGGTGCCCATGGCCATCTCCGCGTGCAAGGCGCCCAGCAGCGCGGCCATGGGAACGCCCCAGCGCGCGGGCTCCTGCATGGGCTTGCCGAAGTATTCCTGCAGCGTGAAACGCAAGCGGCGATGATCGGCGCCCACCGCCGCGAGCTTCGCCGCGGCCTGCACGTGGGCCCACACCGCGCCGTGGAAGGGGCTCCAGC
The DNA here is from genome assembly GCA_002319925.1 of Holophagaceae bacterium UBA1801. Classification (GTDB taxonomy): domain Bacteria; phylum Acidobacteriota; class Holophagae; order Holophagales; family Holophagaceae; genus UBA1801. The sequence continues at coordinate 14,611 of DCFP01000046.1, read as the reverse complement.
GCGAGACGGAAGGCAGGAAGCCGTGGCTCATGGCGCTGGCGGATTTCGTCTCGCCCACGGGCACCGGCAGCTTCGCCACCATGCATTCGGCGGGCGTGCGGCGGTTCTTGCCACCGAAGGGAAGCAGGACAGAGGCCGCGCCGATGGTGCAGTCGAACTTCTCGTTGAGACCGCGCTGGGAGCAGGTGTTCAGCTCCTGCAATGCCGACTGCCAGCGCGTCTTCACCTGCGCCGTGGTGACCTCTTCCATCTTGAACGGGGATTGTTTTCCCTTCGGGGAAAGGATCCGCGCCTTGGTCACCTGCAGAGCGCCATTGGTGTCCAGGAACTTCCGCGAGAGATCGACGATGATGCGATCCCGCCAGGTCATGCGCAGGCGCGGTTCTGCGGTCACCGTGGCCACGAGTGTGGATTCCAGGTTCTCTTCGTCGGCGAGCTTCATCACCGCATCCACATCGCGGGGAGAGACCACCACGGCCATGCGCTCCTGGCTTTCCGCGATGGCCAGTTCCGTGCCGTTGAGCCCTTCGTATTTCTTAGGCACGACATCGAGGTTGATGGAAAGGCCTTCCGCCAGCTCGCCGATGGCGACGCTCACACCGCCCGCGCCGAAGTCGTTGCACTTCTTCACGAGGCGGCAGAACTCGGGCCGTCGGAAGAGACGCTGCAGCTTGCGCTCCATGGGCGGGTCGCCCTTCTGCACCTCGGCGCCGCACTTCTCGATGCTCTGCTCCGTGTGGGCCTTTGAGGATCCCGTGGCACCGCCGATGCCGTCGCGGCCCGTGCGACCGCCCACCAGCACGATGACATCGCCCGGCACCGGTTCCTCCCGGCGCACCTGGGCTCGGGGCGCGGCGCCGACCACTGCGCCGATCTCCATGCGCTTGGCCACGTAGCCGCTGTCGTAGTACTCCTGCACCTGGCCCGTGGTCAAGCCGATCTGGTTGCCGTAGCCCGCGAAGCCGTTGGCCGCCTCCTGGGTGATCTTGCGCTGGGGTAGCTTGCCGGGAATGGTCTCCGCCACTGGCACGCGCGGATCGCCGCTGCCCGTGACGCGCATGGACTGGTAGACGTACGCGCGGCCCGAGAGCGGATCGCGGATTGCGCCGCCAAGGCAGGTGGCCGCGCCGCCGTAGGGCTCGATTTCGGTGGGATGGTTGTGGGTCTCGTTCTTGAACATCAAGAGCCACTCCTCACGCCGCACCTCCTGTGCGGCGCCCTGCGGGTGGTGCTGCGCACCATGGCCCTCCGCTCCTGCTTCGGCCTCTTGCCCGCTGGGCGTCGCTGTGGTGTCGATGTTCACGACGATGGAACAGGCGTTGATCTCGCTGGAGACCTCCTGGTCATCGAGCTTTCCCGCCTTGCGCAGTGCGCGCATGGGCATGAGGGCGATGTCCATGAGGCACTCGGGCTTCTCCTCCAAGCGATCGCCGTGCACCTGGGTTCGCAGGGCGCGGTACTGCAGGAAGGCCTTGGTGATCTCGGCACTGTAGGCGCCATCCTCGATGGTCACGCCCTCCAGCTTCGTGAGGAAGGTGGTGTGGCGGCAGTGATCCGACCAGTAAGTATCCAGCAGACGCAGCTCGGTCTCCGTGGGATCGCGGTGCTCTTCGTCGCGGAAGTAGGCCTGCGTGTGCTTGAGGTCCGCCAGGGTCATGGCGAAACCCATGCCGTGGATCATTCGCTGGAGGGCATCTTCATCGGCCGCCTGGAAGCCCGCCAGCACCTCCACATCATCCGGAGGCGGCGCTGCAGGATTCAGGGTTTCCGGCTTGTTCACGGAGGCTTCGCGACTATCCACGGGGTTGATCAGGTAGCTCTTGATGCGGCTGAAATCTTCGTCGGAGAGATTGCCCGTCAGCACGTAGACCTTGGCACAGGCCACCGTGGGCCGGGCGCCGTGGGAGAGCAACTGCAGGCATTGTGCTGCGGAATCCGCGCGCTGATCGTACTGGCCGGGCAAGTACTCCACAGCCAGGATGCGTTCCTTCGCCGCCACCGGCAGGGTTTCATCGAAGACATCGTCCACGGGCGGCTCGGCGAACACTGTCCAGCGCGCCGCTTCGAAATTCTTCTCATCGATGCCTTCCACGTCGTACCGGACCGCCAGACGCACGTCTTCCAGCCGGGCCAGTCCCAGGTTTTCCCGCAGATCGTAGAGCACGTGCCGGGCTTCCACGGCAAAGGCGGACTTCTTCTCGGCGAACAGGCGGCGGATCAGCGGCATCGGAGTCCCATAAAAGCAGAACGGCCGCTCGGCTGCGGCCCCCTGATCCCATTTAATATACCAAGGCCTCGGGGCTTCCCGCTCGCTTCTGTTCATTGGCCTGGGCCGTTTTCCCCTGATAATGGCTTATCCCTCGATATCCCAAAGGATGAGAATGATGCCGGAAGCACTGAACCCCTATGCTCCACCCAAGGCCTCCCTGGATCCTTCGTTCACCGAGGATCTCTGGCGGGACGGGAAGATCCTGGTATTGCGGAATGGCAGCCATCTTCCAGATCGTTGCATCAAGTGCAACGGACCCGCGGTGACGCCCATGAAGAGACGCAAGGTGTACTGGCATCACCCTGCCTTGTACGCCCTTCTGGTGAGCTGGCCGATCTATCTCATCGTCGCGTTGATCGTGCGCAAGAGCGCGGCTGTGGCACCAGGTCTTTGTTCCGTTCATCGGACGCGGCGCTGGATCGGCATTGCCGTGGGATGGGGCGGCCTGCTGCTGAGCATCCTGCTGATGATCGTTGGTGGTGGCAGTGAGAATGGTCTCCTCGTATTGGCCGGATTAATTCTTTTCCTGACCGCCCTCGTCGCCGCCGTCCTCCTCTCGCGGCTGATCTTCCCCCAACGCATCGATCAGGACTTCGTCCGATTGAAGGGCTGCGGCAAGGCCTTCCTGGACTCACTGCCGGAATTTCGCGGCTGAAGTTTCGATCAGGCCTCTGCCAGTGCCCCTTCCGCGTTGAATGAATCGCGGGGCCACCCACGCGGAATGGAGGCCAGCAACTCGCGCGTGTAGTCGTGTTGGGGGTTGGCGTAGATCACGTCGGAATCGGCCTGTTCCACCAGCACACCCTCGTGCATCACCATCACCTGATCCGAGATGTGCTTCACCACGGACAGATCGTGGGAGATGAAGAGGTACGAGAGTCTGAATTCGTCCTGGAGATCCTGGAGGAGATTCAACACCTGCGCCTGCACGGAGACGTCCAGCGCCGAAACCGACTCGTCGCAGATGAGGATGTCCGGCTTCATGGTGAGGCAGCGCGCGATGGCGATGCGCTGGCGCTGGCCCCCCGAGAATTCGTGGGGATACTTCGACAGCGCGTTGGACGAGAGCCCCACTCGATCCGCGAGATCCGCCGCCAGGCGGCGCCGTTCCTGGGCGCCGGAGCCGATGCCGTGCAGCATCATGGGCTCCGTGAGGATGTCCTGCACCGTGAAGCGCGGATTGAGCGAGGCATAGGGATTCTGGAAGACGATCTGGATCCGTCGCTTGTAGGCCTTGAACTCCTTCGGCGTCATGGACAGGATGTCCTTGCCGTTGAAGAAGGCCTTCCCCGCGGTGGCTTCGTGGAGACGCATCAGCGTGAGCCCCACCGTGGTCTTGCCCGAACCGGATTCGCCCACGATGCCCAAGGTCTTGCCCTTCGCCAGTTTGAAAGAGACATCCTTCACGGCATCGAAAGCTCGTTTCCCGAAGAGCCCTTCCCGGCTGAAGAAGGTCTTGTGCAGGCCTTGCACATCCAGGATGATCTCGTCGCCATGGCTGTAGCCCCGGGGTCGGTGCGGCGGCTCCTTGTAGGGCGTGCCCTGCATGAAATCATCGATCACCGCCAGCCGCTGGGGCCGCCGGCCCAGGTGGGGCCTGCACTTGATGAGAGCCTTCGTATAGTTGTCCTGCGGGGACTCGAAGATCTTGCGGATCTCGCTGTGCTCGCGGATCTCCCCCTCCCGCATGACCACGGCCTCGTGGGCGAACTCGCCCACCACGTCGAGGTCGTGGGTGATGAAGAGCACCGACATGCCGCGCGCCTTCTGGAGATCGGCCACCAGCTTCAGGATCTGCTTCTGGATGGTGACATCCAGGGCCGTGGTGGGCTCGTCGGCGATGAGCAGCTTCGGTTCGCAGGCGATGGCCATGGCGATCATTACGCGCTGCTGCTGGCCGCCGGAGAGTTCGTGGGGATATCGGTCCACGCGCCGCTCCGGTTCGGGCAGGCCGCACTCCGTGAGCAGCGAGATGGCCTTCTGCCGGGCGGCCCGGCGACCCATGCCCATGTGCAGCATCAGGGTCTCCATGATCTGGTCCCCCACCGTGAACACCGGGTTCAGCGAGGTCATGGGCTCCTGGAAGATCATGGCGATGTTGCCGCCCCGCACCTTTCTCAGTGCGTGGGGATCTTCCTGGAGGAGGTCCTTGCCCTCGAACAGGATTTTGCTTTCTGCGCCAAACTCCGCGTTGGAAGGCAGGAGTCGCAGGATGGCCATGGAGGTGACGGACTTGCCGGAGCCGGATTCGCCCACGAGAGCCACGGTGCGGTTCTTCGGAATATCGAAGCTGATGCCCTTGATGGCCTCGAAGGGTTCGCCGTCCTCCATGCGGAAGGCGACGCGCAGATTCTGGATGGAAACGAGGGGTTCGCTCATCACTTCACCTTCGGGTCCAAAGCATCGCGCAGGCTGTCGGTGAGCATGCTGAAGGCCGTCACCAGGATGGACATGAACAGGGTCACGCAGGCCATCTGCCACCAATAGCCCTGGATCAGCTCCGCGGGCGCCTCCGCCAGCATGGAGCCCCAGCTGATCTGGGTGACGCTCACGCCGAAGCCCAGGAAGGAAAGGATCACTTCGTACTTGATGAGTGCGACGGTGAGGATGGAGAACTGCACCAGCAGCAGGTACGACACGTTGGGCAGGATGTGGACGAACATGCGCCGCAGGTGACTGGCGCCGATGGCGTCGGCAGCCTTCACGTACTCCCGGGACTTGTGTTTGAGGAACTCCGCGCGCATGAGCCGGAAGGTGCCGGTCCAGGAGGTGAGCGCCATCACCAGGATCACCGTGGAGATGCCCCGTCGCAGCACCGCCGAGAAGGCCAGCAGCAGCAGCATGTCGGGCACGGAGGTGAAGACGCTGTAGAACCACATCAGCAGGTCGTCGATCTTCTGGCCGAAGTAGCCGCCGAAGCCGCCCATGATCGTACCCAGGACGATGGCGGCCAGGGAGCCCATCAAGCCCACCAGCATGGATGTCGAGGTGCCCTTGAGCACCTTCTGGAGCACATCCCGCCCCCGGAGGTCCGCGCCCATGGGCAAGGTTTCGGCTTTCTGCGTCGCGGCTTCCTGGTATTGCCCCTCATTCTTGCTGGCCTCCGCCAGATCTCCAGCCAGCGGATCTTCGTCTGCGGTGAGAGATGTACCTGTTGAAGGCTGGCCATTGGCCTGCTCCGAGGCCTTGTTGGCGGCATCGATGTTCTCCGCCGTCAGTTGCACGTGCTTGGGGCCCAAGCTTTTTAAGAGTGTGGGCGGCGCGTAGGGCTTCGCCACTTCGTTCCGCCAGCCGCTGGCCACCAGGCCCAGCGCCCCGGCGAGGGCCAGCAGCACGAAGGCCGCCACCATCCAGAGCGAGACGAAGCCGATGTGATCCTTCCTCAAGCGCTTCCAGCCCAAGGCCCACAGACTCCGGGATCCCTTCTCGTTCGCCACGGTGTCCTCCTACTTCAACTGGACCCGGGGGTCGATGAGCTTGTAGACGATGTCGGCCAGCAGATTGAAGATCATGGTGAGGATGGCGATGTAGATGGTGATGGCCTTGATCACCGGGAAGTCGCTCTTGTCCACGGCCATGATCACTTCGCGGCCCATGCCGGGGATCGCGAAGAAGGTCTCCAGGAGCAGCGCGCCCACCAGCAGATAGGGCAGCGACATCATGATGGAGGTGACCACCGGGATGAGCGCATTGCGCATCACGTGCTTGAGCATGATCTTCGGCTCCGAAAGCCCCTTGGCCCGGGCGGTCCGCACGTAGTCGTGGTTCATCTCCTCCACGAAGCAGCTCCGGTAGAAGCGCAGATCGGGCGCGAGACTCACGATCACGCCCAAAAGCACGGGCAGCGGCAGGTAGGTGACGAGGTTCTTGGCGAAGCTGTCGCCCCAGCCCAGCACCGGGAACCAGCCCAGCTTGTGGGCCAGCCAGAACTGCCCCGCGATGATGTAGACCAGCGCGCTCACGGACATGGCCGTGGTGCAGATCAAGGTCACCATGCGATCCGTGAGGCTGCCACGCACGTAGGCCACCAGGGAGGCCATGGAGATGGACAGCACCGTGGACACCAGCATGATGAAGCCCGTCAGGGTCACCGAGGGCCCCACGCGGGCCGCGAGGATGCTGGACACCGGCTGCTGGTTGGACCAGGAGATGCCGAAGTTCAGGGTCGCCACCTGCTTCACGAAGATCAGGAACTGGGCGAACTGGCTCTTGTCCAAGCCCAGCTGGGCCCGGATATTGGCCAAGGTCGTGGCGTTCATGCTCTTGCCCGCCAGGATGTAGGAAGGGTCTCCGCCCACCCAGTTGAAGAGGATGAAGAGGAGCAGCATGACCCCGAAGATGGTGGGGATCATCTGCAGCACGCGGCGGATGATGTAGGCGAACATGGGACCTCGCAGACTACAGGCAGGCTAGCTCCGCTTTTCCGTCGGAGCTAGCCCGCATGGTTCAGCACTCCCTCAAGCTACTTCTGGAGATCGATGTAGCGCCAGGTGGTGTTGACGATGGGATGGATCTTGAAGCCCTTGACGTAGGGCTGGGCGAGCGTGTTGCGAACGCGGGTGTCGCCGAAGATCCAGGGCTGCTGGGCCACGACGATCTTGTTCATCTGGTCGTAGAGCTTGTTGCGCTCGGGTCCGTCGGGGAGCTTGAGGGAGGACTCGAAGAGCTTGTCGTATTCGGCGTTCTTGAAGTTGGCGTAGTTCACGTCGCCGGCGTTCTTCCCGTAGAGCAGCATCATGAAATTGTCGCCGTCGGGATAGTCGGCGCCCCAGGCCAGGCCCCACATCTGCAGCTTGCTCTGGCGGGCTTCCTTGTCCAGCTCGTTCCACTTGCCCACCTTCCAGGTGACGTGGATCTTCAGGCTATCGAAGGCCTTCTGCCAGTACTCGTTCCACTGCTTGTCGATGGCGGCGCTGCCCGTGGCGTACTCGATGGACAGGGGCTTGCCGTTGGGCTGCACGCGCCAGCCGTCGGCGCCCTTCTTGTAGCCGAACTTGTCGAGGAGCGCGTTGGCCTTGGCGGGATCGTACTCGGCCGCGCCCTTGAAGTTGGGATTATGCCCGCCGACGCCCTCGGGAATCATGTAGTTCACGGGGACGGCCTGGCCGCGGCGGATGGCCGCGATGGTCTCGCTGCGGGGGAAGGCCATGGCGATGGCGCGGCGCAGGGCCAGCTTCTCCTTGCTGTCGCCGCCCACCACGGAATCATCCATGTTGAAGTAGGTGTAGGTCACTTCCTGCAGCTTGTAGCGCTGGTGCTGGATGCCCATCTTCGCGTATTTCGGGTTCAGCGTGGCCTTCGTGGGGTCCTTCGGATCGATGACCAGGGCTTCCTGCAACGCGGGCTGAGGAATACCGGAGATGTCCAGCTGCTTCTCCAGGAAGGCCAGCCAGGTGGGCTGCTCTTCTTCGATGATGCTCACCTCCACGCGGCCGATGCAGGGCAGCGTCTTGCCCTTCATCGCCTTGATGATGCCCGCGTCGATGGCGTCCTTGCTGGGCGCGAAGTTGAAGACATCCTTGCGGTAGTTCGGATTAGCTTCCAGCACCATCTTGGTGCCGGGTTTCCACTCCTTCAGGAGGTAAGGGCCCGTGCCCACGGGGTGGGCCATGGTATTGGCGGCGTTGGCCTCGATCACTTCCCGCGCCACGGCCCCGAAAACGGGCATGGAGAGGATGTAGGTCATGTTGAAGTTGGTCTCCTTCAGGGTGAGCTGAAGGGTGTACTTGTCGAGGGTCTTGATGCCTTCCAGGGGTGCGTTGTAGTCGAGCGTATTCTTGCCGGCCTTGGCCACCAGCTCGTCGCCGCCCACGAAGCGCCCGTTCACGAGGAAGCTGTAGGGCGAATTGATGGTGGGATCCAGGAGCCGCTTGATGGAATAGGCGTAGTCTTCGGCCACGAGTTCGCGCTTCTTGCCCCCGAAGGCGGGATCATCCGCGAAATAGATGCCGTGCTTGAGATGGAAGGTGTAGACCTTGCCATCCTTGGAGATGGTAGGCATGGCCTCGGTGGTGTTGGGGATCAGCTTCACGGGCCGGGCCAGGTAATCGTAGGTGATCAGCGGATCGAAGATGTTCTCCACGATGGAGCTGGAGTACTGATCCGAGATCTTGGCCGGATCGAAACCGGTCTCGGGGGCATTGAAGGCCACGTGCAGAACCTTGTTCATGTCCGCGGCGAATCCGTTTCCGGAGATCAAGATGGCCGTCAATGCGGCGAGTGCGAACTGACCCTTCCTCATGGGTGCTCCTTTGTAAATTTATGCTTCGATATTGAATCCTTACAGATAGTGCCAAAAGACGTAGTTTGCATTTAAATGAAAGCCAACGGTTGTCACACACGAATTCATTTCAAATCGGAGAGGAACGGTGAAACTGCACCAGCTCAATGCGTTCCTGGCCGCCGCGGAGACCGGCAGCATCCGGGCCGCGGCGCGCAAGCTGTCCCTGTCCCAGGCTTCCCTCACCCGCGCCCTGCGCGAGCTGGAGGAAGCCCTCGGCACGCCCCTCATCCAGCGGAGCGTGCGCGGCATCCAGCTCACCCCCGCGGGAACCAAACTGCTGGTACGGGCCAAACTCATCAACCAGCAGATGCAGCTGGCGCAAAGTGAACTGAAGCAGCTGGAGGGCGCTGATGAAGGCACGGTCTCCGTGGCCGTGACACCGCTGGTGGCACTGACGGCGCTCCCTGGGGCCATCGTGGCCTTCAAGCGGCGCTACCAGCGCGTGCTTATCCACGTACTCGAGGGGCTGGAGGGCATCGTGTTTCCCGGCGTGCGCCAGGGCACGCTGGACTTCGGCATCATGATCGTCTCCGAGGAACGACTGGGCGAGGATCTGGAATTCGATCCCTGGTTCTGCACGCCCAGCACCGTGGTGGGCCGCGAAGGTCATCCCCTGGCCCACGCGCGGACCTTGGCGGAACTGGCGGACCAGGTGTGGATTGCCACCAGCTTCGGGCCCAACGGCAGGGGCGGGAAGATCGCCACGTTCTTCGCAAAGAACGGCCTGCCACCACCGGAGCGAATCCTGCGCTGCGACTCGGTGGTCACGTCCAACGCCATCCTGCGCACAACCGACGTACTGTCCCTGGCACCCGTACCCTTCCTCGATTGCCCGGAGACCGAGGGCATCCGGGCCATCCATCTGAACACCCCCCCGCCCCACAACAACTTCGGCATGGTCACCCGCGCGGATACGCCCCTGTCGCCCGTGGCCATGGCCTTTGCATCGTGCCTGAAGGAAATGACCCTGCCACGATTCAGCCTGCCGGCGCCTTTCGGGCGCAGGAAATCCACGGCCTGAATTCCACGTTTCCCCCTGCGCGAGGACCACCGCCATGACTACACCGCCCATGTATCCGCCTCCGCCGAGATCCTGGTGGTCCCGCAACTGGAAATGGTGCGTTCCCTGCGGATGCTTTTCCGCCCTCGTGGCCATGCTGGGCCTCGTGGCGGCCATCGTCTATTTCGCCTTCGGGATGATGAAGTCCTCGGAAGCCTACCGGATGGCCTTCGAAAAGGCCCAGGCAAACCCGGCAGTCATTGAGGCGCTGGGCCAGCCCATCAAGGACGGCTTCTACGTTTCCGGCAGCGTCCAGGTGACCGGGGCCTCGGGCACCGCTGATATCTCCTTCCCCATCTCCGGTCCCAAGGGCAAAGGCACGGTTTACGCGAAGGCCACCAAGTCCATGGACGAGTGGACCTTCGACGAACTCGCCGTGAAGATCGAAAGCACAAACGAGAAGATCGATCTGCTGGAGGAGAAGACCGAGTGAAGGCTTACTTCAAAGCCTGGTAGTTGGTCTTGGCCCGCTCGCTCACGTGGCCGCAGACGATGTTGCAGATGTCGGACACCAGGGGCATGACGGGTCGGAAATAGACGGTGTTCCCTTCCGGCTCCCGGAGCACGAGGCCCACGCGCACGAGGGAGGCCAGGTGTTTGCTGGCGTTGGCCTGGCTCAGGCCCGCGGCCTCCGCCACGGCGCCCTGGGAAAGCGAATTCTTGGAGCCCTGCAGCGCCCGGAGGATCTTCAGGCGCGAAGCGTCCCCCAAAGCGGCGAACAGGCCACTGATTTCTTCGATCATGGCATCGCTGAGTACGGGTTTCACGTCAACTCCTCAACCAAACGGTAATATGGTTGTGGATTCTGTCAAGCCTTGATGAGAATGTAGGTTGCCCTTGGAGGTTTCATGTCGACCCTGGAGGAACGCGCCCAGTCCATCCGCCTCGTCTGCTCCGACATCGACGGCGTACTCACCACGGGCGAGCTGCGCTACGACGGCTCCACGGGCCACACGAAGAGCTTCCACGTGCGGGATGGCCAGGCCATCAAGTGGCTCCAGCAGTGCGGCATCCCCGTGGCCTTCATCTCGGGCCTGGAATCCGCCGCGACCCTGGAACGCGCACGGCACCTCGCCGTCGACGACTGCTTCATGGGCCACCTCGCCAAGAAACCGGCGCTGGAATCACTGTGCGCCAAGTACGGCCTCGGGCTCCATCAAGTGGTTCACCTTGGCGATGATCTCGCGGACCTGCCTCTCCTGACCCGCGTGGGCTTGGCCTGCTGCCCCAGCGACGCCGTGGAGGAAGTGCGCCACGCCTGCCACTGGATCGTGCCCGTTGAAGGGGGTCGGGGTGTGCTCCGCACGGTGGCGGAACTCATCCTGAAGGCCCAGGGCCACTGGGACAGCATCGTGGCTTCCTACCAGAAATAGCGAACATTTGATGCGACCGCATATGCGGATTCGCTTTCAAACAGATAAAAGCATTGCCACCAAGATCACCCAGACAGCATGAAGACCACCAAGAAAACCAGCTACGACTGCATTCCTTGGCGATCTTGGTGTTCTTTTCTTGGTGAACTTGGTGGTGAACCTTTTTTCGAGTGCAGAACGGCTTATTCCGTCTTCAGCAGCTTCTGGAACTGGCTCATGGAGATGGGAGGCCTGCCCGTGAACCCGGCCTCGAGGCAGAGCTGATAGGCGCGTTCCATCAGCTCCACACGCTGGGATTCACCAAGCTGCTTCCTGAAGAGTCGCGCGTAATCCTCCACCAGCCTGACCACTTGCTCCATCAATTCTGGATCGAAGGGACTTTCACTCCGCTTTTCATGGCGGTAGGAACCTCCCGGCACGAGCCGCTCGGCTGCGCGGAGGGCTTTCTCCGGAGATGCGGGCGGTGCCATGTCCCCTTCGCCCGTCCGCAGCCACTCGTAGGAGACCCCCAGGCAGGAGGCGACCTTCTTCAGGGGCTCGGGGTGCGGGTTTGGGACTTCGCCGCCAGCCCAGTTGTTGAGCGTGTTCACGTGCACGCCGCTGAGACGCGCCAGCTCCCGGCGCGAGAGGGCCTTCATCTCGAGCGCTGAATTGAATCTGTGAGCAAATTTGGACATTGGTTCAAAAAATGTTTCAAAAGGTCCTTGACGCCGATTTAATATGTTTCATAATCTGTTTCATCGGATTCTCAGACATTGGCGGCCCTTGAGCGGGGATGCAGACAGTCCTTCGGTTCGGTGTATTTGCGCCTTCTCTCCTTTACGACCTCATGAAACAAAATATACCGCAGCCCAGACCTTGGCCTGGCGAACAATCCATGTCGAGAATAGAAAACACCGTCGGATCTCTGGAACCAGAGGAGCACGCCGCGAGCCAGTGCAACCCGTCGCAAGCGTACTGCAACGAGGATGGGAGTTCCGTGCTGGGGCCACAGGTGGAGAAGACCGCCAGGCCACCTCTCCAAAGCACCATCTCCCTGTGCCTCTGGCCGTTCCCGATCATCGGCCTGCCCCTGCTTTGATGCGCCTTCGCAATCGAAAGGACAGTATTGCGTGACGCCAGGAGCAGACGCTCGATTGGCAGCAGTGGATCCGTAGACCCTTCACGGCATTGGGCGATGGACCTGATTCGGTGATTGCGAATTCGCAGCGAGCCCAGGTCATGCCATGGATTTGAGCAGGTGCTCCGCGACGCGATCCGCGGCGCCGGGCTTGCCCAGGTGCTGACGGATCTCGAGGAGTTCCGCCCGGGTGCGGGCCGCCACACCCCGCTCCAGGAGCCGCTCCAGCTCGAGTCCCAGACGCTCGGCGTTCACCTCGTGCTGCAGGAGTTCCGGCGCCACCTGCTTCCCCGCCACCACGTTGGCGAGGCCGAAATACGGCACTTTCACGAGACGCTTGGCCATCTGGTAGGTGAAGGGGTTGAGCTTGTAGAGGATCGCGAAGGGCGTGCCCAGCAGCGCCGTCTCCAGCGTGGCGGTGCCCGAGCACACCAGGGCGGCGCTGGCATAGGCGCGCAGGGCATAGCTCCGATCCGCGATCAGGGTCACCTGGGCGTCCCCGAGCCGCTCCTTCAGGTGTTCCATCGAAAGGGTTGGCGCCACGGCCAGGGCCCACTGGATATGCCGCTTCTCCGGATTCCTTCGCGAGTTGTCAACCAGCTGGAGCATGGGTGGAAGCAAGCGCTCCACTTCCCCCCGCCGGCTCCCGGGCAATAGCGCCACCAGAGGCCGCGTGGGATCCAGCTCCGCGTCGCGGAAGAAGGTGTCGCGATCCACCTCCGGCTTCACCACCTCCACCAGGGGATGCCCGATCCACAAGGCTTCCACCGGATAACCCTTGAAGAGCGGCGGTTCGAAATCGAACAAGCAGTAGAGAGCATCCAGGGTCTGCCCCAGCATGGGAATGCGCCCCGCCTTCCAGGCCCACACCTGGGGACACACGTACTGGTGCAGGCGCACGCCGGGCAGGGCGGCCTTGAAGGTCTTCGCCATGCGGAGGTTGAAGCCCGGGTAGTCGATGAACAGCGCGGCGCCGATGGCTTCCTCCCGCGCCACCCGCAGGACCTCCTTCTTGAGGCGCAGCAGATCCGGCAAGTGCTTCACCACCTCCACGAATCCCACGACGCCGAGGTCCTTGACATCCGCGAGCTTGCGGTCGAGGTAGGGATCCATGCCCGCCCCGCCGATGCCGATGATGCGCAGATCGGGTTTCCGGGCCTTGAGGGCTTTGAGGATCTCCCCACCATGCAGATCTCCGGATGCTTCGCCCGCGATCACCAGCAGTGGCTTCACAATCCCACCCCATTCAGACATGGGAAGACAAAGGTGGGCGACAGGCGGGAAGTCAGACGCATCGGATTATCATGGAGCAGGTGGAGGCATCATGGGCCGGGTTTTCACATTGGAGGATGCTCGCGGCTTGATGCCGCGGGTCCAGGACATCACGAAACCCGTGTTCGAACTGGCCGCCAGCCTCGCGGAGGAACTCCAGGAAGCGGACGAGCACGAGGAGGAAGGCCGCGCGGAAGAACTGCGGGAACGGCTCCAGACCCTCGTGGAAAGCTGGGCCGAGGCCATCCGGGACTTGGGCCCTGAGGTGAAGGGCCTCTGGCTGGTGGACTTCGATTCCGGCGACGGCTACTGGTGCTGGGCCTATCCCGAGGAATCCCTCGACCACTGGCACAGCTACGAAGGCGGCTTCGGCTCCCGCGTGCCCATCACCATGAAGCCCGAGACGAAGAACGTCTGATGCCCGGCGTGGACCTGGTCTTCCGTGCCGAGGTGCTCCGCCTGGTCGCGAAGATCCCCTTCGGCCACGTGGCCACCTACGGCCAGATCGCGGCCATGGCGGGCTTTCCGCGACGGCCCCGCCAGGTGGGCATGATCCTGAAAGGCTTGCCGGAAGGCACGGAACTGCCCTGGCACCGCGTCATCAACGCCCTGGGTTACGTACCCAGCAAGGGCCGCTGGTGGGGCGCCATGGTGCAGATCGCACGGCTCCGCGAAGAGGAGATCGAAGTGGATGACCAGGGCAACCTGGATTTGGCGCGGTATCAGTGGAAGGGTGTGCGGATCAGGCCGAAATCGAAATTCGATGCCAAGAAATCACCACAGCTGCTAAACAGGGCTGATGGCAAAAGACCATAGCAAACCGTGCTGAGGCTGTTGCGGTTCAAACAGGAAAATGCGAAGGCAGTCTCGAAGATTGGAACCCGTATTTAGAAGCTTCCTGTCCGCATCCCTTTCATCCCCTTTATCCCTGTTCATACATTCTTTAAAAGATTGGTTAACTGGGATGAAGGGGATAAAGGGGATAAAGAAAATTCGGCTATTTCGCACTTAGCGCAGGCGCGACAGTGTTCATCCTCGGGCCGTTGCGCACTGAGCCAGCTACGATGATTCGCGAAAAACTCACCCTTCCAGGTTCTTCAACCGCTCCGCTTCGTGGGCCGCGCGCAGAGGCTCCAGGACGGGTTCGATTTCGCCTTCCATGAAACGGTCCAGCTGATGCAGCGTGACGTTCACGCGATGATCGGTGACGCGGTTCTGGGGGAAGTTGTAGGTG
>DCFP01000133.1 GCA_002319925.1 Holophagaceae bacterium UBA1801 | reverse complement strand
ACGACCCCTTCCAGAGCCTCGACCAGGGCGGCATCGGCGAACTGGTCCGCATCGCCTGCGAGAAGGGCCGCACGACCCGCCCCGAGATCAAGCTGGGCGTCTGCGGCGAGCACGGCGGCGATCCCCGCTCCGTGAAGTTCTTCCACAAGGTCGGCCTCAGCTATGTCAGCTGCAGCCCCTACCGCGTGCCCATCGCGATCGTGGCCGCCGCCCAGGCGACTTTGGAAGAGAAGAAGTAGGTTCGACCGTTTCGGTTGCACGAACAGAAGCCCCGCCAAACGGCGGGGCTTCTTTCTGTTTGTGGGACAACGCAGGAAGACAGACTAGGCGTGAGCCCGATGGACAGACGGCAGGGTGCGCAATGCTTCCACCAGCACCGGCAAGGTACCCGGCGATAAAACATCCCAATGCTTGCCTGGGACCTCGACGACCACATGACTGCCATAGAACCGCCGCCACTCTGGACGCAGGTCCTTGCCAGCCAGGAAGGGGTTGTAGGCGAGGCTTTCCTTGCCATACAACAACACGACCTGCGCAGGGCTGGGACGAAGGATGATGGCGTCCATCAGGAACAGCGTGTCGATCGTCCTGCCCATGTCCAGCAAGACCTGGGCGGCCTCCCATGCCACATAGGCACCGGCGCAATTGCCACCCAGGACAAGCGGGCCCTTGGGCTGGATCTCCGCGATTTTCCTAGCGAATCGTTCTCCCAATGCCTTCCTCCAGGCATCGCTTCTGTTCGGGGGAAAGCCGGAGCGGATGGCATAGATAGGTTGATCGGAACCAATGGCATCGCTCAATGTTGCGAAACCATTCCAGTCGTAGCAGCACCAGAACAGCGGCGTGCGTTGCCCCTTCGTATTGCCGCCAATCAAATGAAAATTGGCGAATTCTTCGGGATTTCCTTCGACCATAGCCCGTCGACATCTGAACGCGTCAGTGAATCGATTCCATGCGTTACGCAGCAGGTTCAAACGCTTTCCCGAGCTGTATTGATTGACCAGGGTCGTTTCAGGGAAGTCGATCGAATCCCCCTCGACTACTGTTGGGGTAGTCAAGAAGTTCCCGAGGGCCGCGGGAGTGAGATCGATCATTCCGATGTCGTCGGAAACGAAGCGTTGCAGTTTTGTCTCCAAGGAGATCATCAATTCGACGAACTTGAGCGAATCGCCTCCGAGAGCAAAAAAGTTGTCGTGCCGGCCCACCTTCTCCACGTGCAGCAGTTCGGAAAACGTCTTTGCCAGCTCGATTTCCAGAGTGGATTCCGGCTCCACGAACGGTATGCGGATGGAGTCTGCCATTTGTTCCACCAGGTGAAGACGCTCCCGCTTGCCGGTAGGGCTCGCGGGAAGCGCATCAACGGCAATGATCCGGCTGGGCACTTTATGGGTTGCCCAATGATGGAACATTTCCTCGCGCAACCGCTGAGTGGTCGTGCTTGATCCAGGGTTCAGCACGACAGCCGCCATCACGTCTTCGCCTAGGCTTGGATGGGGAACTGGAAAGACCACCGCGTCGCTTACATCCAGGCACTTGCAAAGGAACTCTTCCAGCGGGCGCGGGTCCACTTTTCGGCCACCACGGTTGATCATTTCCTTTCTTCTGCCCGTGACCTCGAGATAGCCATCTGCATCGAAATAGCCTTCATCCCCAGTGAGAAACCATCCATCGCGAAACCGCGCTGCCGTTTCCTCCGGATCATTCTCATACCCGCGAGTGACAGCAGGGCCTCGCACGGCTATCTCGCCGATTTCCCCGATCTCGAGCTTGCTGCCGTCGGCTCCCAGGATGGCCACGTCCGATATCGGCAATCCGACCTTTCCCGGTTTGCGCAGAGCGGGTGGCAACGGGTTGCAGCTGATGCCGGCTTCGCTCATTCCATAGGCTTCAATCACCGGGGCATTGAAGGTGCTTTCCAGGGATTGCATCAACGCAGGGGGCAGGGCTGAGGCTCCGGAACGAATGAAGCGCAATCGATGCTCTGCCAAGGCTTCAGGGTGCGTGCCGGCTCGTTCGAGGATAGCTTTATGCACCGTCGGATTGGCGAGGAACCACGTGGGTTTCAGCTTCCGAAACCATTCGAAAAAGACCTCGGATTCAAAGGCCGGTGGATAGATGACGCTCCCGCCGGCGAGCAGAGGCACCGTCAATCCCGTGATTGTTCCTTGCCGATGGAAGAAGGGAGCGAGGCACAGCCCGCGATCTTCTGGAACCAGAGCCATCATCTCCACCGTGCGCTGCGCCGTCGCCAGGATGTTGAGGTGGGTCAGGGGAACAACCTTCGGACGTCCCGTGGTGCCGGACGTAAAAAGCAGGATGGCATCATCCCCTGGCTCGCACGGCCCCATCCGCGAACCAGGAGAGTTTGTCGACAAGCCTGCAAGGAAGAACCTGCCTGCGGGCAAATCCACATCCACCTTGAACATCAACCGGGTCGCACTCATCTCCACGGCCAATGCTTCAGCCAGAGTTTCATGGGCCGGATCGGCAATCAAAGCCCGGATCTTCAGTCCACGAAGGCACGTGCGCAACTCGGCCAGGTTGGCTTGAGGATCGACGGGCACGGCAGTGGCATAAGTGCTCACCGCGAGCAGGAGTGATGCTGCTTCAGGCCCATTGGCCACAAGGAGAACGACACGGTCTCCCCGGCCGATTCCGTTCTCGTTCAGTACCGAGCCTGCCGAGCAGATCTGGCGGCATAGACCCTGGTAGTCGAGAACCTGCCGGCCCGGAGCCAGTATTGCCGCCGTCGAAGGTCTGGTTTCCGCAATGGATTGAATGGTCCGGAAAATCATCGGATCAGAGCCGGATGTCTAGGCAAACGCATGCTGTAAACGATGCGATGACCGAAATCTCCATCCTGATACTTGTTCTTCATCTGTTCGCGGAAGATCTCGACAAAGCTGGTTTTCGCTATGGCTCTTGCCATGATTTCGTTCCCGATCCGATGTCCGATCCGCGCCTCGCTGTAATTCATGCGGATGGCATGCTGGATGCGGACATCCACGAGCAACTTCCAGAGGCCTCTCCCCCGGTACTCCGGCAGAATGAAGGCCGATTTCAACTCTGAGATTTCTGCGTCGATGCGCTTGAGTTGACCGATTCCGATCAGCTTCCGGTCTGTGAACAATCCAAAGAATTGCCGATTAACTTCGTCTTGAAGGAATCCGATCCAAACCTCGCGCCTCCAGGAACTCTCGATATCCAGCGGGAGCCGATCACTGTGATCTTCTATCAAGGGCATGAAAACCGTACAGGTTGCCAATGCCCGAATGCGCATGGCGCGAAAGTCATCGCAATCATCAGCCGTCAGTCGCCTTGCCAGGAACTCGGTAGTCGTTTCATCCAACATCGCAGATTCGCATTTAAGATTGAGGGGCGCGGGAAATCCTTGTCTATCGTCCCTTTGCCTCCGCCTCGGATAGGTGGTTGTACTGCGAACACGCCTGATTGCTAGATTTTGCGTGAACAAGGAATGAAGGTGCCACAAAAGCAATAAGCGTCGCGATCAGTGTAGCGTGATGGGCGAACTTGAACGACAGCGAGTCCTTGTCGACAACCACAAAACCTGTGTCCCGCTCCTGGCCTGTTTGATTTCGGATTTCCAAGGAAGAACTTACCGATTGTCTTCCGGTTTCAATAATGAGCAGTGAGGAGAATTCTGAAATTCAAGAAGTGCCTTCGATGAGTCACCCAATTGCCAAATTGTTATTCCGATTCAGCAAGGATGGAGACTTTTTTCTCACAACTGCATGCCGGTGCATCTTTCATTTCCAGAGTGAAAACGATTTCATTCGGTCGCATAATCGAGGTGAATGGACTTGGGCCGTTGTGCCCGCACACGAAGGAGTGCCATGACCAGCTATAAGGAACTCGGGCTCGTCAACACCGTTGAGCCTTTCAAGAAGGCCTTCAAGGGCGGCTACGCCATTCCCGCTTACAACTTCAACAACCTCGAGCAGCTCCAGGCCATCATCAGCGCCTGCGTGGAAACCAAGTCCCCGGTGATCCTCCAGGTCTCCAGTGGTGCCCGCAAGTACGCCAACGCCACGCTCCTCAAGAACCTGGCCAAGGGCGCCGTGGAATACGCCCACGAGTTGGGCTGCGATATTCCCATCGCCCTGCATCTGGATCACGGCGATTCCTTCGAGCTCTGCAAGAGCTGCATCGAGTCCGGGTTCTCCTCCGTCATGATCGATGGCAGCCACCTGCCCTACGAGGAGAACGTGAAGCTCACCAAGCAGGTCTGCGACTTCGCGCACGCCCAGAAGGACTACGTTTCCGTGGAGGGTGAGCTGGGCGTGCTGGCCGGCGTGGAAGACGAGGTCTCCGCCGAGCACAGCCACTACACGCAGCCCAGTGAGGTGGAGGACTTCGTGAAACGCACGGGAGTGGACAGTCTGGCCATTTCCATCGGCACCAGCCACGGGGCCACCAAATTCAAACCAGAGCAGTGCACCCGCAATGCCGATGGCGTGCTCGTTCCGCCACCGCTCCGTTTCGACATCCTGGAAGAGGTTGAACGCCGGATCCCAGGCTTTCCCATCGTGCTGCACGGTTCGTCGTCCGTGGCCGTGGAATACGTGAAGCTGATCGAGCAGTTCGGCGGCAAGTTGAAGGATGCCGTGGGCATTCCCGAAGAGCAGCTCCGCAAAGCTGCCAAGAGCGCCGTCTGCAAGATCAACATCGATTCCGACGGGCGCCTGGCCATGACTGCCTTGATCCGCAAGACCTTCGCGGAAAAGCCATCGGAATTCGATCCTCGCAAGTATCTAGGCCCCGCCCGGGATGAACTCAAGAAGCTCTACATGCACAAGAATCAGCAAGTGCTGGGCAGCGCCGGCCAGGCCTGATTCAAGCGCCATTCCTTCAGAAACGGCCGCCCTTGGGCGGCCGTTCGTTTGTGTTCATCTCATGGACCAGCGACTTCCATGGCTCCGGCGCTGTGCTCCCCTGGAGAGCGCACCACTGCGAGATCAAGGAACCCGTTCGTGTTCAGGCCGACGATCCTGGTCGGAGCGCCCGAATCGGCGACCCCGTAGACAAGGGCGGGCGAACCCGCAACGAGACGAAGATCCAGAAGCTTGCAGTGCCCATGAGGATTGGCATAACCAGCTCCATCGTTTTCCCAGTTCTGCCAGGAGACATCCAGTGCCCCTGCGAAGAAGCCACTTTCGAAGCAGGTGGAACCCGTGGCGTAGGCCAGCAAATTTCCCGATGGCAAGGCCTGTGTGGCGGAGTATGCAATATTGCCAGGCAGATCTATCTGCTCAAGCGAGCCAGGCAGGACCAGCCGACCCGCGAACACATTGTTAGTGAGGGACAACCGTTTGCCGGTCGCTGCTCCCGAGAGCGAGTGCACAGCCAGGGCGGTGTTGTATTTGAACTCATCGCTGGATCCGTACTTGCCTCGGCCAATCAGCGTATTGTTCCGGACCACGACGTTCTGATTCACGTTGTGAAGCTGAACGACTTCGAAGTTGTTCGAGTCGTAGATCGCATTACCCTCGATCAGGATGTTGTCGAAAGCGATGCCCGAGTCGCTGCTCAGCATCACCCCCGAGGCATTGCTTCCGGCATGCATGAGGTTGTTCCGTACCACGGTGCCGCTACTCCGCACGTCCACGAAACTCCCGGAGTAGCGATCCGTCCTCGGGCAATAAGGTTCCGCAAGGTCCCAGTTGGCATCGTAGAGATGATTGCCTTCGATGACCGAGTCGGAGCAGTGCGTGTCTTTGCAGGAAACATGGCTGGAGGCGATACCGTGGATCTTGCTGTAGTAGACCTTCAACCGGGGCGAGGAGGCGTAGCTGATCCCCGCGCCGAAAGCATCGATCTCGCATCTCTCGATCCACACATCGGGGGCATCCGCAAGACTCATCGCCTCGGGCGATAGATACTTCTTGCTGGCCCCGTACGAATCCGCAGGGGACATCGAGCAGTCGATGAAGCGGATGGCGCCGTACCACTTGAGATCCACGGCGGCGCTGCATTTGGCATAAGTGCTCTGAGTGGCATTGGGATCCATGGAGTCGGCGGATCCTGGATCCACATAAGATGGAACGATGTGGATTCCATGGAAGACTAGATTGGTTTTCCAGGCCGTTTCGGGATCGCCCGGCGTATGCGATGGAGCGTCGTCGTCCCGCAGCCACACTCCGGTCAGGACCGGGATGTGGCCGGTATCGGCGATGTAAAGAGTGGGAGCGCTCCGTACTGTTTTTTGGTCGAAGAGGCCATAGTCGCCCGTCCGCAGCACTACGCAATCACCGCTCTGGAGAACTGTGTGGACCTTGCCGAGGGTCTTCCACGGCAAAGTGGAGCTGCCATCTCCCGTGGCATCGCTGCCGTTGATCGCGTCCAGGTAGTAGGTGGTTCCTGTGACGAGCGCCAGGAGCTCAGCCCGGGTGGTGAGATGGTCCAGGGGAACGGGGAACAAATAGGCACCCGCAGCAGGGTTCACGGTCAACGAGGCCGCCTGGCTGATCGCCGTACCCAGAGCATTGATGGCCTTGGCCCTGAACTGGCAACCGCTGAGATCCGGTGTAGTGGTGCCGATCGAGAAGTGATTGCTGGTGGCACCGGATCCGAAGGCCACATCACTCCAGGCGCCTCCGCCATTCTCTGAAATCTGCCACTGGAAGGAGGGCACCGGACTGCCGCTGGCAGCCACGTTGAACACCGCTTCGTTCGATGCGGTGACAGTGACGCTGACCGGCTGCGCGGTGATCGCAGGGGCTGCACTCAGCGTCAGGTTGGCTGCCGCACTGATCGCTGGAGTTCCTATTCCATTTTTCGCAACAGCCCGGAATTGCCAGCCGATGATCGTAGCGCTGGAATGCACGATGGTGAACTGCGGCGTGGTTCCTCCCGCCCCGAAGGTCACGTTGGCCCACGTCGTGCCCCCATTCTTGGAGCATTGCCACTGGTAGGAGGGTGCAGGGTTTCCAGTGGCGGCAACGGTGAAGGTCACGGATGCCGGCGGCGTGACGGCCTGATCCGCGGGCTGCGAAGTGATCTGGGGCGCCACGTTCACGTTCAGGAGAGCAGCGGTGCTCGTGGCGGAAGCCCCGATGCCGTTGCTCACGATGACGCGGTACTTCCGTCCATGGAAATCCAAAGTGGTCGCGGCGGTGGTGTACTGGGCCGCAGTGGCTTCCGTCCCGTCGGTCACGTCGTTCCATACGGATCCACCCTTCGTCAAGACCTGCCACTGGTAGGAGGGCGCTGGATTTCCAGTGGCGCTGACCGTGAAGGTGGCGGTGGCGGGCGAGGTGACGGTCTTGCCCACGGGTTGCGAGGTGATGACCGGTGCAGCGTTGACGGTGAGGGCGACTGGATCGCTAAAGGCGGTCTGGCCGAACACGTTCCTCGCTACAAGGCGGTACTTGCGCCCATTCATGGGAAGACTCGTGGCCGGTGTTTTGTAGTCGGAGGAATTGGCTCCAGTCCCAGCGACCACATTGGTCCAGGAACTTCCTCCGTTCGAGGAGGTTTGCCATTGATAGGTCGGAAGCGGATTTCCCGAGGCCTCCCCATGGAACGTGGCAATGGTAGGCGCCGTCACGGTCTGGTCCGTGGGCTGGGTGGTGATCTGCGGGGGAACCGGTGGGATCACCGCGACGGAAGCAGTGCCTTTGTTCTTCATGCCTGGGGTGGCGACCGTGCATCCCAAGGTCAGGGTGCCCACGGGGCCAGCTTGGTAAGTGATCCTGCTGGTGTTGACCCCAGCCGTGATGGTTCCCCCTACGATCCTCCACGCATAGGTGGCCGAGGCCTGCGGGGAAGGAACGGAGGCATGGTAGCCGCCGATCTTGCTGACTACGGGGGAGACCGCAGTGATCGTGGCGTCTGGGGCAGGCACGACCTTCACCTTCTTCGTGCCCGTGTTCGCATAGCCGGAAACCGTGACCGTGCAGGTCAGGGTCAAGGTACCTGGGGCGCCAGCCGAGTAGGTGATCTCACGCGAATTCGCACCTGCGGTGATCGTTCCGCCATCGATTTCCCAGGCATAGATCGCCTTGGCCACGGCCGCCACGGAAGCCTTCCAGCCCGTCACACCTTCCGTGGTGACGGCGGCCGCAGTGATCACGGGAGGCGCAGGCTTGACCGTGATCTTGCGCGAGACGGTGTCACTGTATCCTGCGTTGTCCGTGACCTTGAGTACCACGGTCCTGGCCACTGGGGTTCCGCTCGCGAGAATGAAGGCATGGGATGGCGCAGCACCCGTGGCCGTCGTTCCATCGCCGAAATTCCATGCGTAGGTGAAGGTGGCCGTTGGATTCGTATCGGTGGCCGAACCCTTGAAGGCAACTGCGGTCTTGGCAATGACCACGGCATCGGCGGCCGGTTTGTCGATCTGAGCCGTCACACTGTACGGATAGTTCGTGTTCTGGATGGTGATGAGCGAGCCGTTGGTGCCGATCTGCACCCAACCTTTCGGGATGGGGGAACTCTGAAGCACATCCTCGATCTGATTGTGCGGCGCATTACGGACGCACAGAATGTAGTAATAGTGGCCATCATCCTGAGTCTCAACCCAGTACGAGGGGATGTGTCCATCGTGCAGGCATCGTTCGCTCTGCCCGAATGTGGCGCAGGAGACGTTCTTGATTACATAGTAATGGGGAGCTATGAAATCGCTTCGGATCCAGTCCGTGGGCACGGGAGAACTATTTAGAACGATCTCTGTCTGCCCGCAGGGTTCGCAATCAACATGTTTGATGATGTATTGCTGGTTCTGGTAATCGGTGATGACCCAGCCCGTGGGGATGGTCGCAGAAGTCGGGACGTACTGGATTTCCCCGCAGGCCTTGCCGGGGACGGACAAGATTCCGCCCAGTATTAAAGCCAGTGCGATATCGCGCTTGAAATGCATTTTCCTGTCTCCGGTATGCCCTATTTTGGATCATTCAGGCGCTTAGGTATAGCTAATTAGGATCCACGCGGCCTTGCATCCACCGGTTCTAGGAAAGGCCTGAGTGATCCAGCTCGCCCCTTCCATTGAATGGCTCCTGTGAGGGGTTATTGGATCGTGAAGGTATCGCCGATCTCCCAAGCCTGCGTCTGCTCGTTCCACACCTTCTGAACAGCGTTCACCGTATGCGCCTTTTCATCCACGGTGACCAGCAGGTAGCCATCCTTGATCTCGGAGTCCGGCACGGGTCCCGTGGGATAGTCCAGCGTCACGGATGGATCGACTTCGTGGGGATCGAAGGCGACATGGTTGGCGCCTCCGTTGCCCACGAGCACCTGGGAAACACCATCCTTGACCACCCGGCAGTAGAAATGGACATGCCCGCAGAAATAGATGGGGACGTTGGCCTGCTTCAGGCTGCTCCAGAACCTATCGCGGTGCTTGGGGAAATCGTAGAGATCCGGGTAGGGACCCTTGTGGAAGGTCGAGACCTTGAAGGCCGGAGCGTGCCCGAAGACGAAGGTGAAGACGCTGTGATCCTTGGCCAGTTCGCCATTCAGCCAGGGCTGATCCACCAGGCCCCGCAGCTCTCCCAGTTCCTTGATGGAATACTCGTCCAGGGCGATGAGCTTGCACTGACTGAAGGTCACGCTGTAGGTGAGGCCTTTCTCCTTGGCGGGTCCATTCTGGGGCATGAAGGAGGCGATGTTTTCCAAGTACGAAGCCTTCAGCTCATCGTCGGTGACCAGCAGACCATCCTCGTGATTCCCGCGCACGACGTAGAACGGGATTCCCGTGCGATGCTCGAAATCGTAGATGGGACGCATCGCCTGCTTCCAATTGTCGAACATCTCGCGGAACTTGCCATGGATCTCCGAACCCCGGCTCGTGTAGAACCCATTGATCAGATCGCCGTTGTGGATGACAAGGTCGGGTTTCTCGGCGGCAATGGTTTTCGCGAGCCGATTCAAGGCTGGACTGATGCCGGTCTGGGTTTCGTCGGACAGATCGCGGGTATCACCGAGCACAACGAAGGTCCATCGCCGCGCCTCGGCGGGCTTCGGCACTTCCGTAGCCGCAGGCTGAGTGCCCTGACCAACGGGGATGGAGGCGGTCTCACGGCACCCGCACAATACCATTCCCAACGTTATGGAAAGCAACAACCCGGACACCGAAGCATGGGGCATGGATTTCATGGTCGTGGATCCTAGTGTTTGGACTTGAGTGTACTTGTGGGGATGGGCCCGTCCAGCCCTTTTGGAGCTCGCGCTTTGCTGCAATGAATCAAGATTCACCCATCTCGCGCCGATGGAAATTCCAACCCTCTCCCGGAAATCGACCGTGAATCCCTTCAGGCGCCTGCTTCCCATCGCTATCGCGCTGCTGGCCATCGCGCTGATCGGCATCGTGGGCTTTATGGCCATCGAGCATTGGACGCCGCTGGAGTCCGCCTACATGGTGGTCATCACCTTGCTGACCATCGGCTTCCAGGAGGTCCATCCCCTCTCTGCCCACGGCCGGATCTTCACCATGATCATCGCCATCCTGGGAGTGGGCACCGCGGTCTACGCGGCGGGGAAAGCGGCGGAGACCATCGTGGAGGGGGAAATCTTCGGCTATCGGGTGAGGCGGAAAATGGACAAACGGATCAAGGAGTTGAAGGAGCACTACATCATTGCGGGGTTCGGGAGGGTGGGGCACCAGGTGGCCGCTGACTTCCAGGACGCGGGAATCGCCTTCGTAGTCATTGACAGCAAACCGGAGACCGTCAACGAGCTGCAGCCGAAGGGGATCCCCCATATCATCGGCGACCCAACGCTGGACGAGGTGCTGGAGGAAGCTGGCATCCAGAAAGCGAAAGGTTTGGTGGCCTGCTCGGACTCCGATGTCTCGAACGTCTACGTCACCCTTTCGGCGAGGGCACTCAATGCGAAGCTCTACATCGTGGCCCGCGCCAGCCAGCGGGAGACGGAGAAGAAGCTCGCTGTGGCGGGAGCCGACCGCGTCATCTCCCCGTACTTCATTTCCGGACGGCGCATGGCGGCTATGGCGATGCGACCCGTCACCAGCGATTTCCTGGACACCGTGTCCCACGGGGGCGGACTGGAATTCCGGCTCCACGAGATTCCCGTCCCGGCCACCTCTGCACTCGTGAACAAGACCCTCGGCCAGTCCCTGATCCGGACCAAGTGCGGAGCGGTGGTGCTGGCCATCCACAAAGTTGGCGGGACCTTCGAGCTGCAGCCTCAGGCTTCATCGACCATCAGCCAGGGAGACACCCTGGTCGTCATCGGCACCGCGGGCCAGATCGAAGGGCTCACGAAGCTGTTGGGCTGAGAATTTAATCGCCCAAAACCGAGCGGAACAGTTCCCGGTCGCCCATCACGCGAAGGATGTAGTGGCGCGTGGAGGTGATGGGGACGGCATCGATCCGAAGCATCATGGCGGTCGGAGTGTCCTGCCCCCGCAGCTTCGCCTCGTTCGCGATGCGCCAGCGACGCGCCCGCCCCTCGCCCGCGTGGTAGCCCGCCAGAATGTAGGCCATGCGCACCTTGACCGGCATGGCTTCCAGATGAGCCGTGTTGATCACGGTCCGGTAGTAGCGCAGCCCTGCGCGGATGTTGGTTTCGGGGTTCAGGATATCGGCGCTGAGCCCCACCATGTGCGCGAAGGTGGGCTTCAGCAGCTGCATGATGCCGAAGGCCTCCGAACCCGATCGCGCCCCAGGCTGGAAGCCGCTCTCGTTCTTGATCATGGCGAGGACGAAGGCCGCGTCCACGCTCCCACTCAGGCCTTCCTCGCGGATCAGGCGCTCCACCAAGGCTTTCAGGAAGACCGGATAGAGGTAGGGGGCCGTCTCCGATGAGCAGGCCCGGCCGGCTGACTGGAAGCGGCTCACGAGGTCCTGCTGCCCTGCTTCGTAGGCCGCATGAAGGAACACCTCCGGCTCTTTTTCCGGATCCGCCTGGGCGAGGATCAGATCGAACCGGTTGAGGGCCGCCAGCTTCTTGTATGGCTCAGGCCATTCCTGCACCAGGGGTTTCAAGCCGGTCTTCACCCGTTCTGCGTTGAAGAGCGTGATGTCACCCGGTACCCGCAGGGCGGGCTCGGGCATGGCATGGAAGGAAGGGTCGAGGCCTGCCAGCAGATAGGCGGCGTGGCCCGCGAACCAGGACTGGGCATAGTGGGCAACGATGGTCCGGGCCTGGGCGATGGCCACCTTGCGGTTGCCCTTTTTCAGCGCCTCCATGGCCCGCATCCAGAGGAGGTCCGATACGCGCTCTTCGGGATGGGCCAGGAACCATAGGGTGCTCTCATCCGGCGTCTTCTGCATCCGCATGGCCTCATCCACGCGCGGACTTCCGAGATCGATCCAGCCTCGGGTCACGGCGTGAAACACGGCCAGGTCGTAAACATCCGTTCCCTTGAGCGTGAGCAGCAGTTTTTCCGGATTCGCGGGTCGGTCCAGGGACAGGAAGAGGTAGAGCCGCTCATTGGCCGGCCGGCTAGCATCCATCACGGCTTCGGGCCTGGGAAGGGCTCGTCTCTGCTGGATGTCCATCATGCGGAGCAGCGATTGCTGAGCAGTGGCAGGCCACTTGGTTTCCTTCACGGCAGCCCGAAGGAGATCGAATTCGTTCTGGTAGGCCAATTGCGTCATCAGACGGGAAGCGGTCAATGGATCGCTCGCGGGCAAGCCATGGGCCTTCACGTAGGCGATCTGGTACGAAGTCTTGGCGGGCTGCCATTCATCGGCACGGGCCGTGTAGCCGATGGCGGTGGCCTGACTCAGGATCCGCTCGCTGAAGATCCCATTGGCTTCCAGCACGCCGATGGCGCGCGGAAGATACACGTCCGGAATCTTGAAGAGATCGCTCTGCTCAAGGTCCTGGGCCGGAACTCCGGTCCGTTCCGCGATCAGAGCCTGCATCCACAGGGGCCAATCGACCTGGGCCTGGGCATCCACGAACTGCCCCGTGAGCATGCCGCCTTGCTGGTGCCAGGCAGGGTCCAAGGTCAAGGAATCCGCTGGCGCGGGATCACCGGTGTTTGGCGTCGCTGCTGCCGGGGGTTTCGCCCGCCGTCCGCAGGCCAGGGAGGCCCCTGCGCCGAGGCTGGCAAGCCCGCCCATCAGGAAAATGATCACTGCCCACCCAAGACTGCGCCAGTTCGTGTTCCACATGTAAATACCCTGCCATCAAGACGCATCATGTCAATTCCCAACCAGCCTTCGACTCGCTGCCGGCGGATTGGTGAATGTTGAGTCATTCGAGTATGCTTACGGTATACTGATGGCATACTTTCAGTGGACTTTGCTGCCCATGCGAACCACAGTCCGGAAACAAGCGACCATCCAATCCTCTCAGCACGGCGAGGTGGAGCGGGTCTACCAGCAGCTCCTGGGCTGGCTGATCGACGCCGTTCTGCCGCCGGGCGAATTCCTGTCGGAACCCGATCTGGCCGCGCGCTGCACCACCAGCCGAACGCCGGTCCGGGAGGCCTGCATGCGGCTCATGCAGGATGGCTGGCTGTCCAGGTATCCCAAGAAGGGCTTCCTGGTGACGCCCATCTCCGTCCGGGACATCGTGGATCTCTACCAGTACCGGAAAGTCCTCGAGTGCTTCACGGTGGAAAAGGTCGCCCAGACCGTCGGCTCCGAGCAGATCGAGGAGTTGAAATCCCTGCTGGCCGTGGAGGGTAAGAAGACCGCGGACATGGCGTCGCTGGTCGCTGCCAACGAAGCCTTCCACCTGCGGCTGGCCGTGCTCGCGGGCAACGACCGCATCCTGGATCAGCTGAGGCTGACCCTCCATTTCGCGCGCCGGCTGGATACGCTCTATATGCGCGTGGACCACAGCTGGATCGCGCATGGCGACATCCTCGCCGCTCTGACCCAGCATCGCAGCGCGGAGGCGCGGCAGGCCATGGCCGTGCATCTGGAGCACTCGCAGGACTGTCTCGTAAAGCTCTTCGGAAGTCATGCCCAATGAGCCTTCCCGTCGTGCTGACCGTCTTCCAGGGCCGAGCTGGGGATCATAACGCCCGGGCCATCCCCGGCGCCGCTGCCCTCGGGAAACGGCTATCGGACATGCTTGGCCTCACGCCCATCGTAATCGGAACGCCTGAACCACCCCTGAATCTCGGCTGGCAGCGGGAACTGGAAATGGCCATGCCCTCCCTGCGCGCCATGGCCGAGCACTACGATGCCGTGCTGGGCTCAGGCTCCGTTCCGCTCACCGCGAGCAGCCGGTGCGCGGTCTCGCTCGCGACCCTGCCTCCCCTCGCGAAGCATTGCCCGGATGCGTGTGTCGTCTGGTTCGACGCTCATCCGGATCTCAACACCCCCGACACCACTGCCACTGGATATCTGGGCGGTCTCTCCCTGTCCGGCCCCGCTGGATTGTGGGAATCGGGACTCGGCGCCGGGCTCCGCCTCTCGAATGTGGTCCTGGTGGGCGCGCGAGACATCGATTCCGCGGAACAGGCCGTGATTGATGCAGGGGCTGTTCGCTTGGTGGCACCCGGAAAGGATTTTGGAAGGCGCCTCCGGGAAGCAGTCGGCGGCCGTCCTGTCTATGTGCACCTCGATTGCGATGTGCTAAACCCAGGCATCGTTCCCACCGACTATCGCCACGAGGGTGGCCTCTCCCTGGCCGATCTTCGCGAGGCCTGCGGCATCCTGGCGCAGAACGAGGTCGTCGGCCTGGAGATCGCTGAGTTCGAGAATGCCTGGGAAGTGGGTGGAGCACCCGTCTCCCCGGATCCCATCCTCGATGCCGTCATGCCCCTGATCCGGAAACTCATTCACTAAGGAGACACTATGTTCACGCGAGCCATCGTCCGCAAGCCCGGTGAGAATTTCGCCGAAGGCCTCACCGATGTGAGCCTGGGGCAACTGGGACGGCCCGATTTCGCCAAGGCTCTGGGACAGCATGAAGCCTACTGCAAGGCTCTGGAGGCCTGCGGTCTGGAACTCACGGTTCTGGAGAAGGACCTCCAGTACCCGGATTCTACCTTCGTGGAGGACGCTGCCGTGCTCGTGCCGACGGCTGCGATGTTCACGCGCCCGGGCCACGCGAGCCGCGAGGGCGAGGTGGCGCGCATCAAGGACGCGGTAAAACGCTTCTTCGCAAAATGCGCCGAGATCACCTCGCCTGGAACCCTCGACGGCGGTGATATCTGCGAGGCGGAGCACCATGTCTTCATTGGCGTCTCGCACCGCACCAACGAGGAGGGCGCCCGCCAGCTGGCGGCCTTCCTGGCGCAGGAGGGCTACACGTCCTGCCCCGTCGATATCCGGCACATGACGAGCATCCTCCACTTGAAGAGCGGCATCGCCTACCTCGGGGAGAACACCCTGGTGCTCATGGAAGAGATGGCGGACCGCCCCGAGTTCAAGGGCTACCGCGTCATCCGCGTTGCCGAAGCCGAGAGCTACGCCGCCAACTGCGTGCGCGTGAACGACCGCGTCCTGATGCCCGCGGGCTTCCCAGGCCTGGAGCGGGATCTCAAGGCCAACGGCTTCAAGCCCTTGGTCCTGGATATGTCCGAGTACCGGAAGATGGATGGCGGCCTGAGCTGCCTTTCCCTGCGTTTCTGACCCCTGTGCGGCACCCTGTGCCGCAGGATTTGTTTCCCAATCCCTTCGCGAGGAGAACCACGATGCGAAAGACTCTATGCACCCTGATCCTGGCCGGAGCCACCCTCGGCCTCGGCGCCCAGCAGACCGTCAAGATCGGCTGGATGGGTCCCGAGACCGGCGACAGCGCCCTCTGGGGCCAAGCGGAAAAGAACACGGTTCTGATGCTGACAGCCGACATCAACGCCAAAGGCGGCCTGGATGTGGGCGGCAAGAAATACAAGCTCCAGGTCGTGGCCTACGACGACAAGGGCGATTCCGTCGAAGCCGTGAACGTCGCCAAGCGCCTCGTAAGCCAGGACAAGGTCGTGGCCATCGTCGGAGCGCAGGGTTCCGGTGAAGCCATTCCCGTGGCTCCCATCGTCAACGACGCCAAGGTTCCCCTCATCTCCACCTTCGCCACGAACCCCAAGGTGACCGTCAGCGAGGCCAACGTCGTGAACCCCTTCATGTTCCGCGCCTGCTTCATCGATCCCTACCAGGGCAAGGCCGCAGCCTACTATGCGTTCCAGAAGCTTGGGAAGCGCAAGGCCGCCGTCCTGATGACCATCGATGATCCCTATTCCACCGGACTGGCCGACTTCTTCAAGCAGAACTTCGAGAAG
>DCFP01000040.1:21843-51661 GCA_002319925.1 Holophagaceae bacterium UBA1801 | reverse complement strand
CCAGGGATTGATGCTCCGCGAGGAAGGGCACCACGGGCTGGCCATCCTCGTCCTCGTCCACACGATTGATGAGCTGGAGCACGCCCAGGATCTCACCTTCCGTGTCACTCAAAGGCACCACGAGCATGGAGATCGAACGGTACCCGGACTGCTTGTCGAAGCTGTCGTTGAAGTGGTAGGGCGCGTCCGCGGGGATGGCATAGACATCCTCGATGTTCAGGCACTGGCCCGTAATCGCCACGAAGCCGGCCATGGAACTTCTTGAAATGGGCATCTTGAAGCGATGGTAGGGCAGGCTCACCTTGGCGTTCTGGGTATGGGCGAAGAGGAGTTCCTTCGTCTCGCCCTCATCCACCACCAGATAGAGGGACCCCGCTTCGGCCGATAACAATTGCCGCGCCTGGACCAGGATCATCTCCAGCAGCTTGTCCAGGTCCTGCTGGGAGGCCAGGGCCCGGCCCACCTCGTGGAGGCGCTCCATCTTCCGCTGGTCCCGGAGCCGCTGGAACCCCGCGTCGATGAGCGCCAGCGCGCCGGTCTCCCCAGGCCACTCGGAGCACGACGCCAGGCGTCCTTCCCCGCGGACGGCGATCACCACATCGGCCGGTCCTTCATCGACCCACTCCAGATCCTTGCGCAACTCCCTGCCCAGCCGACCTTCCAGGCTGCTACGGTGCAAGGGGGGGATGGCGACGGTGAAACGCAAGGGCGATCTCGGTAGGAAGGCAAGCGATCGGAAGTCAGTGTACCCAAGCCCGGCCCATCCGTCGGTGCCCTGGCGGGGAAAAATTGAACGCCTGGTCTGGGGCGGTCTGGGCCTCGGGCGGTCCGAGGATGGCAAGGCGATCCTACTCGCGGCTCCGCTGGCGTTGTTCCCCGGAGAAACCGTTGAAGCCTCGGTCCACTGGAAAGCCCGGCATGGCGAGGGAACGGTGGATCGCTGGATCACCCGGGATGCGCGCCGGGCCAAATCCGGTTGCGCCGTCGCGGAGATCTGCGGCGGCTGCGATCTGTGGGAAGCCGGAACCGCCATGGGCGATTTGAAACGGCTCATGGTGGAGGATCTCTTCTCGCGCCAGTTGCCGGAGAAGGAGCAATGGCAATGGCTGCCGGCTCCGCGCGAAGTCAGACGCCACCGCATCCAGCTCCACTGGGATGGCCGAACCCTCGGCTTCCACCGCCGCAAGAGCCACCAGATCGTGCCAGTCACCACATGCCCCGCCGCCGTGGACAGCCTGTCCGGGGCGATCCCAAGACTAGAAGAAGCACTGAAGGCGAGGCTCCTGCCCACCAAGCCCCAGCGCTGGGAACTGGCCACTGGCACGCCACCAGGGGAGGTTTACGCCATTGCGGAACAAGGCCGCACCTGGTTCCTGGAGCCCGATGGCTGGCATGCCTGGGAGGGTCCCGTGAGCCACCGGCATGGTGAACTCCGCCTCCAGCAATCGGCGGGCGGCTTCTATCAGGTGTGCCCCGATTGGGCCTTCGAAGCCTTCGGCCAGGTGCTGGAAGGCTGGGATCTGCGGGGCGGAACCCTCTTCGATCTATACGGTGGTGTGGGCTTCTTTTCCGCGCTCCTGGGTCATCGGTTCCAGCACCGTTGTCTGGTGGAATTCGATGAGCCGGCGGTGGGCTGGGCGAGGAAGAATCTCGAAGCCATGCAGTTGCCTTCGGAGTGCATCACCGCGGACGCCGCTGAGTGGGTTCCGGAACACCTTGGTCACTCAGGTGATACGGTGCTCCTGGATCCACCCCGGGCCGGACTCCCTCCCGAGCTTTGCGAGCGGCTCCAGGATTCCAATGCAGACACCCTCGTGCTGGTAGGCTGCGACGGCGCCTCCTTCTGCCGCGACGTGAAACGGCTCGCACCGGGATGGGAGCTGGCCTCCCTCGCAGCACTGGACTTGTTCCCGCTCACCCATCATGTGGAGTGCGTGGGCAGGTTCACGCGATGCCGCTGACTCGTTCATGAAGCCAATAATGTTCATTGCAACCCGGAAGCCTTGGGGCGAGTCTAGACTTTGACAAGCAACGGGACTCATTCGTGGATTCCATGGATCATCCACCCAATCGATCTGTCACCGTCAACCTCGCCAGGGCATGGTGGAGTTGGGTTCCGCTTCCGATCCTGGCCTTCTTCATCGCGGTCTTCTGGAGCATAGGCACGCAGGAGCCTTATGAAATCGCCTGGCTCCGCTTTGGCTTGATCCTGGTCCTGGAAACAGGCACGCTGCTGGTCGTCGCACTCGTCGGCGCGCGCAGCTTCCTGCGCTCCGGCGACCTCGGGACGTTGTTCCTGGGCTGCGGTACGCTGGCGCTCAGCCTGTTTTCGGGACTTTCCGCCCTCTCAGCCTTCTTGGGCTACCTCAATGCCGCATCGGCGCTCAACAGCCTGGGTGCCCTGTTTTTCGGCTGTTGTCATCTTGTGGGTATCGTCGCTTCCCGTCATTCCAGATCCGTGGAGTCCCACCGGAAGAGGACTTTGGCGATGGGCTATCTGGGGTTACTAGCGGCCATCTTCGTCCTGTCGGGATTCGGCCAGTTGGGACGGATCCCCATCTTCTTCGTGCAGGGAACCGGCGGGACCCCGATCCGCCAATGGGTCCTGGGCTCAACGACTGCCGTGATCGCCATGGTCACGGGACTGCTTTGGAGGTTCCACCAGCGGAACATGCCGGTCTTTCCATATTGGTATTCAGTCGGGCTTGCGCTCCTTGGATTGGGCCTGGCTGGAAGCCTTGTCCAGACCACCTCGGGGAGCCTGTTGAGCTGGTGCAACCGGACCGCGCAGTTCCTCGGATGCGTCTATATGCTGACGGGCATCCGGGCGGGAAGCTGGCGTCCTACCCATTGGGATCTCCCCTTGCGAGACAGCGCCCAACCGGTGCAAGAGGCCGATGACCTCCTCACCATCCTTGCGGGCTCGTCCTTGCAGCAACGGATCCTTCGATTCAGTCTCGCCATTCTCGCCGCCTTCTTCGCGTACTGGGTCTATCAGATCGCAACCCTCTGGGTGGGGCCCGGGCTCCCCACCTATGTGATCTTCTATCCGTGCATGCTGCTGGTGGCCATGCTGGCCGGGCCGGGACCCGGCATCGTGATGACAGCTCTGTCGGCCTTGCTGGCGGCCTATTGGATGCTCCCGCCGGCAGGTCTCGGCATCACGGCTCCGGCCGATCGCCTGGG
Organism: Holophagaceae bacterium UBA1801; assembly: GCA_002319925.1. Taxonomy (GTDB): domain Bacteria; phylum Acidobacteriota; class Holophagae; order Holophagales; family Holophagaceae; genus UBA1801. Next base: position 48,475 of record DCFP01000040.1, on the reverse strand, counting down.
CCTGGTCATATTCTCGAGCCTGGGCGTGTTCGTGAGCCTCTTTGCCGAGTTCTATCAGAGAAACCGCCGCAAGGCTGCGATCTACGATCAGGAGGCGTCTCTGCGCGCCATGCGCAAGGACAAGGATTTCCTGGCGGAGGTGCTGCAGAATGCCTCGCTACCTTTCGCTTCGGGCTATCCCGATGGGCGCATCAGCATCTTCAATCCGGCCTTTGCCGAGCTGATCGAATACAGCACCGAGGAACTCAGATCGCTGCAGTGGACCACCGGACTCACACCGGCGGAATGGCACTCCATCGAGGGAAAGAAACTGGAGGAGCTGCAGCGCACAGGCCAGCCCGTGCGCTACGAAAAGGAGTACCTCACCAAGAGCGGTAAACGCGTGCCCGTGGAACTTCTCGTTCATCTGGTGAGGGGCGCCGATGGCCAGCCGGACTACTACTATTCCTTCGTCACGGACATCACCGCGCGCAAGCAGGCCGAAATGGTCCTCCAGCGCTACGAGCTGTTGGCCCGTCACACGCGGGACATTCTGCTGTTCGTGGAGAGCGACTCGGGACGCATCGTCGGCGCCAACACGGCCGCGGAATCAGCCTACGGGTATCCCCGCGAAGAGCTCCTCGAACTGAACATCGCGGACCTCCGCGCACCCACCACCCGGGACCTCATCGATGACCAGATGTCCCAGGCGGACACCAACGGCATCCTCTTCGAGACCACCCATCGCCGGCGGGACGGCAGCACCTTCCCGGTGGAAGTAAATTCCATCGGCTCCATCATCGGCGGCGTGCGGGTACTCCTGAGCACCATCCGGGACATCACCAAGCGCAGGCAGTGGGAAGTGACCTTGCGCGAAAGCGAAGCCACCCTGCGCGCCATCCTGGACGCCACCCAGGAATCCATCTGGCTGTTCGACAAGGAAGGCGTCATCCTCACCGCCAACCGCACGGCCCTGCAGCGGGTCCGTCGCCCGGCGTCCGAAGTGATAGGCACCCATTTCGCGACCTTCATGAACCCCGATGTCGCTTCCGTGCGCAACGCCCGCCTTAAGGAAGTCATGGAGACCGGGCATGTCGTGAAATACGAGGACGAGCGCGGGGGATACACCTTCGACCACACCTTCTACCCCGTGCACGACGCCGAAGGAAGGGTCCAGCGGGTGGCGAGCTTCAGCCGGAACATCACCGAAACCCGCAAGGCCGAACTTGAACTGAAGCGGACCAACGCGCGCATCAGGCTCCTTTCCGAGATCTCCAGAACCCTTCTCAGCAGCGAGGAACCGTGGGAGGTGATGGAAACCTTCTGCCGGAAACTGATGGATTTCCTGGGCTGCCAGGTGTTCTTCAACTACATCACCGATGAATCCAATCATCATTTCCGTCTTAGGTTGAGCGCGGGAATCCCCAGTGATGAAATCAACCAGATCGAGATCCTTCCCTTCGACGCGGCGAATTGTGATTGCGATGGCAAGACCTGCCAACCCTCCGCCGCAAACACGCCCTGCCCCCTTCCCAGCCTGATGAAGCGCTATAGCATCCAGTCCTTCGAATGCCACCCGCTGATGGTGGATGGCAAGGTGCTGGGCACCCTGGCGCTGGGGTCCCGCAGCCACAGCAATTTCACCGATGAAGACCGAGGGCTCATCCAGACCATCGCCGGTCAGATTTCCATGGCTCTGCAGCGCGTCGAATCAAGGCTTGCCCTCCAGCGGCTCAACGCTGAGCTGGCGGACAGCAACCAGTTGCTGGAACAACATGTCCTCGATCGAACCCGGGAATTGAACACCCGGATGCACCAGCTCCAGGCCCTGACCCTGCAATTGAACCGGGCGGAAGAGGAGGAGCGGCGCCGCATCGCCCAGGTCATCCACGATCACCTGCAACAGCTCCTGGTGGCGGCCCGTCTCGGCGTCGACACGCTCACCTACCGCGCCAAGGACGAAGCCACTCTGCAAAAACTGAAGGCACTGAACAGCATCCTGGTGGATTCCATCCAGGTGTCGCGGTCCCTGACTGCGGAACTCTACCCTTCGGTGCTTCACTTGGAAGGCCTCAGCTCCGCGCTGACCTGGCTGGCCAACTGGTACCTGGAGAATCACAACCTCGACGTCCAGATCGTGATGGATCCCGGGGCGGAGATGTCCGAGCTGGACCTGCGCATCATGGTTTTCCGGACGGTGCGCGAGCTGCTCTTCAACGTCGTCAAACACAGCGGAGTCAGCTCGGCGCAGGTGCAGTTGAGCCGCACCGACAGCGGCTTCGTGAAGGTGGAGGTCGCCGACGAGGGTGTCGGTTTCGATGCCCTTTCGCTGGAGACCAGCGAGTCATCGAAGGCCGGTTTCGGTCTGTTCACCTTGAGGCAGCGGATCGAATTGTTCGGCGGGTCCTTCGAGATCCAGAGCGCTCCAGGAATGGGCACACACATCACGGTCACCGTTCCCATCGCGGCCAGGACCCTGCCCGTGCGTGAATCCATCACTTCGCCTTCTCACACCGGAACCGGCGCCAAGCGCAGGTCCCACGGCAAACATTCTGCGATCCGCATCCTCCTGGCGGATGATCATCCGGTGGTGCGCGAAGGCCTGGCGCAGATGCTGAAGGAGGAGCCGGATTTCGAAGTCGTGGGCCAGGTCTCCAATGGCCAGGACGCTCTGGCCGAAGCACGGCGGCTCGTGCCCGATGTCATGGTGATGGACGTGGCCATGCCCATCATGGGCGGCATCGAGGCCACACGCCGCATCCTCGCCGAAATGCCGCAGATCAAGATCCTTGGGCTATCGATGTACGACGACGAATCCCACGCCGAGGTCATGCGCGAAGCAGGAGCCGTGGCCTTCCTGGACAAGGGCGGGCCCATCTCCATCCTTAAATCCACCATCCGCCAACACGCGGGCGTGTGAACCAATACTGCTTTGCATCGGTAACATAGACCCACTACCAAGCAGACAAGAAAGTCACGAAGGGTTTCTGCTCTTCATTTCTTTGCGCTGGCGTCCTTCCCTGAATTGCGTGAGGGGCTGTTTTTATCGTTGTGAATCGCTGTCCATCGCTGGCCAATGCTGTTTTCCATCTGCATTTGCCCGGACTCATCAATGCCTTCGCTCATGTAGTTCGTAAATTCGTGGAAAAGATTTGCGGCCAGCGATGCACGGCGATGGGCAGCGATGAAAGAACTGCAACTGCAGGAACACAGCCCTGTGCCTCATTTCCGGGATAAAAGACGATCCTGAGTTGCTCAGCAGATGCGGGGCAGTTGCTCGCCGGATAGCAGATCCAGGATGCGTTTGGTGCCCAGCGATGTGCGGAGGAACACCGTGCCCTTGTCCTCGGCCGTGACGGTGCCGATGCGGACCGCGCCTTCGCCTCCGGTGACGGAGCGCAGAAGGCCCACGGCCTTCACGGCCTGTTCGCCCGGAACGAACACCACCATCCGGCCCTCGCAGGCGACGTAGAGCGGATCGAGGCCCAGCATCTCGCAGGCCCCCGCCACGCCTTCCTCCACGGGGATCGCGGACTCCACTGCCTCCACGCCCACCTGCGCATCGGTGGCGATCTCATTGAGTACGGAAGCGAGACCTCCGCGAGTGGGATCCCGCATGCAGTGGACATCCACGCCACCTTCCAGCAGCGCAGAAGCGAGCCGGTGCACGGGCGCGCAGTCACTTTCGATGGGCGTTTCGAAGGCAAGGCCTTCCCGCACGCTCATGACCGCAATGCCGTGGCGTCCCACATCGCCGCTGACGAGGACCGCGTCCCCAGGCTGCACGCGGTGCGGACCAATGTTCACGCCTTCAGGCACCAAGCCGATGCCCGCGGTGTTGATGAAGACGCCATCCCCCTTCCCCTTGTCCACGACCTTGGTATCGCCTGTGACGATCTGCACGCCGCACTCCGCGGCCGCCGTGCGCATGGCCTCCACCACGCGGCGCAATTCCTCGATGGCATAGCCTTCCTCCAGAATCAGGCCCACGCTCAGGAATTTCGGCTTCGCCCCGCCCATGGCCAGATCGTTCACCGTGCCGTAGACCGCCAGTTTGCCGATGTTGCCCCCCGGGAAGAACCGCGGATTCACCACGTACGTGTCGGTGGTGAACGCCACCCGCGAGCCGCCCATCTCCAGCAGCGCGCTGTCATGGCGCGCGTCCAGAGCCTCATTGCTGAAGGCCGGGAGCATCACCTTTTCCAGCAGCTCGCGCATGATGCGCCCTCCGCCGCCGTGGGCCAGCTGGATTGTGTCATGACGCATCGGGACCGGGCAGTTGAGTTCGAATTCCATGGAAATCTCTAGAGATGGACCGCAGAGAGCGCGGAGGAGGAAAGAAAGAGCGCAGAGGAAAAGAAAATCAGATCAGGAAGAGTGATGAGAGTTAATAAGACGTTTCAGACCTTGCTTGAGTGTGGGTGAGTGGAAGTTGACGAGCAGCCCTAAGGGCTTGCGTGCCAGTCTCAGGTAGCTCAAGAGCTGGGCTTCATGGATCGGCAACAGGATATCGACAGCCTTCAATTCCACGATGATGGCTTGAGACACGATCAGATCCAAGCGCAATGAGCATTCAAGCGGCTTGCCTTTGTACAACACAGGTATGGCAGCTTGTCGCTCGAATAGAATACCGCTCGATTCCATTTCCCGGCACAAGGCCTGTTCGTATATCGATTCCAAGAGTCCAGGCCCCAGCTCACGATGAACCTCTATGGCGGCCCCGATGACCCTTTCTGATAGTGCATTGATTGCCGGTTCCAATTCTCTCATTTTTACTTTTCTCTGCGCTCTTTCTCTTCAACTCCGCGCCCTCTGCGGTGATCCTTTCACTTCGCTTCGTGCCTCCGGTACCTGTAGTACGCCGCGCAAGCCCCTTCATTGCTCACCATGGTGGCGCCCAGGGGATTGTCGGGCGTGCACCGTGTGCCGAAGGCGGGGCATTCGTGGGGTTTGATGATGCCCTGGAGCACGAGGCCGCTCATGCACTCGGTCGATTCGGGGCCGCCCACGTCCTTCACGTCGAAGCGGAGCTCGGCGTCGTAGTCCGCGTACTCGGCGCGCAGGCCCCAGCCGCTCTTGGGGATGGTGCCGATGCCGCGCCAAGCGCGGTCCCTCACTTCGAAAACGGCCTTGATCAGGTCCTGGGCGGGCCGGTTGCCGTCCTCGCGCACGAGGCGTTCGTACTGGTTCTCCACCTCGTGACGGCCCTCTTCCAGCTGCTTCACGAGCATGTGGATGGCCTGCAGGAGGTCCAGGGGCTCGAAGCCCGCCACCACGATGGGCACCTTGTACTTCTCCACCAGTGGCTCGTATTCCCGGGTGCCCATGATGGTGCAGACGTGGCCCGCGGCGATGAAGCCGTCCACGCGCCGCTGGGGCGAGGAGAGCACCGCTTCCAGCGCTGGAGGAACGAGGACGTGGGAAACCAGGATCGAGTAATTCGTGAGACCCCGGCGCTTGGCCTCGAAAACGGACATGGCATTGGCCGGCGCCGTGGTCTCGAAACCCACCGCAAAGAAGACCACCTGCTTGCCTGGATTCTCTTCGGCCACCTTCAGGCAATCGAGGGGCGAGTAGACGATGCGCACATCGCCGCCCCGGCTCTTCACGCCGAAGAGATCGGACTTGGTCCCCGGCACCCGGAGCATGTCGCCAAAGGAGCAGAAGATCACGTTGGGCCGTGCGGCGATATCCACGGCCTTGTCGATGAGTTCCACCGGCGTCACGCATACCGGACAACCTGGGCCATGGATGAGGTTGATGAATTTCGGCAGCAGCTCGTCAATGCCGAACCGCACGATGCTGTGGGTCTGCCCGCCGCAGACTTCCATGAGGTTCCAGGGTTTCGTCACCTCGTGGTGGATGGCTTCCACGAATCGCTTCGCGGCTTCGCCATCGCGGTACTCGTCCAGGAATTTCATCGGGCCTCCTGCAGCATGGGCGCACTATGCCTGCACCCAGGCATGATTTTGATGCATTCCTGCGAAGCCGGGTTTTCCTTTTAGCCGCAAGAAGGTTTCATGCGCTCAGAACGAGAACTTGAGCTGGGCCGCGATGATATCGATGCTGCTCTTGTAGCTGCCGTTCAGGTTTCCGCGCAGCAGGTTGGGGCTGGCCAGGGGCAGGTAACCGGATTCGAAGGCCTGCAGCTCGATGGGACTGCTCTTTACGAAGAGGTGCGTGTAGGCGAAGTCCAGGGAGACCTGCTTGCTGAACGCGTAGCCGGCACCGAGGGCAACCCAGGTACGGTCGCCGTCGGGAATGCGCGGGGTGCGGAAGGCATCGTCCACCGCGCTCTCGTCATGGGCAATACCGGTGCGCAGCGTCCATGCATCCGTCGCCTGCCAGCTGAGGCCCAGGGAATAGAACCAGGTGTTGCGCCAGTGTTCCGTCGTGACGGCATCGGGCAGGCCGCTGTTGAACTTGACCCGCAGCTCGTCGAAGGTGGACCAATCCGTGCGAGCAATCTCCGCCTGGAGCGTCACCTTGTCGCTGACCTTGAAGTCCATGCCCAGGGAAGTCGTGGCGGGAAGATTCAGTTCCGCGGTGGCACCGCCGTTGGAGAAGCCGGAAAGCGTTAGGCCGATCTGCGCGATGGCGGGCGTCAGAGCATTGAACTGGAACGAGGCGTCGCCCTTGAGATTCATGTTGATCGCGGACTGGTGCGCCAGGCCGAAGCGCAGCGCGTCGGTGGGCTGGAAGAGAACGCCCACGCGATAACCGTACCCCCACCTGCTGCCCTTCAAGGTGGCCGTGCCATCCAGCACTCCCGGGGCGCCCAGCAAGGTGCCGAAATCCAGCGCCTCGGACAGTTCCGCATCCGCGTGCCGCGCCACGAAGGCCGCCCCAATGGACCACTTCGGGTTGATACGGTACGCGATGTTCGGCGCGATGTCGATCACCTTCAGATCCGACTTCAGACCGTGATAGCGCCCGATGAAGTCGGCATCGTAATCCGTGGACAGACCGAAGGGCGCGTTCACGGAGAGGCCGAGCTTCAGGTTCGGCGTGACGCTCCACATGCCATAGAGGTTTGGCAGCGCAGCGCTTTGCGCCGCATTGTTCGTGGACGAAGGCCCGAAGATCATGCTGCCGTCGGCACGGGTGGCGAACCCGTTCTCCAGTCTCGTGTTCGGCATAACGTAGCTGGAACCCAGCACCACCTGCTGATCGGAGAAGAGGGTCATCGTCGCGGGGTTGAAGAACATGCTCCCGATGTCGGAGCCGCCGGCCGAAATCCCGGCGAAGGCGGTGCCCTGGGCGCTGGGACTCTGTTCTCTGAGCTGGAAACCCGCAGCGGTGGCCTGAGGCGCGAGGGACATCGCGATGAGCGAGGCGATGAACGGGGCCGGGACAAAACAGAGGGTGCGCCTAGTCATGGTGTGTCCACTCCTGGGGTGGGGCGATGGGCATGGAAGGAATCGGAGATGTTTAATAATTCAATACATCCGCCATTCTAAAGCAGCTTGTGAATTTGATGCGGGATCCGGGGAGAATATCCAATCGGGCTCCAATTTTTTAAAAGGATTTCATCCATGCAGAGCGGCTTCCGTCAGACCCTCATCCGGTTCGTGGCCCCCGCGATCCTGGTAGCTGCTCTGGCCTTGCCTGGCTGCTGGCGCGGCCCCAGCGCCGTGGAGTCGGGGCCTGTGTCTACGCAAAAAACGGCCGTCAAACCGACAGCCAAGCCACTCGCGCGTCTGGGCTACACCATCCAGGTGGGTGCCTTCGCGCAGGTGGATAACGCAGCGAGACTTTCGGATTCCCTCCAGGCCCAGGGGCTCGAAGCCACCTACTTCAAGTCGGCTCAGGGCCTCTACAAGGTGCGCTTCGGCGATTTCCCCACGAAGGAGGCCGCGCGCCAGAAGGCCGAGTCCTTGCGCTCCGCGGGCATCATTCGCGAATTCTACCTGGCTGCGCCCGAAGAGCCTCCCCTGGCCCGTGCACAGCCCCGCGATAACGAGGAACTCCGTGCCAATCTGGTGGAAACGGCCCGCAACTACATCGGCACGCCCTATCTGTGGGGTGGCACGACCTCCCAGGGCTTCGATTGCAGCGGGCTCACCATGTCCGTTTATCGCCTGAACGGCCTCCGTCTGCCGCGCTCCTCCCACGAACAGTTCGATGCGGGGAACCCCGTGGACGCGGACCAGATGCAGCCCGGGGATCTCGTCTTCTTCGCCACCAACGGCTCCGGCGAGGTCACCCACGTAGGTCTCTACATCGGCGATGGCGCCTTCATCCACGCGCCCAATCACGGCCGCAGCATCTGCAAGGACCAGCTGGCCGACTCGTACTATCGGAACCATTTCGTGGGCGCGAGAACCTACCTGTGAGGAAATGAGCCCTGGGTTCAGTCCTCGGCTACGTACTTGCCCGTGGAGCGATAGCGGTCGATGGCCTTCGAAAGGTCTTTGTATTCCGAGCTCTTGAAGAAGGTGGCACTCTTCAGCGCCGCCAGCTGCTGCTCGGCACCCGCGAGATCGCCCTGCTGCAGCCGCATCTCGCCCAGATATTCCAGAGTGCCGAGGTGCTTCGGATTGATGGCCAGTGCCGTGCGGTAGTACTTTTCTGCCGTGACTAGATCTGGCGGATCTGACTTCCGGTACGTGAAGCCCATCAGATTGTTCCAGTCTGCGCTGCTGGTGTCGTTGATCTGCTTCAGTTGCGAGATGGCGGCGGACCAATGTTTGGACTGGATCAGCTCGCGCACGCCGCTCAGTTCGTCCACGGTGGCGGTGGGCTTACCACCATCCGCGATCAACACCGAAGGCGCAGTCAGGGCAACGGCGACAGCAAGCAAGACGATTCGGAATGGGGATCTCACAACAGCTCCTTTCGCAAAGAGTGAAAAGCAGGCCCACCCCCCACAACCACCATCCGGGTCGTGCGGAACGAAGCCATGCATCAACGGACTTGAGATTCCGGAGGTCGATGCGGCGTTTGCAGATATTGCTCAGCCGTGCATGTAAATTAACGGCTGGCCTCGAAATAATGAGCCGTCGCTACTCCCACTCGATGCGACCGCCGCGGCTCCGCTCGCGCCAGGCGGTTTCCAGTGCCGCTTCGCGTCCGGGTGGCATCCGGAAGCGGACGATGGCCGTTCCCGGACCGAATTCCTGGCCCAGCACCTCCGCCTCGGCAAAGGCGCCCAGCGTCGTGAATGGCAGATGGGCCTGTTCCGCCGGGACGGACATGGAGCCGGTGCGGAACACCTTGGCTTCCTGCAGGAATCCCTGGGCACGGGCCTCCGCGATGGCGCCCTGGATGCCTTCCGTGTAAGCCCGCACCAGGCCGCCGGTGCCGAGCTTCGTGCCACCGAACCAGCGGATGCAGACCGCAAGTGCATCCGTAAGCCCCTCGCCTTCCAGCACGCGCAGCATCGGCGCACCGGCTGTGCCGGAGGGCTCTCCGTCGTCGTCGCTGCCCTGGCTCGCCACGGGCAGCCCTTCGCGCCAGGCGGTACAGTGGTGATTGGCATCGAAGTCCCGCTTGCGGAGTTTCGCCAGAATGGCCGCGCGTTCATCGGCATTGACGGCCGGATGCAGCTCCGTTAGGAAGACGGAAGCCTTCTCCCGGAAGCGAAAACTGCAAAGGGCCGTGGGGCGGAACATGATGCTCAATGAGGCAGATGCATGGGCGGCGGCCCCACGCGTTCCTTCAGGGCTGCGCGCCGTTCTTCGATGATGCCCTCGGCGATCTGCCGGATGCGCATGATGAGCCAGTCCGCGCTGGGGCTCTCGGGCCGGTAGTCCGCGGGGCCGTAGTGATCCACGCGGCCGTCCTTCCTCAACCGCTCCACCTGCTCCAGGCTCCGGCGGCTCTCCTCGCGGGCCCTCTCGGTGCTCTTGTCCGAGAGGTACACCGCGTAGGCCGTGCCACCGGACTGCCGCATCACGGAGAACGCGGGCACATCGCTGGGGCCGTCGGCGATGTAGATCATGTTGCGGAACGGCACCCGGCGGTCCTCGGGCCGCATCTTGGCGTTCACGTCGATACCTTGCTGGGTGTTGCTGCCCTTGTTGATCTCGAAGAGCGCCCTCGTCTTGCTCGTGTTGTCGTAGGCCACGGCGATCTGACTGATGCCGTGCACATCGAAGAGTGCCCCTGCGGGTGCGGGAGCATCCAGGTTCTGCGTCGCTTCCGGATCGAAACCCGGCGGCGGTGGCGCTTCGATGAACTCCGAGGCCCAGATGTCGTCCACGTACGGCCGGATGGCGCTGCCTTCGATCATCTCGCGCAAGCCTGTGGAGACGATGTAATGCTCCAGGCGCAGCTCGAAGCGCTGGGCATCGGGAATGCGCAGCAGCTCCTCCTTCACCCGCTGGAAGAAGTCCGGGAGGCCAGGATGAAAACGGATCCGCGCCCCCAATTCCCGCAGCTTGGCATTGGTGAGCCCCGGCATCTTCCCATGATGCACGTAGGTGAGGAGATGATTCAGGTACGAGCTGTCCGGATGCATGTGCACGCCGAAGCGCCGGCAGTAAGCCGGAATGGCGTTCACCTCGCGCCAGAAGGCCACATCATCGATGCGGTACTCCTCGAAAATCGGATCCTGCATGTAGCCGGGGATCAAGGTCTTGTCGAAGTCCCAGACCAGGGCGACGACGTTCTGGGGATGCAATGGCGTGGACATGGGCTCAGATTGCAGCGAACGGCGCCCAAAGGGAAGAGGGTTCCCGGACCGGGTATCCTGATGGCATGCCGCGCTTCTACTTCGATGCCAATGCCACCGCGCCGCCGCTGCCTTCGGTGGTGGAGGTTGTGGCGAAGTCCCTGGTGGAAGGCTGGGCGAATCCTACATCCATCCATCGGGAGGGCCAGGGGGCGCGCAGGTTGCTGGAGGAAGCTCGCGCTGTCATCGCTGAAAGCCTGGGGGTTCCTCCCGCCGAGATCGTGTTCTGCTCCAGCGCCACGGAGGCCCTGCACTTGCTCATCTGGGGCCTTCGCATCTCCCTCGGCAACAAACCTGCAGCCGTGTTTCCCGGCGAGCACAGTGCCTGCCTGAACCCGCTGCGGGACTGGACGACGGTGCGCTGGCTGCCCGATGGCTTGGAAGAAGCCGCCACCATCGTGCAGATGGCCGCCAATAACGAGACGGGGATCATCTACCCCATGCCGGCCGCGGCGAACGCCGTTCGTCTCAAGGACTGCGCCCAGGCCTGGGGCAAGATCCCCGTGAATCTCTCCGACTGTGATGCCGCCGTCTTCTCGGGCCACAAAATGGGCGGGCCGAGGGGCGCGGCCGTGCTGTGGATGCGCCCCACCCTACCCTGGGTGCCGCTCATGGAGGGGCCCCAGGAGCGGCGCAGAAGAGGTGGCACCGAGGATCTCCCCGCCATTCTCGGCCTGGCGGAGGCCGTGCGCTTCCTGCCGGAGCGTGTGGAACGGAACGGAGCCCTGGCCCCTCTGCGCGATCGGCTGGAAGCCGAAATTCTCTCGTGGTCCAGCGATTACGAGGCCATTGGCCGCGACCAGCCGAGGCTGCCCAACACGAGCGCCCTGCTGCTCCGTGGCCATACCGGGGAAGCGGTGCAGATCTCCCTGGATCTCGCGGGCTTCGCCGTTTCCACGGGCTCCGCCTGCCACAGCGGCGCCACCGAACCCAGCCATGCGGTCACGACCCTCGGCTACAGCCACGACGAAGCCCGCAGCGTCATCCGCGTGAGCCTGCTCCCGGACGCCCGCGAGGAAGAGGTGGACGCGCTGCTCCAAGCATTGAAACGCATCCTCAAACGATAGGGACGATCATGAACCCATCCCATTGGCCCTATCCCGTCCTGCGCCTGAAACTCGGCAAGGACGCCCTGCTATCCAAGCACCATCCCTGGGTGTTCTCGGGTGCGCTGGAAGGGGCGCCGAAGTCCTCTCTCGTGCGCCTTGCGGATGCCTCCGGCAATGTGCTCGCGGTGGGTACCGCCTCCCCCAGCAACCCGCTGGCGATGCGCATCTTCCGCTTCGAGGATGCTCCGCTAGACTCCGAATACTTCCGCTCGCGCTTCCAGCACGCCATCGAATTGCGCAAGACGCTTGGCCAGGATGGCCATGAAAACGGCTGCCGGTGGGTGTTTGGCGAGGGAGATCTGCTGCCGGGCCTCGTGGTGGACCGCTACGGTTCAGCGCTGGTCATCCAGGTGGGCACGGCAGGCCTCGAGGCATTGAGGGATATCTGGTGGCCCGTGCTCTTCGAACTGGCCAAAGCCAACGGCGTTTCCATCTTCGTGGAACGCAGCCAGTCCGGCCGCAAGGAGGAAGGACTCGAGATCGTGAACCGCCTGCTGAAGGGCAGCCTCGGCGGACCCATCACCATCCATGAAGGCGCAGCGAAGCTCACGGTGGATCTCCTGAAGGGCCAGAAGACGGGCTTCTTCCTGGACCAGCGCGAGCACCGTCTCACCGTGGGCCGCGTCTCCCGCGGCTGCCGCGAGCTGAACGCCTTCGGCTACACGGGCGGCTTCTCCGTCCACGCAGGCCTTGGAGGTGCCACAGAAGTGGCCACGTTGGACATCTCGGCACCGGCCCTGGATCAAGCGGAGCGGGACTGGGCATTGAACGGGCTCGATCCCGAACGGCACGTGCGGATGCAGGGTGACGCCTTCGAACTCATGCGCGAACTGGAACCGGAAAGCTGGGACCGCGTCATCGTGGATCCTCCCGCCTTCGCCAAGCAGCGCAAGGACGTGGACAAGGCCTTCAAGGCCTACAAGGACGTCTTCCGGCTCGGCGCCCGCGCCACCACGCGCGGCGGCATGCTCTGGTGCTTCTCCTGCTCCCAGCACATGGACCGCGCCCGCTTCCAGGAGGCCGTCTGGACGGCCCTGCTCGAAGCGGAGCGGGAAGCACAGGTCATCGCCCACCTCGGTCAGCCCGCGGACCATCCTTACGCCTTGAACCACCCCGAGGGGTTTTACCTCAAGGGACTGTGGCTGCGGGTGCTGTGATTGAAAAGATGCACCGCAGAGGCGCAGAGGTTTAAAAGAAAGGGCGCAGAGAAGAGAAAGCCGAATGGGCCATCTGACTTCGTTTCTCTGCGCTCTCTCGTTTCTCCCTCTGCGCCTCTGCGGTGATTCTTTCCAGATCAGATGATGTTCTGAGCCCGCAAAAAGTCCTTGTCGTTGATGATCTCGTGGTACGAGCCGACCCGCACCACCCGGTGGTCTTCGCCGATCACCACGGCGGTGCGGAACACGCCATCGATGTACCGGAAGTCGTGGGTGGAGCAGAGGATCGTCTTGCCCCCATGATTCAACGACAGGATGATCTCGCGCAGGAAGTGCTTCATGCGCGGGTCCAGGCCGTTCATGGGCTCGTCGAGCACGAGCACTTCGGGATTGAGGGCCAGCACGGCGGCCAGGGCCACCTTGCGCTTCTCGCCTTCGCTCAGGTGATAGGGCACGCGATTGCGGAGTTTCCCGATGCCCATAAGTTCGATGCAGTCCTCCACGCGGCGCGCCACCTGTTCCTCGCTGAGGCCCATCTGGCGCGGACCGAAGGCGATCTCGTCATGCACTACAGGACAAAAAAGTTGAGTGTCGGAGTTCTGAAAGAGGAAGCCGATGCGCTGGTGGAAGCGCTTGGCGAAGGTGGCGTCCTTCAACCGTTCCGGCGTGATGTCGTCGGCGTCGAAGGCGTAGCGGCCCTTCCGGGGCAGGACGATGCCGTTGAGGAGCTTGAGCAGGGTGGACTTCCCGCAGCCGTTGGGGCCGATGATCGCCACGGCCTCGCCCCGCTGGATGCGCAGATCCACCTCCGTCAGCACATCACCGTCGCCGTAGGTGCATGTGACGCCCTGGAGTTCGATCATCGCGCCCTCGTCAGGAAGAAGAGCGCGATCAGGAGGCCCGTGGCCCCGCACACCATGCCATCCCGCCAGCGCAGGCGCAACCTGCCCGCGGCGCGATACTCGCCCGTGAAACCCCGGCACTCCATCGCCCCGTACATGTCCTCGGCCATCTCCTTCGACTTCAGGAAGAGGGTACCCGCAATGCCGCCCAGGGAGGCGGTCTTGCCCGTGTTCCGGCCCACGGAGCGCAGTTTCAGCGCATAGAGCATGGAGAGGGCGAACTCGCCGAGGAGGGTGATGTACTTCAGCGCGATATCGAAAACCAGGATGAAGAGATCCGGTGCACCCAGGCGCTTGAAGGCCCCCGAGATGGAGGCCCAGTCCGCCGTGGCGGAGACGAGCTTCACGAAGGCCACGGAGAGAAATACTTTGACCGTGATCATGACCGCCGCGGAACCACGCCCCCAGAACACCGAGGGCAACAGGATGAGCACCGTGAAGACCGCCACCGCGAGGCTGGTCTTGAGCACCCGCGCGATGAGCCGGGCCTCCTGGAACGCGAGGGACACCAGGAGACCCGTGGCGGTGAGCACCAGGAAAGCTGGGCTGCGCGTGAGGGAAACGAGGAGGGCCACCACGATGATGGAAAGCACTTTTACCAGCGGTTCCGTATGGCCGTGCCCCTGGATCCTCCCGCTTCGCGCCCTCCCTTTGGACAGCACACTCAGGAAGCGCAGGATGCTCCGGTCCACGAAGGCATCCTTGTCCTGGCGCGGCTGGTAGCGCGCATCCTGGAGGAGCCAGCCGGGCATGGCTTTCATGCGAATCCCAATAGGGAAAGAGGAACCGCAGAGAGCGCGGAGATGCAAAGAGAGGGCGCAGAGGAAGAAAAGCCGCATAGCTGACAGACCTGTCCTATCGCCAGCTTTTCTCTGCGCTCTTTCTCTTCCCCTCTGCGCTCTCTGCGGTTCATCTATTTCACCGTTCCACCGGATTCACGATGTTTCCACTTCGCTCCTCCGGAGCAATCCGAAGAGCTTGAAGACAATGACGAGGAGGGCCGCTCCGGCGACGGCAGAGACAATGTACCCCGTCCATTCCGGCATACCAGGCACCGTGTAGTCGGCCAGCAGGGCCTTCAGGCTGAAGCCGTTGGTCATGCCCGTGGGCACGTAGCCCAGGGCCTTGCCTCCCGTGGCCACGTTCTTGATCTCCTCGGCGCCCCATTCGCCCCAGGCGGTACCGGAGGCCAGCAGACCCAGCGGAGAGAGGCAGACGAATGCGACGATGAGGCCGTAGATGGCCTGGATGCGCGTCCTGGCGCCCTCGTAGACACTGCCGGGTGAAACACGCTTGATGAAGGCGAACACGCCAACAGTGAAGAAGACCTCAATGAAACCGGCGACGACAAGGTGCGGGATCAACATCGCGGGAATCGAGACCGCCAGGGGATAGGGGCAGTAGAGGGGCAGTCCGGCCGCGTCCCGGGCGATGGCGGGCTGGATGCCGAACTCGATGGCGGCACAGAGGGCAGCCATGTTGATGGCCAAGTACGAGCCCACGCCCAGGCCGATCAGCTCGCCGCGCGGGCTGCTGGTGCGGCCCTTGATGAAGCGATAGATGAAATAACCCAGGAAGGGGATGACGAAGGCCATGTTGAAGGCGTTGGCTCCGAAGGCCAGGATGCCGCCATCCCCGAAGAGCAGGGCCTGGATGAGCAGGGCGACGCTCACGGCGATGCAGGCCGCCCAGGGCCCCAGCAGCGCCGCGATGAGGGTGCCGCCCACCGCGTGGCCCGTGGTGCCGCCCGGCAGGGGCACGTTGAACATCATGATGAGGAAGGAGAAGGCCGCCCCGATGCCGAGGAGCGGCACCTTCGCCCGGGAGATCTCAGCCTGGGCCTTGCGCGCCGAAATAGCCCAGACCGGCACCATGGCCGCGCCCATGACGGCGCAGGTGGCGGGACTCAGGTAGTTGTCGGGGATGTGCATGCCGTTACCGCGTGTTGGATTACAAATTCGTCCGTTTGCGTTGAAAGCCCTCGTATATCCGTTTCAGTTTCAAACCCTTGGGTGACGCAAAACATCATGGTTTTGCGTCGAATTCGGTTGAAGCGCTACCCTCGAAGCCATGGACCAACGACCCCGCCCTCCTCTGCGAGCCGCCGTATACGCCAGGATCCGCCTCGAGGATGCACTGGATCTGCCCAAGCAGGGCCTGGCGCTGGAGGCGTTCGCGGAACAGAAAGGCTGGCGCGTGGTCCGGAAGGAACTCGAAACTGCGGCCGAATCCGCGCGGCGTCTGCCCGCCCGGGAGCGCCTGCTGCAGGCGGCCCAGGAAGGCGAGATGGATGTCATCGTGACCTGGAAGCTGGACCGCATCGCGCGCAGCCTGCCGGAGCTGTTGTCCCTCCTCGATGATATGCAAGGATGCAACGTGGTCCTGGCCACCCTCGCTGATGATTTCGACTTCACAGCGGAGAAAGGTCCCGAGCTGCTCCGTATCATCCGGACCCTGTCCACCTTCCAGCGCATCACCCATCGGGACCAGGTGCGCTCGGGTCTGGCGAATACGGGGCATCCAGTGGGCAGGCCACCCTCCGCCAGTGCGCACCTGCAGGAGGCCCAGCAGCTCGCGGCAAAGGGCGTCAGCCAGCGGGAAATCGCCCGGCGGTTGGGCATCCATCCGCGGACCGTCGCGCGGCTGCTGCAGCGGGAAAGACAGCCATGATCCGCGTACCGGCTCCTCTCAAATCCGGCTCCGTCATCGCCGTTTCCGCCCCTTCGTCGGGGGTCACACCGGACCGGCACGCACGGCTGGATCTGGTCCTGGCGCACCTGCGCGAACAGGGATACCAGATCCTCGAAGGCGAACACGTGCGAGAGCAATACAAGAACACGAGCGCCCCGGCCTCCGCTCGCGCGGCTGAGCTGATGCGTTTCTTCCTGGACGAACGCGTGGATGCGGTCTTCCCGCCCTGGGGCGGAGAGCGCGCCATCGAGCTGCTTCCCCTGCTCGAATTCGAGGCCCTGCGCGAAGCTCGGCCCAAGTGGTTCCTGGGCTTTTCCGACATCAGCACACTCCAGCTTCCACTGACGTTGCGCGCGGGATGGGTCACTGCGCACGGATCAAACCTGATCGACATGGTGCCCGCACAGACCGATCCCTTGCTGATCGCCGCCATGGGCATCCTCTCCGCTGAACCTGGAGCGGTGGTGGTACAACGCGCCTCGGAGCACTTCCAGAACCAATGGCAGGACTTCGCAAGCTTCCCCGCTGCGCCCTGGAAGTCCTCGGAACCGACGCAATGGAAGCGGCTGGATGGGCGGCTCGATCCACTGGAACTGCGCGGCCGCCTCATCGGGGGATGCATGGACACGATCTCCCGGCTGGCGGGCACGATCCATGGCGATGTGCCCGGCTTCGTGCGGAGCTGTGGTTCCAAGGGTGCGCTGCTCTATCTGGAGAACTGCGAGATGAACCCCTGTGAGCTGCTCCGGTGCCTGTGGAGCCTTCGCTTCCACGGCTGGTTCGAAGGTCTTGCGGGCCTTCTCATCGGCCGCAATTCAGGCCCCGAGGCCGCCAACCCGGAGGCCCTCGCGCCCACGGAAGCGCTGCAGGAGGCCCTCGGCGAACTACCCTTCCCCGTCCTGTTCGACCTGGACATTGGCCACCGCCAGCCGCAGCTGACCCTGCTGAACGGACTGCCAGCCTTGGTCCGTTTCGAGCCTGGCGGCGGGAGCCTCACCACGTTCCTTCCGGGGAAGGCATGATACGGGCTCTGCTGCTGGATCTCGACGACACGCTCATGGACGAGCGGAATTCGGTAAGGAAGGCCTACCTGGCCTTCATCGAATTCCATCGCCGGGAATTGGACGCCTCTGCGGATCTCCTGCTGCCGAGGTGGCGCGAGATCGCCATCCGCCACTGGCTGCGCTTCGAGCACGGCGAGATTTCCTTCCAGGAGCATCGGCGCGAGCGGGTCCGCGAATTCCTGGGACGGCCTTTCACAGATGCAGAGGCGGACGCCGCGCTCGCCCCCTACGTGGCCGCCTACCAAGCCTCCTGGCGGCTCTTCGACGAAGTCCCTGCCTTCCTGCGCCGGACTTCTGCCATCCCGAAGATCATCATCACCAACGGCGAACGGAATCAGCAGCGGCAGAAAGTGGAGCACACAGGCCTGTCGCCCTTCATGCGCGCCACACTCACGCCCATGGATTGCGACGCGTGGAAGCCGGATCCCCGCATCTTCCTGGCGGCCACGGAGCTGCTGAACGTTGCGCCATCGGATTGCGCCATGCTCGGCGATGACGAATTCAGGGACATCGAACCCGCGCGACAACTGGGCATGAAGGCGTTCCGAGTGGACGCGAAGGACCCTGAACGCACGCTGACGAGGGCGCTGGACGCCCTCAGCGTAGGCTCCTGACTCGGATGGCGATAAATGAAAAGGGCCAGGAGAACCCCGGCCCTTGGCTGGAATAGGTGATTCCGGTCAGTTCACGGTGATCGCCGAGGACAGGGTCTCCGCATAGGCATAGGGGAAGCGGTTCCACTTGTAGGGAGCTGATTCGATGTCGTATTCGGATCCGGCGCGGACCTGGATCAGGAATGCATAGGCATTGCCACTCTGCAGTATCCCCGAAGGAACAGTGCATTGCGTCAAGGAGCCGCCCAGATAGAGCTTGGCTACGTCCGCGAGTGTGGTGTGTCCTCCGTTCACTCCGAGCTTGAACACGGTGATCACATAGCCCTGGGGAGTCCCGACCGTGGGTGGATTCCAAGCGATGGTCGGCGTGAGCGAGTTCACCGTTTGATCGAGGAAGAGAGAGCTGGGGGAACCTGTCCCCGATGTGATGGTCGGATCCTGGATGGACCCCAGCAGCGGGCAGAAAGGAGCGTCGAGCGTGGGCAGGGTCTGCGAGAACGTCCGAAGGTTCAGCCGATAACTCAGCGTGTACGTGGCCCCCGGGGCCCGGATGATCGCAAACTGCCGCGCTTCCCCGCGAACGAACCGCTCGAAGCCGACGGGCAGGTCCGGGGCGGAGGTGGTCGTCCCCGCATTGAAGTTCCCGGCCTTCCCATAAACCGCAAAGGTGAAGCGGGCTGCACCGACATATCCGTATTCCGTGCATCCCGGAGCGTCGAAGTAGGTCATCCGGGCCTTGTGATTGTCGCCGAGAGAATTGATTGGAATCGGACCGTAGGCCGCATCGAATTCGGCAGCATTGAAATTCACGCTCACCGATGTGGTCTGGGGGATCGCCGTGAAGGCCCCGCCGATCGTGGCTCCGGTTCCATCTGAGAGGGTCAGGGGAGTGGGTTTGTACTGGTACTTGGCCACCAGCGCGCCGAAGGTACCGAAGTCGGTGTCCTTCAATTGGAACAAGGACGGCGCATCCCCCTTGGTCGTATCCATGAGATTGCCGTTCCCCAGGAGGTCGATGGTCAACCCGTTCAGGGCCGTATCTCCCTCGTGGGGGAGAGCCCCGCTGGTAATTTCCAGGGGCCACAGCTCGTTCCGGCTGTTGTAGTCGAAGAAGATCAAATCATCCGTGTAGCTGGAATCGTCGTGCCCATCAACCTGCCAGGAGGAGAGATCGGCGGTGTTGAAAACCAGGTTCGTCGAAGAGGTCGGAGAATCCGCATCGATGCGTCCTCCGCGCACGACACCAAGATCCAGGGTCGTGCTCGGAGTACGGATGTAGTCGTACCCATCCCGGACCACCCAGAGATTCGTGCTTGCATCCACGGGGATTCCAGGGATGGAGAAATTCCCCGTACCGGAATCGTAGGTGCCAGGTATGGTTGTGCCGTCGTCAATCTGGGCCTTGACATAGTTCAACGGGTCCGGGGCCGTGGAGGGTTCCGTCGTCGAAGTGAAGGTTCCATCCGTTGCATTGAAAGGCAGGAAGGTCCAGATCCGGCTTCCCGTTATGGTCTTCGAGACGCTGCTCACCGTGAGAACGGCGGATTGGCTGGTGGCACTCCCGAGACCATTCGAGACGGTCACCGCGTAGGTGCCCGCATCGGTCAGCTGGGCCGAATCTATGGTGAAGCTGGCGGTATCCGTCCCTACGGGCGTGGTTCCGTTCTTCTTCCACGCATAGTGCAAGGTGGGATCGCCCGAGGCAGCCACCGAGAAGGTGGCGCTCTGGCCCACAAGAACGGTGCGGCTCACGGGCGGGGTCGTGATCGCCGGAGACCCGGGCACGCTCGGTTCGACCGTTAGGGTGGCCACCAGGCTCTGCAAGGATCCGAAGTCGTTCGCCACGACCACCCAGTACCGGCCAGCATCCGAGGCCTGCACCGAACTCAAGCTCAGGGTCGGAGAATTCTGTTCCAGGTCCGTGATGACGTTCCCGGAGTCCATGCGGTACCAGGTGTAGCTCAAGGCAGGGCTGCCTGTCGCCTGAACGGTAAAGGTCACGGGCTGGCCCTCGTTCGCGGTCTGGCTGGAGGGCTGGGTCGTGATGGCAGGGGCGCCAGGCATCGCCTGAACGGTGATCAGGCCCGACATGGTATCGGCGAGCGCGTACGGGAACTTGAACCACTTGTACGGCGCCGATTCCGGATCGTAGCCTGCGCCGGTGCGCGCCTGGATCTGGAACGCGTAGGATTTACCCTTCGCGAGGATGCCGTCAGGAACCTTGAACTGAGTGCAGGAGCTTCCGACGTACACTTTGGCCACGTCGACAGGACTGGTCTGATTCTCCAGATTCCTGCTGATCTCCCACACGGTGATGGCATAGCCCGCGGGCGTGCCCAGAGCAGGCGCATCCCAGGAGATCGTGGGCGTGAGGCTGGAAATGGTCTGATTATCGAACAGGGTGGCGCCCTCGATCTTCGGAGCCTGGATCGGAGTGAGCGCAGGACGCAGTGGGGCGACATCCGTGGGAAGGTCCAGGGTGTAAGTCCGCGTGTTCAACCGGAAGCGATAGGGCTGGATGGCATCCGGCGCGGTCAGCTCGACGTAGTGGCGCATCTCGAGCATGACGGCCCGCTCGAAACCGAGCGGAAGGGCCGGTGCGGGCTGGCTGCCGCCACTGTAGTTCGAGGTGGTGCCGTAGATGCCCATCGAGTAGCGGGCAATGCCCTGGAATCCGTAGGTGGAGAACCCAGGCGCATCCAGGACCCGCATGCGAGCCCGGTGGTCATAGGTCGCGGCGTGGGGGTTCACCGGGGTGTTGTAGGTATTGAACTCGGCGCCATTGAAATTGATGTTCACGGCAGTGGACTGAGGCACGTCCGCAAAGGTCCCGCCGATGGTGGCTGTTACTCCATCAGCAATCGTCAGAGGCGACGGTTTGAATTCCTTGGTGATCACTGTAGCGCCCAGAGAACCGGGACCACTGCCGAAATAGGTTTCCGTCAACTGCGCCAGTGCCGGGGCATCCCCCTTCGTGGTGTCGATCAGATTGGCGTTCCATTGCAGATTCGAGGTGAAGGCATTCAACGCGGTATCGCCGGAGTGCGGCAAGGCGCTGAGGGCGTTCTCCAGGGGCCAGAAATCGGTGTGGCTGTTGTAGTCGTAGAGAACCAGATCGTCGAGGTAGTTCGAATCGTCCCCATCGACGAGCCACGGCGACAGGCCGGTGGTGTTGAGCATGAGGTTGGTCTGCGTGGTCGGAGAGGTGATGTCGGCACGCCCGCCCTGGAAGGTTCCCAGGTCCACGGAAGTCTTGGGGGTCAGGATGTAGTCGTAGTTGCCGCGGACCACCCAGACGTTGCCGCTCGCCGGAATGCCAAGAACGGAGTAGTTCCCCGTACCCGAATCAAAGGTGCCTGGGATGGACGTGCCGTCCAGCAGTTGGACCCTGATGTAGGCCAAGGGATCCGGAGGCGTGGCAGGTTCCGAGACCGGTGTGATCGTTCCGCTCACAGCGTTGAAGGGCAGGAAGGTCCATAGTCGGCTTCCCGTGATCTCCTTCGAACTGGAAGTCACCGTGAGTGTCGCCGGGAGGCTGACGGCGCTTCCCGCACCGTTGGAAACGGTGACGGTGTAGGTGCCCGCATCGGAGTAACCGACGGAACCAAAGGTCAGGGTAGGATCGTCGGTTCCCACTGTAGTGGTCCCGTTCTTCTTCCATGCGAAATGCAGGTCTGGATCTCCCACGGCGCCCACCTGGAAGGTGACGGTCTGTCCCACGAGCGCAGTCACGCTAGCAGGCGAAGCGATGATTCTGGGTGATCCGTCCGCGATCGCATTGATGGTCACGTAGGCCGTCTCGCTGTCCACGAACCCTGCGGAGTTGGAAACGGTCACGGTGTAGCTGCCGGTATCCGCGACCTTGGCCGAAGTGATGCTGAAGGTGGCAGCATCCGATCCGATCGCGGCGTTGTTCTTCCGCCACTGGTAGTGCAAGGTTGCATCACCCGTGGCCACGACGGAAAGATTGAGATCCTGCCCATCCGTGAGGATCTGGCTGGCGGGCTGGGTCGTGATGGCCGGCGCTCCGGAAAGGGCCTGAACCGTGACCATGCCGGAGATGTTCTCCGCGTAACCGCGCGGGAAGCCCTCGGGGGTCCTGAAGGGCGCTCCGGCGGGGTCATACCCGCTCCGGGAGATCGCGCGGACCACAAAGTAGTATGTCCGGCCGCCTTCCAGGAGGCCTGTGGGCAGGTCCACGTGCGTCTCGGTCGTGAGCAGCCTGGTCACGGCTTTGTCCTTGGTGGCGGCTCCATCCGCGCAGAGTTTGCGAATCTCGAGTTGATAGCCTTGGACCGTACCCAGCGCCGGTGCGTCCCACGAAATGGTCGGGTTGGGCACCATGTCGGTGACGTTGCCGAAAATGGACGTGGATCCGATCCGCAGGTTCCGAGGGGTGCTCACGATGGGAGCCAGGGGGTTGCCCGCGGAAGGAGGCGTCAAGGTCACCAGGCGCATTTTCGCCTTGCGCTCGAAGTATTTGGAGGTTCCGGGCAAGGTATAACGCATGAGGGCGTCATGGCCGCCCCAGAACTCTCGGTCATAGTGCGCCAGCAGTTCCGGGAGGTTGACCGTGCCAAGGTTCACGTCATCCGTCACGCTGTCATTGCTGTTCCGGTACCACAACTGATCGATGGTGAGCAGGTCTCCATGGGTCGAGAGCCCGGGGGCGTCGGCAATGCCGATCTGGGGAGACAATTGCCGGTAAGCATTGGGATTGAAGTCGGACCTGCGGGCGGCAAAGGCTGAGCGCTGCCAGTTGAAGGTCATCGGGTAGTTCTGCGGGATGGTCTCGAAGGCGCCTCCGATGGTGGCGCCCGTTCCATCAGCGATCGTGAGAGAGCCAGGAATGTATCGCCGCTTGGCAATCTGGGTGTGGTTCAGGGTTCCGAGTGTGGAATCCACGCCCTGCACCATCAGGAAACGATCACCCATGGAAGCGTCCACCAACGGCAGGGTTCCGTCATTGGGCGAATCCTGCCAATCCACGGTGAAGCCGCTCAGTGCCGTATCGCCAGGCGTCGGCATGTTCGAAATATCGGCATACAATCCACTGTTGAAGTCAAAGAAGATCAGCGAGTCGTTGTCGGTCCAGGCATTGAGATTCGTGGTCTGGAAGGTGACATTGGTCGGCTGGGTAGGCCGTGCTACGTTCTTCCGTCCCGTCTCCTTCCAGCCCAGGTCAACGACGCTGAGGTCCGTTCGGATCGCAGTGCTTCCATGGTCATCGCTGTATACGAGCAGATAGGAACCAACGGGGACATTCGGAATCGAGAAGGTTCCATCGGCAAGGTTGAAGGTTCCGGGGAACACGGTTCCATCCAGCAGCTCTGCATAGATTTCCGGGTGCAGAGGGTTGGGAATAGGATCCGGCGTGATGACCCCGGTGCTCGCATCGTACGGTAGATAGGTGATGATGGACGTGCCGGTGACGGTCCGTGTGGTCGGGATGGCCGCGGTGTAGTCCTGGTTGAGTTGGTTCGCGGCGACGTTCGCGTAGGAGCGCTTTTCGGGCGTGAAGACGTAATCTGTCTTGCTTGGGGTGACGGTGCCCGTCCAGTCACCGTGGACCGTGAGGCTGTAGGCGCCCGTGCCACTGGCCGTGGCCGTCTTGGCCGTACCATCGGTATAGCTCAGGGTGGCTCCGTCGACTCCGGCGTTCCCGCTGATCGTGAAGGTGGAGGTCGGGCTCGCGTGCACCGTGAGCGTCGCGACATCGCTCGGAATGGAAGCGACGCTATTGGTGACCATCACACGGTACTTCCACCCACTCTGCGTCAGGGCCGTCGCCGGGGTTGTGTAGGAAGCTGCAGTGGCGAGAGAAATGTTCGCCCATGTCCCGCCGTTGTCCTTGGAGAGCTGCCACTGATAGGTCGGGGCAGGGTTGCCCGTGGCCACCACTGTGAACTTCGCGGTCGCGGGAACGGTGACCGTCTTATCGGCGGGCTGGGTCGTGATCGCCGGTGCCACTTTCACCGTCAGCGTCGCGGCCGCGCTGTTGGTGATGCCAGCGATGTTCGTCAGGACGCAGCGGAACTGTTTCCCGCTGTCAGCCAGACCCGTCGGATCCAGCGTGTAGCTTGCATCCGTCCCATCGCTAGCCACATTGGTCCAGGCCGTTCCATTGGGCGAAACCTGCCACTGGTAGGTCGGTGCCGGCTCACCCGTTGCCACGATCGTGAACGTCGCGGCGGCCGGTGCGGTCACCGTCCTGGCGGCGGGCTGCGTCGTGATGCCGGGTTTCGTCAGGACCGTCAGCGTCGCCGCAGCACTGGTCGCTGCGCTGCCGACACCGTTCTTCGCGATCGCCCGGTACCTCCATCCGCTCTGCGCTAGAGCCGTCGCGGGCGTCGTGTAGGCAGCTGCCGTCGCCCCGCTGATGTTGATCCAATCCGTGTCTTTATCTTTCCAGACCTGCCACTGGTACGTGGGTGCCGGGTTGCCCGTGGCCGCCACGGTGAACTTTGCGGTCGCAGGGGCGACCACCGTCTTGTCGACAGGATCGGTCGTGATCGACGGCGCCACCTTCACCGTCAGCGTCGCCGCGGCACTGGTGGTGGTTCCCGCGATGCTGGTGAGGACACAACGGTAATGCTTTCCGTTGTCCGTCAACCCGGTCGGGTCCAGCGTGTAGGTGGAGTCGGTGCCACCGCTGACGATGTTCGTCCAGGTGGTTCCATTGGGAGAGATCTGCCACTGGTACGTGGGCGCGGGCACACCCGTGGCCACGATCGTGAACGCCGCTGGCGCAGGCGCGATCACGGTCCGGCTCGCAGGTTGCGTCGTGATGCCAGGCTTCGTCTGAACCGTCAGCGTCACTTCATCACTGGTAACCGTGCCGATCCCGTTCTTCACGATCACCCGGTACATCCAGCCGCTCTGGGCCAGCGCAGTCGCCGGAGTCGTATAGGCAGCAGTCGTCGCGACACCAATGTTGGTCCAGCCGGTGACTTTATTTTTCCAAATCTGCCATTGATAAGTTGGTGCGGGGTTGCCCGCGGCCACCATCGTGAACTTCGCTGTCGCCGGGGCCACCACTGTCTTGCTCGTGGGCTGGGTCGTGATGGCAGGTGCCACCTTTACCGTCAGAATTGCCGCGGCGCCGTTGGTGATGCCAGCAGCACTCGTCAGGACGCAGCGGAACTGCTTCCCGTTGTCCGCAAGGCTCGTGGCAATTAACGTGTAGCTGGCGCTGGTGCCATCACTGAGCACGTTCGTCCAGGTGGTTCCGTTGGGAGAGCTCTGCCACTGGTAGGTTGGCGCGGGCACGCCCGTCGCCACGATCGTGAACGTCACTGGATTCGGGGCCGTCACGGTCTGGCTCGCGGGTTGGGTCGTGATGCCTGGCTTCGTCAGGACCGTCATTGTCGCCGCATCGCTGGTCACGCTGTTGGTCCCGCTCTTGACGACCACGCGGTACATCCAACCGCTCTGCGCCAGCGCAGTGGCTGGCGTCGTGTATGCGGCCCCCGTCGCGCCGGTGATGGGGTTCCAATCCGTGCCAGTGTTCTTCGAGATCTGCCATTGATAGGTGGGCGCTGGCGTACTAGTGGCCACCACGGTGAACTTCGCGGCCGCAGGTGCTACCACCGTCTTGTTGACAGGTTGGGTCGTGATGTTGGGCACCCCTCCCAGACACACCTGCCAGGACATGAAAAGGAAGGTCAGCAGTGAGAACACCGTGCTTCGCATAGTGACTCCATGAACTGTGTCTAGGGACGACCCAGCAAATGAGAGAAGAAGGGAAATAAAAAAGTGACTATTACAAATTGCCCGTGATGATTTATTGTCAAAATCAATAAAATTTTCAATCACATGACGTTGTAATTGTAGGGGACGACTTCAAGATTTGTGCAATTGATTTATAAATTTTGTTTCTAATTCATACAAACGTATCACCCGATGCCGACTTCTCAGCATTCCTGAGCTACCGCAGTTTGTCCTTGTAGAAGGCCGGCAATACAGCCTTTGGCTTTGAGGAAAGACCAAACCTCGCCAAAGCGGACGAGGCACTACACATCCATGAAGGATTCTGTGGCCAGTTCTAGGACCTGTCCGTGTGCCTTGCTGGGTCGATCGGCTACTGACTCAACCCGCTCACGTCGCCCACGCTCAGACAATCGAGACCGTCGGGAGTCTGCACCTTCAGGCGCCCGTCTGCCGCCCAGCCTTGGCAGATGCCCTGCCCTTCCTCCCATCGAACGGCATCGCCCACCTGGGGCCAGAGGAAGGGCGGCTCAGGCGCGGATTCCAGATCCTGCCACCGTGAAAGAATTTCCCGAGCCAGGCCCAGGCGGTCCGGAATATCGCGGCCACCCAACGAAACCAGGGAGGCAGGTGGAATCGCGCGGTCGGGAATCACCGGTGCATCCGTGAGGTTCACGCCCACGCCCATGATCACGGACCCCTTGCTGAGCTCGCCGATGATGCCCCCCACCTTG
>DCFP01000040.1:21165-21574 GCA_002319925.1 Holophagaceae bacterium UBA1801 | reverse complement strand
ACGAGCCGTTCTCCCTTCCACGCCACCAGATCGTTGGGCCACTTGAGACCAAGGGTCACTTCAAAGGGTTCCAGGGCCGCGATGACGGCGGCCATCGCCCGCTGCAGCACGAGGCCTGCGGCCACGATCGGCACCGGCAGCCGGGCGGAAAGCCACAGCCCCGCGCCAGTCGCGCTCACCCAGTTGTTGCCCCCACGGCCGCGCCCGGCGATCTGCTCATCGGCCAGGACCCCGCAGCATGCCAGCTCGGGATGACGGTTCAGGAACGACTGGGTCGAATCGATCTCGGTGAAATGGATCAGGGGAATCGGCACGGGGACACCTGCTGCGCTTCATTCTGGAACATCAACCACACTTCCACTATCCATGTTCGATCCATTCCTAATAGGGATTCGCACTCGACAAGATA
>DCFP01000040.1:17780-20923 GCA_002319925.1 Holophagaceae bacterium UBA1801 | reverse complement strand
AGGGATTCGCACTCGACAAGATAAGATTCACCACCAAGTTCACCAAGGAAAGCACACCAAGGAATACAGTCGCAGCTTGCTTCTCTTGGTGGTCTTGGTGCGGCTTTGGTGCTCTTGGTGGTAATGCTTTTATCCGTTTGAAAGCGAATCCGTAAGAAGCGATCCTTCACGGCTGCTTCATCTCCAGGTGCCTGATGCCCGTTTCCATGATCATCCGCCTCAAGAAGGGACGGTACATGAAGGGAGCCTTCAGGTTCTTCATGCGAAGCTGCCACCTCAGCCCCGATGCTGCGATGGTGAACCTCGGCGCGGCTGCTTCCAGCCCTGCATTCAACACCGCCGCGGCGATCATAGCGCTGCTGAAGGCATAACTGAAACCTTCGGCGGAACTGGGACTGATGAACCCGCCCGCCTCACCGATGAGGATCACGTTTTCAGGGGTCATGGGCGGCCGGGTGAGCAGTCGCGGACGCAGGATGGGGTGAGCTTCCCGGCGCAGGAATCGCCCGAACCTGAAACCACGATCGACCAGTTTCCCCTTCAATGCATGGAAACGAGCGAGGGCATCGGCGCCGGGAGGCAGCGCGGCGCCCAGCAGCACGGCATTCCCCTTGGGAATCGTCCATGCGTAGAAATCGGTGAGGCCGGGATCGAACACGACCGAGAACCATGGCGGCGGGGTATCCGCATGAAACCACTCCTGCACGGCGAGGTATTCCTTCGGCGGCGATGTCCATGTGCAGAGGCTCAGCGCACGCACCTTGGATCGAGCACCGTCGGCACCGACAACGACCCGTGCATGAATTTCATGCATGCCGTTTACGTCTTTCACAACAAGGCGATGAACGCCCTTCTCTGCCCGAAGATCCACGACCTGTGCGGAATAGCGGCGTTCCAGGGACTCCGGCACCAGGGATGCGAGCCAGCGATCGAAGCGTTCCCGGTCGATGTTGAAATAGAAACGCTGGTAGGCCCGTTCCAGACCCGAGGCCAGATCCAGGGTGCGAACGACGAAGAGCTGGGGGCCCACCAGCACGCTCTGGGGCAACCCCAAACCAAGTGTCGCCAGCATGGCCTGGGCATCGGGCGCCACCAGGCCGCCGCAGGCTTTCCGGAAACGCGGTTCATCCTCGTGAAGGTTCCGCCGGTCCACCAGGAGCACGCGGAACCGCGGATCCAGGAGCCTCGCCAGAGTTACCCCCGCCGGTCCCGCACCGATGATGGCGATGTCGTAGATCTCCGGATTCACTTCCGGTTCTTCAACCAGAGAATCTTCAGGCCTTCCAGGGTCAGGTCCGGTTCGAGATGCTTGATGTACTTGCTTTCGGAGGCGATGGCTTTGGCGAGGCCGCCCGTGGCGACTACCGTCGCGCCGGGCATTTCCTTCAGCAGTCGCTCCAGGATGCCATCCACCTGGCCCACATGGCCGTAGTAGAGGCCCGATTGCATGGCCTGGACGGTGTTCCTGCCGATGACCCGTTCGGGCTTGGCGATTTCCACCCGCGGCAAACGGGAAGCCCTCGTGGACAGAGCGTCCGCGGCGATCTTGATGCCCGGAAGGATCAAGCCGCCGAGGTACTCCCGCTTGTCGTTCACCACGTCGAAAGTCGTGGCGGTTCCGAAATCCACGGAGATAAGCGGCGCACCGTATTTCTCGATGCCCGCCACCACGTCCACGATGCGGTCCGCGCCCAGCTCCTGGGGATTATCGAGGAGGATCTTGATGCCCGTCTTGATGCCGGGCTCGATCCAAAGCGGCTCCGTGAGGAAATAGCGGCGGGCCCAGGCCTCCAGCACGGGATGCAGGGGCGGCACAACGTTGGAGATGACGATGTTGCGCGCCCTTTCCGGATCCAGGTTTACGTGCTTGAGCAGATCGATGGTGGCCAGCCCGAACTCGTCCGCCGTGCGTTCCCGCGTCGTGGCCAGGCGCCAGGAGTGCAGGATCGGCGAGCCCATGCCCTGGGTGAGATCAAAAACGCCCAGGACGATATTCGTATTCCCCACATCGACGGCAAGCAGAAGGCTCATGGCAGGCTCCGGACACCAGCATGGCCAAAGATGCCTCCCGGATCAATTCGGGAACGAAAGGCTGCTAGCATCGGCTGAATCCCATCGAGCCTCCCATGATAGAAGCCATCCCCTTCCAGAGCTCCGCCATCAGCCCCGTGGCCTGCCTCCAGACCGCCTGGCAGCGGATCAAGGACGACTACTGGCTCTTCCTGGGCATAACATTGGTGGGCATCCTGATCGGCAGCGCGGTGCCCTTCGGCATCCTCATGGGCCCCATGATGTGCGGCATGGCGAAGTGCTACCTTGACAAGGGTCGGGGACAGACCATCCGCTTCGAGATGCTCTTCAAGGGCTTCGATCATTTCAAGGAAGCCCTGATCGCTTCCCTCATCCTCTTCGGCATCAGCCTGGCCGCCACTCTCCCCTTCGTGTTCATTTTCGTCTTCGCCACGATGTTCGCGGCCTTCGGCGCCGCCACGAACCACTTCGCCCCCAGCATCCTGACGGCCATCCTCCTGGGCTGCGGCGGACTGATCCTGATGATCCTGCTTTCCCTCCTGGTGGGCGCCTGCTTCGCCTTCACCTACCCGCTCATCGAGGACCGGAAGTTAACCGGCGTGGAGGCCATCCGCCACAGCTTCAAGGCCGCCCTCGGCAACTGGGGCGGCCTCATCGGCCTCAGCCTGCTCTCCTTCCTGCTGAGCCTCGTCGGCATGTGCTGCTGCTACGTGGGAATCTTCTTCATCCTCCCCATCACCATGGGCGCGCACACGATCGCCTACGAACAGGTGTTCGGACGAGCGGAAGAGATACCCGACCAACCCATCGTCTGATCAACGTCAACTAGGGCCTGTTTTCAAAGTCCCACGGCGCCGCGGCGGCGTCCAGCCACGTGATCCAGCAAGACAGCGGCCGCAGGGCGATGCGGATCTTTGCACAATTTAGGTCCACATCAAGTGGACCTAAATAATGCAAAGATCGTGCAAGGCCGCTTCGGCGGACCGCGCTAACACAGCTGGGCGCGTGGCTGGCCGTCGCCCCTCCCATGTATCGAAGGCTGCCATTGCAGCCTTCTCCCGCGGCAAAGCTGCGGACATGGGTCCCTGGCAGGGGCTGGCGGCTGTCGCCAT
>DCFP01000040.1:0-17512 GCA_002319925.1 Holophagaceae bacterium UBA1801 | reverse complement strand
TGGCGGCTGTCGCCATACTGCGTCAAGCTCCCTCAACAGGGGCCCACCCTGCCTTCGGTCGCATTCCTTGTCTGGCTCCGCCGACAGCTCCTGCGCGGCATCGCGCGACTTTGAAAACAGACCCTAGGCTTTCTGCGCTTCCTCCAGCGCGTTCTGTGCATCTTCCCATTCGGTCATGGCGTAGGCGAGCTCCATTTCCAGAGTCTTCTGGATCTCTAGTTTTTCATTGAAGGCCTTCCAGTCCGTGGGGTCCATGGCGGCCAGTTCCTGGCCCAGTGCTGCAAGTTTGCCTTCCATTTCGGTGACCTTGGCTTCGGCCTCTCCGACCTTGCGTTCCAGGCGTCGGATGGTCTTCTGCTTCTCCTTGTCGATGGGCGCGGATTTTGATGACGCTTGCGGTTTCGGAGTCTCTTTCGGTTTCGATGGTTCCTTCGCCTTCGGCTTCTCTTCCTCCGCTTCGTCGGCTTCCGCTTCCTGGCCGATGTCGAGATCCACCCAGGCCTGGTGCTCCTCGTAGCCACCTTCGCGGAACTCGGCCTTGTTGTCGTGGACGCGCAGCAGGCTATCCGCCACGCGGCCCAGAAGGTAGCGGTCGTGCGTGACGATGATGGCTGCGCCCGTGAAGCTGAGGATCGTGTCCTCCATGGCCTCCATGGAGTGGATGTCCATGTGGTTGGTCGGTTCGTCGAGCAACAACAGATTCACGCCTTCGCGGATGAGGGTGGCCACGGAGAGCCGCGCGCGCTCGCCGCCGGAGAGCACGGTGACGGGCTTGTCCACGTCGTCGCCCCGGAACTGGAACTTGGCCAGGAAGCCCAGGACGTCCTGCTTGGGAGCCATGGGAATCACCGCCTGGATCTGCTGGTAGACCGTGTTGCGCGCATCGAGATTCTTGTGGTGCTGGTCGAAGTAGCCAAGTTTCACCTGACTGCCCAGGCGCGCCCCGCCGGTGATGAAGGGGATCTCCTCGGCGATGGCCTTCAGCAGCGTGGACTTGCCGGTGCCGTTGAGGCCCACGATGGCGAGCTTCTGGCCGCGCTTCACCTGGAAGTGATCGATGGGTTCGAAGAGTGGCTGGCCATCCCAGCCCACGGTCACATCGTCCATCACGAGCGCCGTGTCGCCGCTGCGCTGGGTTTCCGTGAACTGGAACTTGATCTTGCGCCGGTCGCGGAGCGGCTGGTCCAGCCGCTGGAGCTTGGACAAGTGCGTGCGGCGACCCCGCGCGATCTTCGTGTTCTGCCCGGCGATGTTGCGGCGGATGTATTCCTCTTGCTGCCGGATGTAGTCCTGCTGCCGCTCGTAGTGGCGTTCCGCGATCTCGAGCTCCTGCTCCTTCTTCTCGATGAACTCGGTGTAGTTGCCTTCGTAGACGCGGCTGCGTCCCAGCTCGATCTCCAGGATGCTCGTGGCCACGCGGTCGAGGAAATAGCGATCGTGGCTGATGACGGCCACGGTCGCCTTCGTGTCGTTGAGAAAGCCTTCCAGCCAGCGCAGGCTGGGCAGATCCAGGTGGTTGGTGGGCTCGTCCAGCAGCAGCAAGTCCTGCCCCTGGAGAACGGCCTTGGCGAGCATGACGCGGCTCTTCTGGCCACCCGATAGTTCGTGGACGTTCTTCTCCAGCATCTCAGGCGCGAAGCCCAGCGCGAAGAGGATCGCCTCGGCCCGGGCGCGGATGGTGAAGCCGTCGTTCCGATCGAAGGCTTCCTGCACTTTCTGGTAGCGGTTCATGACCTCTTCGAGATCGATGCCAGGCTCCGCCATCCGGTGCTCCAGCTCGCGCATCTCGTGCTGGAGGGATTCCACCTCGCCGAAGGCCGCAAGGGCCTCTTCCAGGATGCTGCCATCGGTTTCGGGTTCGAGATCCTGGGCGTAGTGCCCCATGCGGATGCCGCGCTCCGCCGTGGGCCGCACCACCGTGCCGTCGTCCAATTCCAGCTCGCCGAGCAGCACTTTGAACAGCGTGCTCTTGCCCGCGCCATTGCGGCCGATGACGCCCCAGCATTCGTCCTCCTGCAGCGCCCAAGTCACATCCCGCAGGACCTCCTGGGTTCCGAAGCTCAGATGGGCATGGTTCAGTGAAGCGAGCATGGGGTGGTGCATCCTGACAACCGCGGGTGCGGACCTTCCAGATTATCGCGACGCACGGATCGAGGCTGCAGTTACTTTTGGTCGGCCTCACGGAGCCTGCGCGGCCAGGGCCTTTGCGATGATACGGCCTACTTCCGCGAGGAGGTGATCCTGCTCTGCGTTCCCGATCTTAGTCCCCGTCAGGAATGCCGCGACAAAAATGGGTGGTCGTCCGGGAGGCGTCACCATCGCGATGTCGTTGGTGGTGCCATGTTGGCCGACACCGGTCTTATCCCTCACATCCCAGTCTGCCGGAAAACCAGCTTTCAAGCGCCTGGCGCCCATGCGGCCGTTGGCCATCCATCTGCTCAGTAATGTGTGGGAAGAGGCCGACAATGTTCCGCCTTGAAGAAGTTCCCGCAAGGTGTTGCACATGGCTTCCGGCGAGCTTGTGTCCCGCGGATCGCCGGGCGTGGCTTCGTTCAGTTCCGGCTCCAAACGATCCAGGTGCGTCACTGCATCGCCGATGCGCCGGGAGAAGCCATTGAAGGCTGTCGTGCCACCCAGAGATCGCAGCAGCAGATTCGCAGCGGTGTTATCGCTCACCTCCACCACAGCCCGGCACAAGTCTTCCAGGCTCATGGAACCATCACCAGCGAAAGCCCTGACTGCTGGTGCATAGTCCAGCAGATCTGCACTTGTGAAGGGGATCTGCTGATGCAGACCCATCCGCCCCGCATCCACCTCGGCTAAAACCTCCCCGGCCAGTATCACCTTGAAGGTGCTGCACATCGGGAAACGTTCATTGGCACGATAGTTCCAGTGGTGGCCCGAGCCTGTATCCAGCACAGAAATACCCAGGCGTCCACCGCTCGATCGTTCCAGTGTCTGGAATTGGGTGATGGCGGGATCCGCAGGGGCAGCGAGGATGGCGCACGAAAGCAGCATGGAGGAGATCATGCACAGAGCCTACCAGGGCGCTATGGGCACAACGAAAAACGCCGCCTTTCGGCGGCGTTTTGGTGGAGCTAAGCAGGATCGAACATGTCATCGGCTGGCCCCGCCCGCGGCCACTGCGCAGGCTCCACAGGAGTCTTGCTCGCTGCGAGCACCAATTGCCAGGACTGGCAATTAGGACCGGTTGCCGTGCAACCGGCCTGAAGGGCGAGGGCACAGGATGTGTTCGAGTCAGCCGGGCCGCCGATGTTTCTCAGCGGTCCGATCCAGCGCCGACACAACGAAAAACGCCGCCTTTCGGCGGCGTTTTGGTGGAGCTAAGCGGGATCGAACCGCTGACCTCTTGCATGCCATGCAAGCGCTCTCCCAGCTGAGCTATAGCCCCATGGGGAACCTAGAGTTTCCCATGGGTTACATGGGAAGGCAAGCTGAAAAACGCTGGCTAGGTCTTCCTCAGCTTCAACACCTGGCCAACCACAACGCGGTTCCGCCGGATCCGATTCCACTTCTTCAGATCGTTCACATTGAGGCGGTAGCGTTCCGCGATGGAGAAGAGCGTCTCGCCCCGCTTCACAATGTGGGTG
Source organism: Holophagaceae bacterium UBA1801 (assembly GCA_002319925.1). Taxonomy (GTDB): domain Bacteria; phylum Acidobacteriota; class Holophagae; order Holophagales; family Holophagaceae; genus UBA1801. Next base: position 13,901 of record DCFP01000040.1, on the reverse strand, counting down.
GTGGGCCTGGGCGCGGGGGTCGGCGCCACTTCGGCCGGCTTGGTCTGCGGTGGAGCGGCCTCCTTCACGACGGTCACTGATTCAACCGGATGCGCACCGGGCTGGGTGACATCGATGGAAGGAATCTGGGCCAGGGGTTGCTCGATGATGGCGCGTTCCTGGCTCGTGACGGGCTTCAGATCCTGGTCGTCGATGGGAACCGCGGATGGCGGCGGCACCTGGATGCGGCGTCCCGGGCGGAACTGCGAAGTCTTGAGGTTGTTGGCTTCCAGCAGGTCCGCTGGCTTCACCTTGAAGCGCGCGGCCACCTTCGCGAGAGTGTCACTCCTGCGGATCACGTAGTTCGTGAAGTCGAGCCGCTGGCCGCTCGGGATTCTGGCCAGGGCGCGATAGGTCGCCTGGCTGGTGCCCGGCGGGACACGGAGGGCGTAGTGTCCGGGTGGTGTCGTGGCGCGCAGGAGCTCGGGATTGAGATCCTTCAGCGCCTCCACGTCCGTTTCCGCGAAGTGGGCCAGCACACTGAGGCTCGTCATCTTGTCCACTTCCACCGTCTCGTAAGCGTAGGGCGTCATCTGCGTCACGGTGAGGCCGTAGCGCTCCGGAAAGCGGCCCACCAGGATGGCCGCGAGCAGCTTCGGCACATAGTCCTTGGTCTCGTTCCGCAGGTGGCTGCTGCGCGCCATGTCCCAGAAGTTCGAGCTGCTAAGCGCCGCCTCCGCCCGCTCCGTGGTCAGTGGTCCGGCATTGTAGCCCGCCAAGGCCAGATACCAGTCGCCGCTGCCTTCGTAGAGGCGCTTGAGGTAGCGCGCCGAAGCACGGCAGGACTTGACGGGATCGCGGCGTTCCTCGATCCAGGCATTGCCGTCCAGCCCGAAAAGACGTCCCGTGGGCCGGATGAACTGCCACATGCCCACCGCCTTGGCGCGGCTCTGGGCCGTGTTCTTGAACCCCGACTCGATCAAGGCCAGATAGGCGAGATCCTGGGGAATGCCTTCCTCCTGGAAGATCTGACGGATCATGGGCAGGTACTGCGTCGCGCGGGAGAGAGCGCCTTCCACGAACCCCTTCTTCTCGTGGGTGAAATCGTAGACCCAGGCCAGCACCTTGTCGTTGAGGTCGATGGGGAAATCGAAAATCGCACCTTGCTCCGCGGCCTGCACCTGGGCCGATTGCGTGCGCAGATCCTCGGTGCCCAGCGGCACGATCTCCTCCGCCATCTTCAATCCGTCTTCCGTTTCAGGCGTGGAGATCGCTTCTTCGTACTGATCCTCGACGGCCTTCAACCGCTGGATCAAGGCCGCTTCCTCCGGGCGCTTCAGGCGCTCCGCGGACCACTTCGCGATCAGCGCTTCCGCCTGGTCCGCCATGTCGGAGGCCGTGTCCGGGTCGTCCACTTCGAGGGCCTTCTCTGCCTCCTCGATGAGGGCTTTCAGGCGGGCAAGATCCTCATTCTTGGCGGGAGCCGCCACAGACGTTTTCGGGGTTTCAGGAGCGGCGTACAGACCAGCTCCTGCCCCCATCACCGCGCAGGCGACGATGAGAAGCAGGAGCCGTCTCGACTTGCGAAAATTCACTCAGTGACTCTCGGAGGCGACGTGCTTCTCGTAGGCGGCTGCATCGAGCAGCTCGGCATTGAGAGCGCCGTCCATCTTGATCTTGATCATCCAGCCCTTGGCGACGGGATCCTCGTTCATGTATTCGGGATGGGCTTCCAGTTCGCCGTTGATCTCGATGACTTCGCCAGCGGTGGGCATGTAGCACTCGGAGACGGTCTTCACGGATTCGACCGTGCCGAACTCGTCGCCAGCGCCGAACTTCTCGCCCACTTCGGGCAGGTCGACGAAGACCACATCACCCAGGGCTTCCTGGGCGTAATTGGTGATGCCCACGACGGCGGTGCCATCGGCCAGCGGCTTCACGAACTCATGGTTCTTGGTGTATTTGCAATCGGCGGGGAACATGGGGCCTCCATGGGAGTGGGATTAGTGTAGTAGAAGAGTGGCCAGTGGTCAGGGGTCAGTTAATAGTGCCCGCGGCCCGTGGCCGCGATCAGCAATGACTGACCACCGGCCACCGGCCACTGACCACTACATGAAGGATTTCAACGCCTTCCGTGCCGTCCGGTCGGGCCTGACGTCCGTTTCGATCACCACCGGAAGAGTGCGCTTGGCGTCCTTGATTTCCACGGTGGTGCCGGGGGCGAGCTTCGTCTTGACCTTGATGAAACCGGCACAGAGGCCCTTGATGGCGAGGCCCGCGGGCTTGTCGGGGGTCGCGATGCTGTAGATCTTGTCCTCATGGCGACCGATGGCCATGTCGGTGGCGCAGGTCAAGACGACCCCGATCTCCTGGCCGTTATGGAAGACCTTGGAGCCGTGCCCGTCCACCTTGCGGAGGTCGTGGCCCACGTAAGTCAGGGTCCACTCGGCGGTCGGCGCTGCCTGCTCGAGGGCCGCGGAACCCAGGAACTTCTTCGTGAAGCCGCTACCGGAGGCGGCGAAGGGCAGTGCGAAGGGCCAGGGGTTGTTGATGCAGGGCCAGTGGCCGATGTCCTGGTGGGAGAGCGGCAGCACCGCGCCCGTGCGCAGAGAGTCGCGGGAGGCGAGTCCGCAGGCGATCACGCCGAACGCTTCGCCAGCCTTCATGATGGCTTCCCAAAGTTTCACGGTCTTGTCGCGCTCCACGAACATCTCGAAGCCCACTTCGCCGGTGTAGCCCGAGCGGGACAGCAGGATCGGCGTGCCGTCGAGCATTTGCACCTGGGCCGCCAGCGTGGATGCGGGATCGAAATGGCCCTTCGCGGAGAAGTAGGGGAGTTTGTCGAAGACCACCTCGGGGTTCTTCAGGATCTTCGCCATGGTCTTGATGGACGCGGGGCCCTGGATATCGATCTTGCCGACCTTGTCGGTCAGGTCGACGATCCGCACATCCTTGCCCTTGGCCTGCTCGGTGAGGTGCTTGGACACGGGGCCGCCCTGGCTGGCGTTCACCTCGACCATGTACTCGCCGTCCTTGATCTTGTAGACGATGCTGTCGTCGATGGCGTGGCCGTGCTCATCGAGGAACAGGCCGTAGACGCACTTGCCGTCGGTGAGCGGGGCGTTGTCCTTGCCCACGCAGGCGTCCAGGTTGCGCGTGAAGCACCACTGCAGCAGTTCGTAGGCATCCTTGCCGAACACGCGGATGGTGGCCATGTGGCTGGTGTCGAAGAGACCGGCCTGGGCGACGACGGCGAGATGCTCATTGCGGGCGCTGGCGTACCAGACAGGCATCAGGTAGTCGCCGAATTCGACGATGTTGGCGCCGTGTGCCTTGTGCCAATCGAACAACGGAGTCTGCTTCTTTGTGGTCGTCATGATGCCCTCCCAATTAAGCGCCGTTACGAAATGCTTCGATTCTAGTTCACTCGAATAACAAACCACCTAATGAAATTGATCACAACCTAGCCATTTGTCAGGCCCTTTTGGTCCAAGGCAGCAGCCCAGTCAAGCGCCATTTCAGATTCCATTTCCCGTTTTTTTCTTCTTCGGCGTGAATACCCACCTGCAGTGGAAGCAGCTCAACACCAGCACGGATGGCTTTCTCCAGCTCTCCGGCGTACGCCGGATCGATTTCGCGCGCTGCATCGAAGGCCCGCACATCGCCGCGGTTGACGAAAAACACGATCGCGGCCCGGTGGCCCTCCGCGACCATGCCCTGGAGTTCCCGCAAATGCTTGGCGCCCCGCTCGGTGACAGCATCCGGAAAACAGGCCAGGTCGCCGATCCGCAGGGTGGTGTTCTTCACTTCCAGGTAGATGGCGCGTTCATCTGCATCCAGTGCGAGCACATCGATGCGGCTGCGCTCGGAACCGTACTTCACCTCCGTACGGACGCCGTGGAGTCCGCTCAGTCCAGGGATGAGGTCCTGGCGCGCGGCCTCCGCCACCACCTTGTTGGGGATTCCCGTGTCCACGCCGATCCAGGCACCCTCACGCCGGCAGGCAAGCCACGTGAATTTCAACTTCCGCTCGGGATTCGCGGCGGGCTCCAGCAGCACCAGATCGCCGGTCGCCCAGCAGGTCTTCATGGTCCCGGTATTGGTGCAGTGGGCGACCACCATGGAACCATCCCCCAGCTCCACGTCCGCCAGGAAACGCTGGTAGCGGCGGATGATCCGGCCCGGGGTCAGGTTGCCCTTGAAGAACATGAAACCTCCGCCAAGGCAGTATGGAACGAAAAAGTTTCCGGCAGTGGTTGACAACTGACCCGTGGACATTAAATTAATGACTTGAAGTCATTATGAAACGAGCCCGTCAATCCCATCAGAAGCTCCAGCGCAGGGAGGCCATCCTCGCCGAGGCCTTGGGCGCCCTTGCGGACACGCCGTTCCAGGACATCACCATGACCCAGGTCGCGGAGCGGACCGGCCTGGTGAAAGGAACGCTCTACCTCTACTTCTCCACCCGTGAGGAACTCTTTCTCGAGGTGCTGCGGCTTCAGCTGCATGGCTGGTTCTGGGATCTGGAGGCGGGTCTGGAGGTCTTGCCCGCGAAGCAGCGTCCCGAAGCCGTTGCGCGGATGATTGCACGGGCGACGGAGGCGAGGCCAGCTCTGCGGACGCTCTTGGGCGTTCTCCATGGCAGCATCGAGCACAACCTGCCTGCGGGCACGGCGCGGGCCTTCCACCACGAAATGGATTCCCGGACCCAGGCCATGGGCGCTTTCCTGGAAAGAACCCTGCCCTTCCTCCACAAGGGACAAGGCACCGGTGTGCTTCACCAGATCCAGGCGCTCATTATCGGGTGGGAAGCCCTGGTAGGTTCCCGTTCCAAGGACTCCAGCGATTCGCCGGAAGCCAGCCCACGGCCGGAATTCCTGAAAGAGCTTCAGGCTGGCATCGATGCGTTGCTGAAGGGCTTCAAGGAAGAGAACCGGCGCCGGTAAAGGGCTTCAAAGCTTGTTCGCCACGGGCAGCCGTGTGAAGATCTCCGGCGCAAAGCCTTTGTCCGTGCCCGGCCTGCGCAGGGTACGTTTGAGCACGAAATCGAACAGCAGGGGATTCACGCGGTGGATCTCGTTCAAGGCTTTGCGCTCCTTCGCGGTGATCATGTGCAGCGCCTGGAATTCGCCGGTCCAGGTTACGAGGCTCACACCGGGCAGGGGATAATCGCTGCCGTTCACCAACCGCCCCTGGATCTCCGGATCCCCCAGCAGCGCCAGGATCCGCTTGGGTGGCCGGTTGATCTGGGTGAGGGCGGAGATATCCCCGAAAAGGCGGCCTTTGTATTTCTCGTCGCCCAGGAGCCGCAGGAACAGATCGAAGTTCGCGGCCTTCCTGCCCGGATGATCCAGGTCTTCGTTGGTGCCCAGGCTGGCGCAGTGGGCCATGATCACCGTGACTCCAGCATCCAGCGCGCGACGCAGCCGGAGGGGATTCCCGAGCGCCTGGGCGTCCTTGGCGGCCACGGCCTGCTCTTCCCCGGTGTGGCAGAGCAGCACCATCCCCAGCTCGGCCATGCGTCTGTAGAACGGGTCCCAGCGTGGCTCCGCCGGGTCGATGTTCTGGGCGTTGGGCAGCCACTTCACGCATTTCACGCCTTGCGCGGCCCATTTCTCCAGCTCCTGGATGGCGTCCGGCCGGGCCGGATGGACCGAAATCACCGGAATGAACAGATCCGGATGCTCGCGGGCCAGACGCACCACGTATTCGTTCGGAACATAGAACTGGGTTCGCTCGCGGTCGATGGTGCCATCGGCGCGGTAGGCGTGGTCCATGGCCAGGAGCTGTAACCGCACAGGCCGACCAAATCCCTTGGCCAGATCCACCATGCGGTTCACATATTCCTGGTCGAAATGGTCGAAGCCCTTCACGCCGCTCGCCTTGAGGTAGAGGTTGGACGTGAACCGCTTGAAGGGGTGCCAGGGGCTCAGCAGCGCCGGGTTCACCTCGCATCCGTTCCCCTGGCCGTCCATCCCGATCAGGTGGACATGAACGTCCATCACGGGGGTGCCGGCATCCAGTCCTTCGAACGCCCTCGCCACCAGGGCCTGTGCGCCGGGGCTGAGATCAGTGGCTCCCAGGAACGTGCCTAAAACAAGGACCAGCCAAGCCGTCCTGAAACAGGTCGACGCCAGCCACAGCAAGGTTTTTCGTCGATTCATGAGCGGGAATTCCCTCCATTATTGATTCAGGCATGAATCGGGAAGTTGTTAAATCTGATGACGGAATTTACCTTTCCCAATCCAGAGTCGAAAAACAAGGTATCAGGTCGCACTCATGGGATTTAAGGATCTCTTCAGCAAGCAGGAGGCGCCGGACAAAGAGCCCGTGCTGCGGGACGCCTCCACCATCCTGGCCTACCTCGAGGAGCTCAATCGCCTCCGGACCTGCGTGCAGGTCTGGATCAGCAAGGACGATCTGATGCCGGCCACGGCTCGGGTGGAGCTGGTCAGCGACGATGCCGAGACCTTCACCCTCAGCCTCCAGCGATCCCTCCCCGGGGACGTGGATTCCCGTCTTCCCTTCGAGATGGATTTCCCCCTGGACGGCATGCGCTTCCGCTGCGCGATCCGCTTCAGAGAGCGCGGCGGCTACATGAAGGCCGTCTTCAAGGTTCCGGATTGTGTCTACCACGCCGAGCGCCGAAGCAAGGTCCGGACCCGCTTCGGGCAACGGGAGAATGCAAGCGCCACCATCCTGGAAAGCCTTTTCCAGGGCCATGGCGCTTCGGGAAAGCTCCTGAACCTCAGCCTGGAAGGCTTCTGCATGCGGATCGAGAAGGCCATGTCCATCCAGGACAACAAGCGCCTGCCCCTCAGCTCGAGCCTGTTCCAAGCCAGGCAGGAACTCATGGTGGTGCGCATTCTCAATCTGCCCCACGCCCCGCTCATTGAATGCAGCGGCATGGTGATGCACGTCGAAGACAGTTCGGAAGGCGTGACCTTGGGCGTGCATCTCGATCCCATCGGCACCTTGGAATCCCAGATCCTCTGGCAGGTGATGTCCCGGCGGGTACCGACCTTAGCCAAGGGCTTCCCGCAGAAGGTGCGCCGGTCCGAGCTGGAAATGGCGGCCCAGGCGAGGGGGCAGGCGGACGAAGCGATCGAGAACGAGGATGAGGAATCTTCGGACGAAACCATCGCTGAAGAATCCGCTTCTCCCAGGGCCACCATCGAGGAGGACGTCTCGGTGGAGACATCGGCACAGGGCGACCGCCTGCTGCGCATGAAGAAACGCGCCCGCCGGATCATGGTCATCCAGCTCGACGACCTGGACCGGGCAATCCTTGCGGGAACGCTGCTGGCGGATGGATTCACCCATGTCTTCGAGGCCAGGAATTTCCCCGAGGCCTTCCATCACCTCAAGACCAACCCGATGGATCTCATCATGCTCGAGCAGAACATCGGTTCTGTCCCCGCCCAGCAGTTCCTGACCCAGCTGCGCAAGCTGGGCCACTGCGAGGACGTCCCCGTGGTGCTCATTACCGACCAGACGGACGTGAAGACTACCATCATGGCGAAGGCCATGCAGATCGCCTACATCCAGCAACGCCCCATCAACTACGACGGCGAGATGAAGGCCGTGACCTACGGTCTGCTCAAGCTTTCCTAATTTGGGCCGTCGAAAATACAGGCAACAATCATGGGCCTTGCGCTACTCGTGCTTTTCACCGCCGTCCATCGCTGTTGATCGCTGGCCATTTCTTTGATCACCTCATCGACTCAATCAATGCCATCGAGAGGATCCTGGATTCCAGCGTGGATATTGGTTCTGCACGCGGCAGCACCTTGGAAAAGGCTATTCAGCCAGCGATGCACAGCGATGAACAGCGATCAAAACAAGCAATGATCGAATCGTTGCATGTATTTCTGGAGCGCAGTACTAGTTCCAATTTGCGAGGATCCGATCCACGGCTTCGGCTAGATCCCTGGCGACGATGTCCGCCAGAGTGGGGTCCACGTCCTTTCCGTAGCCCGTGAGCACCAACGCCACGCGGCAACCCGCGTTTCGTCCGGCTTCCAGATCGATCTTCTTGTCGCCGATCATCCAGGATCGCGCAAGGTCGAGACCATGTTCTTCGGAGGCCCGCAGCATCATGCCGGGGTTGGGTTTGCGGTCGGGATGGTCCGGATGGGCATACTCGCCGACGCCCTTCTCGTGGTGCGGCGCTGCGTAGACCCCGTCCATGTGCGCGCCCGCCGCCGCGAGCAGTTCCGTGATCCGCTCCATGACGGAATGGAAGTCCTCCCAGCCGTACTTGCCCAGACCGATCCCCGCCTGGTTGGTCACCACGATCACGGGAATGTTGCGGGCATTGAGTTTGGCAATGGCTTCCGCGGAGCCAGGAAACAGGACCACGTCCTCGGGCTTGTGCAGGTAGCCGGTCTCCTCGTTCAGAGTCCCGTCACGATCCAGGAAAACAGCCGCCTTCACAGGATCAGGCCTCCTTCTCGTGGTCGGCGGTCTTCAGGAACCACGGGTGGTTCTTGTAGTCCTCGATGAGGGTTCCCAGGATCACCTTGAGGATGATCATCATCGGCACCGCGAACACCAGCCCCAGGAGCCCGAAGGCGAAGCCGAAGCAGAGGATCGCCACCAGCACCTCCAGCGGGTGCAGCTTGCTGGCACGGCCGATCCAGACGGGGGTGAAGTAGAGGGCTTCCGCCTTCTGCACAGCCGTGAACACCACCGCGATGATCAGCAGATCGGGCCAGGTGGCTCCGCCCAGGCCCGCCACGACCAGGGCGGGCGCCAGGGCCGTGAGATAGGGCGAATAGGGCACCACGTTGGAGACACCTGCGATGAGCCCCAGGAGCCAGGCGTACGGCACGCCGACGATCTGGAAGGCGATGCTCTGCAGGAGCGCCATGACCAGCGCCACGGAGATCTGCCCGCGGATGTAGCCGCCCAGACGCTGGTGGATGGTCCTGACGATCAATCGGATGCGGGCCCGGAACCGCGGGGGAATCAGGTCGTCCACGGAATTCAAGAGATGCGGTCCTTCCACCAGCAAGTAGTAGACCATCACGGGCACGAGCAGGAAGGTCATGGCCTGGAGGAAGCCCGCCACGAGATCGGCCCCAGCTCCCCAGACACTCTTGACCAGGGTCATCGAATCCAGGCTTTCCAGTCCGTGCTGGAGCTTTTCCCGCACCCAGGGATGGGCCTGCAGCCAGGGGTTCCACTTGGCGTCCATTGCTGCCTTCCAAGCAGGAAATGAATCCGCGAGGCGGCTCATCTGCTCCAAGAAATGCGGGATGGCCAATCGGATGGCGAGCACAAAACCAGCCACGGAACCCAGGACGACCAATACCACGGCCAGTCCGCGCTTCATCCATCGGCTCAGAATGGTCACCGCCGGAGCCAGCAGGTAGGCCAAGACCATGGCCAGGAAGAAGGGTGCCAGCGCCTTCCGCAGCAGCCAGAGCCCCAGGATCATTCCAAAGGCCGCGACGAAGGCCATGATGGGAATCCGGTACCGGAGCGAAGTCCGCTGGGTCAAGAGGCCTCCGTCCGCTGGCCCGTGGCGCGGAAGAAGTAGTGCATGCCCGAGGCCAGCACCATCGCCGCCGTCACGTAATAGATCCAGGGCACCAGCACGGGATACCACGGCTCGGGACCCACAGCGTTGAACAGCAGCGTCAGCGAGATGGTCACCAGCTGGACGCCCGTTGTGAACTTGCCGAGGAGCGTCGGCCGGAACTTGGCCGGATCGAAATGGCTCGAAGCCCGCAGCGCCACCAGCGAGATGGCCACGTCCCGGGAGATCGCCAGAATGGCCACCCAGGCAGGGATGCGGATCGCCAGGTAATCGTTGGGCATGGCCAGGAGCACGAAGGCCGTGGTCATCAGGAGCTTGTCCGCGGCCGGATCCAGGATCGCGCCGAGGGTGGACTTCTGGTTGAAGCGCCGCGCGATGTAACCGTCCAGCATGTCCGTGAGGCCCGCCAGGGCAAAAATGACACAGGCCCCCACGTTCCTCCCGTACCACACCGCGATCGCAAACACAGGAACCGCGAGGATCCGAAGCAGCGTGAGGACATTGGGAAGGGTCAGATACATGGTGTGCCGTTCCATCTTATGGCAAGACGCCCCTCAGCCAATGATCTAAGTCCACATCCCCACCTCATCTCGCGCCCATCCCCCATCTTGTGACCCAAGTCCGCGCTCTGCGTCTTGCCCGCCATTCCTGAAGTTATAGACTTAACATTGAAGGTTGAGAATATGTCTCACTATCAACTAACCCACCTCAGCGACCTGGAACCCGGGCAGGAAGCCACTGTCCTTCAGGTGAAAGCCCATGGCCCCATCCGCCGCAGGCTGCTGGAGATGGGTTTCATCCGGGGCGCCCATCTCAAGGTGGAAAAACTGGCGCCCCTGGGCGATCCCATGGAGCTGGTCATCAAGGGCTATCACCTCAGCCTTCGCCGCGAAGAAGGATCCTGCATCATCGTCTCCATGATCGAGCCCGCGGGGGCTTGATGGTCACGGTCGCATTAGCAGGTAACCCCAATTCCGGGAAAACCACCATCTTCAATGCCCTGACCGGCTCCCGGCATCACGTAGGCAACTGGGCGGGCGTGACCGTGGAGCGCCGCAGCGGCTTCCTCGAACTGGAAGGCGAATCCATCGAGGTGGTGGACCTGCCGGGCACCTATTCCCTCTCGGCCCAGAGCGAGGACGAGCGCATCGCTTCGCGCTATCTTTCGAGCACCGAGGCCGATCTCATCATCAATGTGCTGGATGCGTCCAACCTCGAACGCAACCTCTACCTGACCACGCAGCTCCTCGAACTCCGGCGCCCCGTCGTCTTCGTGCTGAACATGATGGACGACGCGGAACGCCAGGGCGTGAGCCTGGATCTGGAGATGCTCCAGTCCCTGCTCGGTGGTCCCGTGATTCCCACCATCGGCAACCGGGAGGAAGGCATCGAGCAGCTCCGCAAGGCGCTGCAGTCCGTGATTCAGGGGCAGGATGCGCGCATCCGCCAGATCCCCGTGAACTACGGCGACGATATCGAAGGGGAACTGCTCAAGATCGAGCGGGAAATCGGCCGCGACGAGCATCTCGCCTCCTCGCAGATCCCGCGCTGGCTGGCCCTGCAGCTGATCGAACGATCGCCTGAATCCGAAGCGCTGATCCAAGCGAGCCACGCGAAGACGGCCATCACGACCCAGGTGAACTCAAGCCTGGAATTCCTGGAAGCCCATCTGGGTGCCGATGGCGGCACTCTCCTGGCCGAACACCGGTTCGGTTTCGCCCACGGTCTGGTGACGGAGGTTCTCAAGCGCCAGCCCCTCACCAAGCGCAGCCTCACGGATCGCCTGGATGCGATCCTCACGCACCGCTGGCTGGGCATTCCCATTTTCCTGGCCATCATGATCGCGGTGTACTGCGTCACCTTCGTGCTGGGCAAGTATCCCCAGGACTGGATCGGCTACGGCTTCAGCTGGCTCCATCAGGAAGCCGCGGCCGTGCTGCCCCAGGGCGAATTGACGAGCCTGCTGGTGGACGGCATCATCCCCGGTGTCGGCGCGGTGGTGGTCTTCGTGCCCATCATCATGCTGCTCATGGGCTGCATCGCCTTCCTGGAAGACACAGGCTACATGGCGCGCGCGGCCTTCATCATGGATCGGCTTATGCACTTGATGGGCCTGCATGGGAAGAGCTTCATCCCGCTCATCATGGGCACGGGCTGCAACGTGCCCGGCGTCCAGGCCACGCGCACCATCGAGTCCAAGGAGGATCGCTTCATCACGATCCTCGTCTCTCCTCTGGTGAGCTGCTCCGCGCGGCTGCAGGTCTACATCCTCATCGCAGGCACCTTCTTCAAGCCCATCCCGGCGGCCTTCGCCATCATCGGTATGCACTTTCTGGGCTTCGCCCTCGCCATGATCATGGGCAAGGTGTTGCGCCTGACGCTGTTCCGCGGCGTCAACAACCCCTTCGTCATGGAGCTGCCACCCTACCGCATGCCGGTGCTCAAGGCGACCTTCATCCACATGTGGGAGAAGGGCTCGGTGTTCCTCAGCCGCGCAGGCACCGTGATCCTCGCGGGCGCCACGCTGGTGTGGTTCCTGTCCCACTACCCCGGCATCACCAACCGCGCCTGGACGGCGGAGTACCAATCGAACCGCGCGGCTCTGCAAGTCATGGACATCCCTGCGACCGACCGCGATGCCAAGCTTGCACAGCTCGATCTGACCCATGAAAGCCGCATCATGAACACTAGCTTCGCGGCCCGCTTCGGCAAGCTGCTGCAGCCCGCCCTGGCGCCCATCCTCGACCCGGACCGCAAGCGGCCCGAGGCCTGGAAGGACGGCGTGGCGTTGACAGCCGGCTTCGTGGCCAAGGAGATCGTGGTGGGAACCCTTGCCGTGGTGCATCAGGCTTCGGCGCAATCTTCCTCCACCGATGTCCGGGTTAGCCCACTGCAGGACGCCCTGCGCAACCGCTCGGGCCTCACGCCGCTCACGGCGCTGGCCTTCATGATCTTCACCCTGATCTACACGCCGTGCCTCGGGACCGTGGGCATGATCCTGAAGGAAACCCGCAGCGTGTCCTGGACCACCTTCTCCATCGTCTACGGACTTGGCCTGGCCTGGCTTCTGGCCTGGGCCACCGTCGTTTTCGGCCGTGCCCTCGGCTTCGCGTGAATCAAATGGAAACCTGGATCACCCTCTCCATCGTCGCACTCGCCTTCGCCTACATCCTGCGGGGAATCTTCAAGAGTTCCACCGGCAAGGGCTGCGCGTCAGGCTGCGGTGCGTGCGGCAATCGGAACTGCGCCGCGCGGAAGCAGGAAGTGCGAGTGAAGGCGGATCGCAGCCGCTGATCCGCAAAATCGGGGCCTTGGCCGGGATCTGTCGCAAGGATGGTGGTGCCTGCTTTTCATCCTTTTCATCCTTTTCATCCCTTCCATCCTTGTTCATTCCGTCTTTAAAGGATGGATTAACAGGGATGCAGGGGATGAAAGGGATAACGGGAAAACGGTTCTTCGAGGGGACAAATTCGATCGAGCGGAGGCCCCTGCAGTGGTCACAGACACACCTTGGTCATTCCCATCGCCGTCCATCGCTGTGCATCGCTGGCTATTTCATCTGTTTTGCTTTGACGAATCCAGATGAAATCTCTGTGGAACGAAACTACCTGGCGGAGATAAGCACGGGTTTCACGACCGCCCTTGGCTCGTTCGCAGCGGAAGCCCTTTCCACTGCCAATTCTCGGGAGAGAGCCATCAACCGATGGAACAAGATTTGAGCCACCGATGCACAGTGATGAACAGCGATGAAGCAAACGACAGGTGATGTGCCAGGGTACTCATCGATCTCCCGGAATTCCGCGAAGAGCTTTATCGATTGAGCACTATTCGCGTATGGCTCCGAACCAACAAGATTCCAATGTTGGTAGCGTGGGATGCGGTTGGTACATAATCACGACGCCACAGGGAGCGCTTGGCTCGTCTTCGCCACAGGAACAATTCGCCTGTGAACCATAGTAGTACTGGCCATCAATGGGTGAGTAGTCCGGTGCGCCCAGAAGGGCTTCGACTTCGTTTTGCGACATTCCCGGATGAAGATACTGAAAAATCAGCAGGAGACTTTGATAGTCATGATGGCGTTTGTAATTCGAGCTGGCTGCATTCAGCCGTCTTTGTTCCGTTCTGGTGATTCGTTTCGGAATTGGTTGCTGCATGGTTCCAGCCAGACCAATGGACGAGAGTGCTAAACAGGCTGTCAAGCAAACATTGTTTGGCAGGTGAAAGCGCTTTAGGTGAAATGCGGGCATGAAGGATCTCAGCATGGACGCCCCTAGTGAGATGAGTTAACCGGCATTGCCGAAGTTGCGCGGTGAGAGGGGAAGAAAATTCCAGAATGATCCCGGAACTGGTGGCTCACAGAGGCAACGCCCGGGTTGAA
>DCFP01000126.1:13414-25867 GCA_002319925.1 Holophagaceae bacterium UBA1801 | reverse complement strand
TTCTGGGCGCCGGCGTAGATCATGCCGAAGTTGCTGACGTCAAAGGGGCGCCACATGATGTCCGAGGACATGTCGCAGATGTAGGGCTTGTCGGTCTTGGGGAATTCCTTGAACTGCGTGCCTTCCACCGTGTTGTTGGAGGTGAAGTGCACGAAGGCGCTGTCGGCGCCGATCTTGTACTCGCTAGCCTTGGGCAGGCGGGCGAACTTCTCGTCCTTGGTGGAGGCTGCCACGCGGACGTTGTCGCCGCCCACGAGCTTAGCTTCCTTGTAGGCCTTCTCGGCCCAGTTGCCCGTCAGCACATAGTCAGCCTTGCGGCCGCCGCGCAGCAGGTTGAGGGGGATCATGCCAAAGGACAGGTGGGCGCCGCCCTGGAGCAGCAGCACCTTGTAATTGGCAGGCAGGCCCATCAGCTCGCGCACGAGGGCGAGGGCTTCCTCATGAACCGCGTCGTATTCCTTGGCGCGGTGGCTGATTTCCATCACGGACATGCCGGAACCGGCGAAGTCCAGCAGCTCTTCCTTGGCGCGCTCGAGGGCGGGCAGCGGCAGACCCGCCGGGCCGGCGTAGAAGTTGATCACACGGTTGGTCATGGGTTTCTCCTCATCAGATGGTCTTTTGGAAACCACGAATCACACGAATCTGAAAAGAATCTCACGAATCCGCATTCGTGAAATTCGTGGTTTCTCTTTTTCTAGGCCTTGAACGTACTTAGGATGGTCACGACCTCATCACCGATGCGGCCCAGGTTCTCCTTGGAACTGGCGCCGAGGTGGGGGGCCATGAAGACGTTGGGAGCGGTGAGCAGAGGGCAGTCTGCGGGCGGGGGATCGCTGGGCCACACGTCCGTGCCGTAGGCGCGCACCTTGCCGCTGTTCAGGGCGGCGACCAGGTCAGCTTCCACCACGCACTTGCCGCGACCGGTGTTGATGATGATGACGCCGGCCTTCATCTTGGCGATGAGCGCGGCGTTGATCATGCCCTTGGTCTCGTCGGTGAGCGGAGTGTGGAGGCTAAGCACATCGGACTGGGCCACCAGTTCATCCAGGCTGCCGACCATCTGCGCATTGGGGTGTTCCTTGACGAAAGGATCGAAGGCGATGACCTTCATGCCGAAACCGGCGGCGCGCTTGGCCACTTCGGTGGCGATGTTGCCGGCGCCGATGAGACCCAGGGTCTTCTTGAAGAGTTCCGTGCGCTTCAGCTCGGTCTTCAGGAACTTGCCTTCCTTCATGGAGGTGTGGGCCTCGATGAGGCGGGCGGGGATCGCCACCATGAAGGCCATGGCCATCTCGGCCACGGAGACGCTGGAGGCCTTGGGGGTGTTCACGGCCTTGATGCCTTTTTCGGCGCAAGCTTTCTTGTCCACGTTGTCCATGCCCACGCCGCCGCGGATCACCAGTTTAAGTTTCGGCGCCTTGGCCAGGAGTTCAGGATTCACGGTGGTCTTGGAGCGGATGAGCAGCACTTCAGCCTCTCCCAGTGTGGCCATGTCGCTGCTCACTTCGCCGAAGACGGCGAGGCGCTCGGGCAGCTTGGCGTCGAACGCGTCCGCGATCAGGATCTTCATAAAATCACCTCCGGTGATTTCACCCTTCGGACAGACCCATGGTGCACGTCACGTTTGCATGCGCGGATGGATCGCCCGGGGTGGCGGGTTATGGGTGGATTGAATTCAGCCTTCGTAGATACGCACAAGCAGGCCCGAGCGGAGCTTGGGCTCGAACCAAGTAGATTTCGGGGGCATGATCTGGCCGGCGTCGGAGACGGCCATGAGCTGAACCAAGGATGTCGGGTACATAGAGAACGCGACGGCCATGCCTTCCTTCACGCGGCGCTCCAGCTCGTCCATGCCGCGGATGCCGCCGACGAAGTCGATGCGCTTGTCGGTGCGGGGATCCTGGATGCCGAGGACCGGATTCAGCAGGTTCTCCTGGAGGATGCTGACATCGAGGCTCTTGACGGGATCCTGTGCGGGATACGTTCCAACCTTAGCTTTCAGCGAGTACCACTTGCCGCCCAAGAACATGCCGAAGGTCGCGGGGGCCTTGGGGTTGCGCTCAGTGGTGGGCGCCACGTCGAACTTCTCGCCGACCTTCGCCAGGAACTGTGCTTCGTTGAGGCCGTTGAGGTCCTTCACGACGCGGTTGTAGTCCATGATCTTCAGCTGGTTGTGGGGGAAGACCACGGCCATGAAATACTCGAAGGGTTCGTCGCCGTTGGCATCAGCGGCTTTGGCGCGGCAGGCTTGGCCGTAGCGCACAGCGGAGGCGGTGCGGTGGTGGCCGTCGGCGATGTAGAGGGCATCAACACCGTCGAAAAGGTGGGCGATGGCGTAGATGGCGCTCTCGTCCTCCAGCTTCCAGACCGTGTGGCCAATGCCGTCGGGCGTGACGATGTCGTAGAGGGGCTTCTGGGCGCGGACCTTGTCCACGATGCCGTCGATGTAGGGAACGGCGCGGTAGGTCAGGAACACGGGTTCGGCGTTGGCGGCCTGTTCCGTGACGTGGCGCGTGCGGTCGTCTTCCTTGTCCTTGCGGGTGTACTCGTGCTTCTTGATAAGGTCGTTCTCGTACTCCTTCACGGAGCAGAGGCAGACCAGGCCCGCCTGGACGTGGTCGCCCATCTTCTGCTGGTAGACGTAAAGGCATGGCGTGGCTTCCTGGAAGAGGACTCCGTCCTTCACGAATTTCTGCAGGTTCTCGGCACCCTTGGCATAGACCTTGTCATCGTGCTCATCAACACCTTCAGGAAACTCGATTTCAGGGCGGCAGACATGAAGAAAGGAGACAGGGTTGCCCTCCGCCAGTTTCCGGGCCTCCGCAGTGTTGATCACGTCATAGGGCACCGACGCCAGCGCGCTGGCGATAGCGGGCGTAGGACGATAGGCCTTGAAGGGCTTGATCTGCGACATGGATGCATCCTTGAAAGATGTGTGTTGAGGAGTAACTGGACAGCACGTTTCCGGGATAGAATTCTGCTCATCTCCAAGACAAATTCAAGAAGAATCATTTCGAATCTGCGAAACGTATTTCGATATGTACTATCACATTGTCTAGAGACATGGCGATTTGACCATACAGATTGCAACCCAGCTCTTCCATAAACCGAGATTCCGGACCCGCCTCATCTATCTGTGACCGGTTTCACAATTTTCGATGCACCACTTCCCCGAAAAGGGGCGTGATGTGGGAGGCATCATTCAACCGCACCACCACAAGGTGGCCAGGGTCATCTCCCTCCAGAAGATTCAAGCACGTGGGGGCTTGACGGAAGGCCCAGACCCGTTCCAGGGGAAGGCCCAGGATCCGGCACAGAAGAGCCCGGTTCACGCCATCGTGGGTGACCAGGAGCAAGGTCTCTTCGGAACCCAAGCCCTCGCAGGCGCGACAGAACCCGGGCCAGGCCCGTTCCAGGACATCGCGGAAGGATTCCCCGCCCGGCAAGGTCACGGTCGCCGGGGCCTCCCGCCAGGCTTTCTGAAGCTCGGGATATTCCGCGCGGATCTCCGAAGCCAGGCGCCCTTCCCACTCGCCGTGGGCGATCTCCATCAAGGCCGGGTCCAAGAGCAGCATGCCCGCACGGGAGCCAAGGACCAGCTCCGCGGTCTCCCGGGCCCTCAGCAGGGGAGAAGCCACCGCTCGATGGATCCGGGTTCCCTCGAGCCTTGTCCCCAGAGCTTCGGCCTGACTTCGCCCCACCGGCGAAAGCGGAATATCGAATCCCTGACCCTGGTGCCGCCCTTCCACGTTCCAGGAGGTTTCACCATGCCGTGCCAGCAGAACCCTCATGACCGGTGGCTCTCCTCTTCCCAGGGCCCGCGCGGCTTGGCTTCGGGCTTACTGGTGTCCTGAATGACGGCGACGTTCATGAGGATCTCTTCCGTGGACATGTCGATGCTCTCGCTCACGCGGCACGTCTCCACGAATTCCACCTGGGGATCCCGCCACGAAAGGACCTGGTACGCCGCCACGATGCCCTCGTCCTTGCCGCACAGGGCATGGATCAGGCGGCCTTTCGAGATGTAGAGGTAGCCGATCAAGGTCTGATTCTTCACCGTCATGGTGCAGGTCTTGCTCTCCCACGCCATGAGCTGGAGCAGGCCGCTCAGGCTGATGCCCCGCACGAATCCCACGGACTCACGCACACTCAGGAGCTTGATTTCCTCCATGAGAAGGGAAAGCCGGACCGGCTTGGAAAGCACGCGCAGAGCGCCAAGGGCCAGCGCGCGATCCTGATGCGCTCCTGGCGGTAGTGACGTCAGCACGATGATCGGGATGGAGGGATACAGCTCATGGACAGCCGTGATCAGCTTGTACCCATCCATGACGGGCATATTCAGATCCGTCACCAGCACATCAATCAGCTCGTGGCGGAGGATGTCGAGGGCCTTCTGGCCATTTTCTGCCGCTACCTGCCGCCATCCTTGGAGGCCCTTGAGACCCACCTGGTAGAAACGCAGCGTGGCCGGTTCGTCTTCCACCAGAAGCAGGGATTTCAATGCACCCTCCTGGACGGGGGGTTTCCAACCAAAGGGATTCGTATCTTCGCGCACCATGCCGTTTCGGAGGATACCTCAATGTTCCTCCAGCGCCACCTATCAACGGTCTTGGCCCTTCGGAATTTTTACGGCCGGCCGGGGCTCATGGGCGAGAATCGTTTCCACCTTGGACCAATCCTCTGGATGAATGCGTTTCCAATCCACGACCCAGGGCGGCAGCTCGCCATCTTCGTAGCGGCGGTTTTTCCGTTCCGCTGCCACCAAGGATTTCAGCATCGCCTCGTCCAACACGACCTTGGGGATCGGCCCTTGCGGAGGATAGATGGGCGCGGCGAGGTACCTCCTCAAGGCCACTTCCACCGGCTTGCCCCAGGGCGCATAGGTCCGGTCGCTCACGCCACCAGGCACCACGCCCTTTTCCAGGTTCTCACCATACAGATAGTAGAAGACGGCCTCGCCCTCCCCCCAGTTGCGAAGGACCTCGAAGGCGCCGCTCACCAGCTGGTTCTGCAATTCCAGGTCGCAAGGCTCGGAAGTGCGGAAGTCCCAAGGTCCCGCATGGGCGTGGGCCACACTGGGATAGCCGATCTCCGTGATCATCACGGGCCGCTGGAAGCGGGCTTCCAGGGTCCTGGCTTTG
Source organism: Holophagaceae bacterium UBA1801 (assembly GCA_002319925.1). Classification (GTDB taxonomy): domain Bacteria; phylum Acidobacteriota; class Holophagae; order Holophagales; family Holophagaceae; genus UBA1801. Next base: position 20,726 of record DCFP01000126.1, on the reverse strand, counting down.
TAGACGATCCACCACCAGGCGTCCCGGATCTCCGCATCCGTCGGGCGCTCGTCGTGCTTGGCGATGGGGTCGTAGGTGTTGATGCCGATGACGTCTAGGGCATCCCCGAAGGTGAATCCATCATGGGCGTCGAAATTCACGCTGTACGTGATCTTGCCCTTGAAGACCTTCCGGACCTCCCCGATCAAAAGGCGCCATTTCTCCGGAAACCGATGGGTGGATTCCATCTCAGTCCCGACGCTGTACCACTCCACACCCCCCTCCTGGGCCAGGGCCGCGAGGCGGACATTGAAGGCCGTGTAATTCCGCCACCACCGGTTCCAGTCCCTGGGCTCGATGTTGCCGCGCCACCAGGTCTCGTTGTCCGCCTCGTCCCGGAGGTTGATCGTGGGGAAGAACATCATCCGCAGCCCCTTCTGCCGGGCCTGCCGGAACGTCCGCAGCAGGCTGGCATCGGTGGGACTGCTGGTGGGATGCCGAACCACCTCGGTGCTATCGAAGCGCTCCATCCGGTAGATGGCCTGCAGGCTCACGGCCCTGGCGCCGCTTTCGGCGATGCGGGTCAACTCCTGGTTGTAGTCGTAGTCCGGCACGCCGGAGTAAAGCCCGAGTACGATGCCCCGGGGCTGGGGGGTCATCAGGCGTTTTTCCCTCCGGTGGAGGAACCCCAGCAAGAACGGCACTCCCAGCAAGGCCAGCACGGCTAAGCATCTGCGAATCATTCAAACCCCAGCCATTCCACCGCACTCGGCTCCCATACGAAACCATCGAGTAATTCACCTCGGGAGCCAGGCAGCCGATAGGAATTCTGGAATCCATCTGGCCCATGAGGCGACTCGAAGCATCCATCTGGCCACGAACGACCGTTCTGATCGCGGTCATGACAGGTGCTGTTCTCAAGATTACTTCAGGTTGGTGCCTGGCACAGGCCTGGAACTTCACGGCGGGTGCGGCGGTAAGGCTGGCCATGCTTGCGGACGCGCTCGGAAGGACACCCATCCTTTCATTCGGTCGCGGAGCGATTTCCGTCCTGGCGCCGGTGGCAGGAATGAATTTACCCGGGCAAGTCCCGTCCCAGATCCATCCCCTCTCCAGCCCCGATCTCGCTTTCGGACTGTTCCTCAGCTCGGGCATCAATGAAAATCCCCAGCCCGGCTGGCCGCTCATCATCGTGCTCCTGGGAGGAATCGCCTTCCTGGCTGTCGTCTTTGTAATGATGAACTCCTTCGGTTCCTATAAACGGATCACCAAACCCCTCAAGGAACTGTCGGAATCGGCAGGAAAACTTCTCCATGCTGAGGATTTTGCGGCCCAGATCAAGGTCCTGCCGGAGGGAGAACTCGAAGATCTGGCGAATACCATCAACGGCCTGCTTGAGCAGCGCCACGCCCAGGATCTCCAGTTGAGGAAGTTCCAGGATCAGATGGAGGAGCGGGCCAGACAGCGGTCCGAGGAAATGCTGCAGGCGAAAACCCAGTCGGTTCTGGCCAGGCATTCGGCGGAGGCCAACCAGGCCAAGAAGCTTTTCCTGGCCAACATGAGCCACGAGCTGCGCACCCCGCTCAACGCCATCCTCCTTTACAGCGAACTCCTGTCAGACGAGCTGCGGGAGAAGGGCATGGGCGAGCTGGTGGGCGATCTCGACAAGATCCAGGGCGCCGGGAAACATCTCCTGAACCTGGTGGACAACATCCTCGACCTCTCCAAACTCGAGGCTGGGCGCGCGACCATCATCCGCGAGACCTGCGAGATCGCTCCGTTGATCGCGGAGCTGCGGGCCATGATCGACCCGCTGGTGAACAAGAATCGCAACCAACTCGCGCTCCATCACGACCCCCTCGTGCGGACGATCCACACGGACATCAAGAAGCTGCGGCAGATCCTGTACAACCTGCTGGACAATGCCTCCAAGTTCACCCAGGGCGGCACCATCACGTTCGATGTGTTTCCGGATCCGGAGATCGACGGGTTCATCGTCTTCAGGATCTCGGATACGGGGATCGGCATGAGCCCGGAGCAGGTGGAACGGAGCTTTGCGGAGTTCACGCAAGGGGACGAGTCCATGACCCGCCGCTACGGAGGGACCGGATCAGGGCTCGCACTCTGCTACAAATTCGTGCAGCTGCTCGGCGGCACAATCCATGTGGAAAGCGAGGAAGGGAAAGGATCGACCTTCTCGGTCCGGCTTCCCAAGGACGGCTCGACGGCGACGGATTCAGCCACCGAACCCGTCGAGCAAAGCCGGCCGTCGCACCGGGGCAAGGTCCTGATCATCGACGACGATCCAGATCTGCGGGATGCGATTTCCCGCATGCTGTCCAAGGAGGGGTTCTGGGCAGTGGCCGCGGCGGACGGAGAGGAGGGCCTCCGGCTCGCGAAGTCGATCCGCCCCGACGCCATCACCCTGGATATCGCCATGCCCGGAATCGACGGCTGGCAGGTGCTCGCCATGCTGAAGGAGGATCCCGAACTCACCACCATCCCCGTGGTTCTCCTCACCATCATCGAGGACAAGGCGCGCGGTTTCACCAAGGGTGCCGCAGAGTATCTCCAGAAGCCAGTCTCCAGGGACCAACTGATTGCAGTGCTTTCGCGCCTGCTGCCAAACCGCGGCTCATCCCCTATCCTGATCATCGAGGACGACGCAACCACCATGGAAGGCTTGAGACGCATCTTGGAAAAGGAAGGGCTAGCCACCCGATGCGTCCATGATGGCCTGGAGGGACTGCGGAGCATGGAGGAATCCATTCCAAGCCTCGTGCTGCTGGACCTCATGATGCCTGGCATGGACGGCTTCCAGTTGATCGCCGAGATGCAAAGCCGGAAGGCGTGGCGCGACATCCCCGTGGTCGTGCTCACGGCCAAGGACCTGACTCAGGAAGATCTCGCCCGCCTGCGCAAACCCCAGGTGCACCAGGTCTTCCGGAAAGGGGCCTGCTCGAAGGAGGAATTGGTTAACGCCGTCCATACTTACGCTGCCCGTTTGTCTGAAGCATGCAACGATGCTCAAAAGGAAGACTGAGATGGCAAAGATTCTCTTGGTCGAGGACAACGAGATGAACCGGGATGTGATGTTCCGGCTCCTGAGCAGGCGTGGCTTCCAGGTTGTCTTCGCCGAGGATGGCGAGGCGGCCATCGACCAGGCCCTGGCCGAGAAACCAGACCTCGTCCTCATGGACATCAGCCTGCCCAAGATCGATGGGTACGAAGCCACCCGGCGCTTGCGCAATACGGAACCCGGCCGGGACATACCGATCATCGCCCTCACGGCCCACGCCATGACCAGCGACCGGGAGAAGGCTTTCGAGGCGGGCTGCACGGATTTCGAAACCAAACCCGTCGAATTCCCTCGGCTGCTCGCAAAGATCGAATCATATCTGGGAGGGACCAAATCGTGACTGAGCTCACGGGACACGTTCTCGTTGTTGACGATCTGGACAACAACCGGAACGTCCTCGTGCGTCTGCTGCAGAAGGAAGGCCTGACAACGAACGAAGCCGTGGACGGCATCGATGCCCTCGAAAAAGTCAAGAACGGCAGGTACGACACCATCCTGCTGGACGTCATGATGCCGAGGCTGGATGGCCTTGGCGCCCTGGCCGCATTGAAGGAGAACAGGGACACCGCCGATATTCCCGTGATCATGCTGTCCGCGTTCAACGAGTCCAAAGCGGTCCTGGACTGCATCGCCCTCGGCGCAGACGACTTCCTGCAGAAGCCCATCGACCGGGCGCTGCTGAGGGCGCGTTTATCCTCCTGCCTCAGGCGCAAGCATCTACAGGACCGGGAGCGGGAACACCTCATCCAGCTGGAAGCCAGCAACCTGGAGCATCGCCGGCTCAACCAGCTCAAGAGCCGCTTCCTGGCCGTGGCCGCCCATGATCTGAAGAACCCCATGTCCACGGTGCTGCTTCTGGTTGACAAGCTGCTCCAGATGGATGAGGCCGCCGTCACCCTCGCCGAGCAGAAACTCGTGGCGAGGCGCATCCGGGATTCCATCCACCGGATGCTGGGCATCGTCCAGGGGCTCATGGATTCCGCCGTCTATGAGTCCGAGCACTTCGCGCTCCGCCGCAGGATCGTTGACCTAACGGCCATGGTGCGGTTCGTCCTGGATGAGAACCGCATCTACGCTGCCTCCAAGCGGATCGACCTCCAGGGATTCCTTCCGGAACACATGGTGATGGTCGATGCCGATGAAATGCGGATCAAGGAGATCCTGGACAATCTCGTCAACAATGCCATCAAGTTCTCCCCCCTGGATCGCGGCGTTCAGATCAGCCTGACGACCTCCGCCGAACTCGAGCCCATGGCCTTGATCACCGTGAGGGATCACGGCCCGGGCTTCACCGAGGAGGACAAACAATCCGTCTTCGGGCCCTACCAGCGACTTTCCGCTGTGCCCACCGGAGGTGAAGTCTCCATCGGCATCGGCCTCTCCATCGTGAAACAGATGGCGGAGCTGCACGGCGGCCGTGTCTGGCTGGAAAGTGAACAAGGCAAGGGAGCCACGTTCTTCCTGGAACTGCCGATGCAGAAGAGCGGCTAGGCCGGTTTCACCAGGACGCGCAGGACCCGGGCTCCGTCCATCTTCAGCACGGTCATGTTCACGCCGTCGATTTCCACGCTTTCGTTGAGCACCGGGATCCTGCCCAGGCGGGCCATGAGCAGACCCGCGACGGTGTCGAACCCGTTGCGTTCCCAGGTGACGCCCAGACGCTCTTCGAGGTCCTCCACGTGCACGATGCCCGAGACGAGGTACTCTCCATCTGCAAGGGCGTGGATGTCCTCGTCGGACTCGTGCTCCTCCTGGATCTCACCGAACACTTCCTCGAGCATGTCTTCCAAGGTCACGATGCCTGAGACGCTGCCGAACTCGTCCACCGCGATGGCGAGCTGCGTGCGCGCCCTTTGCAGCTCCCGGAGGAGATCGAGGGTATGTTTGCTCTCGGGCACGAAGAGGGGCTGCTTGACGAGCTTGAGGATATCGAAGGATTCGCCGGGCAGCTGCTGCATGAGGTCCTTGAGGAGCAGGACGCCGAGGATGTGGTCGATGGTTCCGCCGTACACTGGCATGCGCGAATGGCGGCTGGAGCGGAAAGCTGCCCAGGCTTCGTCCAGGCTCGCCGTGGAAGGAATGCCCTGAATGCTCGTACGGGGCGTCATGACCTCGCGCACCACGGTGTCGCCGAAGCCGACGACGTTGCGGATCAGCTCCCGGTCCTCCTCCGCCAGAATGCCTTCCGCCTCACCCTCCTCGATCAGCGCAGTGACAGCGTCATCGGATGGACCTTCGACCTCCGCTTCCCGGATCTTGTCCTGGGATTCCATTCGCTTCTCGACATATTTCGCTAGGGGAGCCACCAGGGGCGCCAGCAGCCTGTGGATGGGCGCGTAGAGGGGGAATAGCCAGACGATCCACCGCGATGGCTTGCCGGCCGTCAGGAGCGTCGGAAGCGCCAGGTCCATCACCCAGACGTAGATCAGCGTGAGCACGATCAGGGTCCAGAACCCGCCCGGCACCGAACTCTGCATGGGCCAGAGCGGAATGACCAGGATCACGAGCAGCACCTGGTTCAGCAGGGTGATGCCGAGTCCCATGGCGTGCGGCTGTTCAAGCAACCGGACCAGCAGGGGATCCTTGATCGCTTCCTCTTCGAGGAGGCGGCGGCGCTGAATGGATGGCAGCGCGTGGAAAGCCTCCAAGAGCGATGCCATCGCGGCCCGGTATACGAGTACCGCCACGAATCCGGCTGCGAGCCAGGGGTGGAAAGGATGCAGGTCGGGATCAACCACCCTTCGAGTTTAGCAGGCGCGCAGAGGGCGTCTGCTAAATCCCGCGAGCCGCGACGAGCCAAGGCAGGATGCACAGCAAGGAAGAGCCTGCAGGATGATGCGTGTACATCATCCAAAGGCTCTGACACAGCTGTGCGCCAGCCTTGGCACGTCCCTCTGGGCTGAATCGGCGGGCTGCGCATCTCTGCGTCAGGCTCGTCGATGGTAGTCCCGCTACCCTCTTCCTCGCCTTCCATGATCTGCTTGCCCGGCGCTCTCAGCGCGGCACGTGCGATTTAGCAGACGCCCTCTATGGCACCGATCGCCGGAGGATCTGCTCGTAGATCTTCTGGTGAGCCTCGGGAGTGAGCTTGAGCTGTTTTCGCTCGGCTTCGCGGAAGTACTCCGCGGGATCCCGGGTAAGCCCATCCGGCGTGGGCGAAAGTCCCTTGCGGATGCGCGCAGCGTTCAAGAAGGGGTAGGCCTCGCGGGCTAATTCCGGACTCTGCAAGTAATAGCGGAACGTCCACCAGCCACCGGCCACGAACCAGACCGCCAAGGCTGCTAAGGCCCAGTGCTGGATTCGATGCATGAGCTGGGTCGTTCTTCTCACGCGCTGCCACCAGATGCCCACCATCAGGGTTAGTGCAATGACCAGCGCCGTCAGAATCAGGGTGCCGGTCCAGCCGAGGGTGTTCCAATCCCAACCCGTGAAGGCCAGCAACCTCGGGGTCAACAGCACACCGAAAATCAGATTTAGATGCAGCATGTAGAGGAGAAGCGATTCCCGGCTGGCGTCGTTGATCGGGTTCACGCCTGTCCAATGAGGACGGAATAGCTCAACCAGACCCATGGCCGCGCCGGCCAGGGAGATCCAGCCGATGCGCTCGACCACGCTGGGCAAGGTCGTGTTGTGGATCGTTTGCAATTCGTTCCAAGTCCATGCGCCCCACGTGCTGTGCAAGCGCCATACAGTTCCTTCCTGGAGCCACGTGCCGCCCCACAACCACGTCTCCTTGAAGTGATGGCCCAGGAGGATGAAGGACAAGCCCATGATCCCCAGACCGAGCAGCCATTTCAGCTCGCTCGCCCTGCCCTGGCCATCAGCCACCATCTCCATCCGGGCCCAATGGTAAAGGCCGCCTAGGAATGCGCCAAAAGCGGGAAAGGCGAACCAGGGAAACAAAGGGAACAGCGACTGCACCCCTCGATCCAAGTTGCCATTCAGGAGGCCGCGAACGGGCATCCAAAGTCCATTTCCAACGCCATCGGCCCAGAGATAGGGCGAGATGAGGGAGATCCAGATGGTCAGCCCAAGGGCTACAAATGAGAAGGCCCGGAGGTTCCGGATGCTGCGGGCAAGCCCGTGCAGGAGCAGCAAGGAAAAGACAATGCACTGAAGGACATCGATCTTGAACATCTCCAGCAGCTTCTGGGGCGTGGCCAGCACGGTCCACTCGGCAAGGGTGAAGCCCGGAAAATGGAGCGCGTAGGCACAGAGCAGGATGAAACCCAACCGGCGAGCCGTATCCGGGAA
>DCFP01000126.1:12838-13176 GCA_002319925.1 Holophagaceae bacterium UBA1801 | reverse complement strand
AGAAACCCAACCGGGGGAGCCGTATCCGGGAAGAAGGGCCGGAGGGAACCATCCGTGCGAAACGTGGAAAGGGTCAGACTGAATCCGGCGCAGGCCAGGAAACTGGGGGCGACAAGGCCATTCACATAGTCCAGCCAGGCAGGCCGCAGTCCGTTCAGAAGCCACACGTTCACGCAATGCACTTCAATCATCACGATGACAGCCCAGCCGCGGAGCTGGTCGATCCAGTCACAGCGTTTGGACGGCCTCAGGTCGTTCCACATCGTCATCGAGTTATTCCCCTGCCCTTCCTCTAAGCTGTTACGCAAAAACCACTTGACCAGTCGGGCAATCCACCG
>DCFP01000126.1:470-12586 GCA_002319925.1 Holophagaceae bacterium UBA1801 | reverse complement strand
GGGCAATCCACCGGCATAAGGTGCCACAGCAAAATGAACGGAACTGCACAGTTCATTTTGACGCGGCTCCTAACTCTAACCAGGACGCGGCTCCGCGGCCAGGTTGTCCCTTCATTTCTCCGTTCGTGAGAACATACGGGACTTAACCTACACGACCATGTTCCGATTCGAACCATTCTTGCGCGACGGACTGCTGCGTCTCTCCGCCAGTCAGATGAGGTGCCGGGGCTGCCTGGGACCCCTGCAGGAAGGCGCCCAGGCGGGTCTGTGCGGAGCCTGCTGGTCGGGTCTCGTTCCCCTCGGCGATCAACGATGCCCCCGCTGCGCGCTGAATCATGACCCCGATTCTTCATGCGCCGATCCCGTTGCCTGGACCTTCGGCGACGCGCTGTGGGATTACCACGGGGGACGGCCCGCGCTGGGATCGATGCTCATGTCCGGGATTAAGTCTGGCGAGCAGGGGTGGATGGATGTGCTGATGGCCCGAGTCTCCGAGTCGCCCTTGCCGAGCTTTGCCGGCAGCGCGGACCTGGTCACCGCGGCACCCACGGCCTTTCATCGCCGATGGATGCGGGGCTTCGACCTGGCAGAGGAAGCGGCGCGCGGCATCGCCGATCGATTGGGGGTGCCGTTCCGCCGGACCCTGCGGAAGGACACCTGGATCCGGCGCCAGGCCGGACGCACTCAATCCGATCGCAGGAAACTCGCGAAGAAGACCATCGGCGCTCTCCGGAAGGCGGCCGTGGGGGACAAAATCATCCTCCTGGTGGACGATGTCTGGACCACCGGGACGACGCTGCTGCGCTGCGCCCAGGCCTTGCGAGAGGCCGGGGCTTCGGAGGTCCGCGTGCTCACCCTGTTCCGCGCCACGTAGGGTCTGTCTTCAAATTGGATGCGCGCCGCATCGGCGGACCGCACTAACGCAGCCGGGCGCGCGGATGGCCGTCGTCCCGAAGGGCAAGGGGAACACGGGCTCCGACTTGCAGTGCAAGTCGGGAGTGCAGCGCACAAAGCGCTGCACGTTCGCCCGTGTTCCTGCGCGATACTACGTCAAACTCCTCGTCAATAGTGCCGCTATTGCCATCGTCGTTTTCCTTGTCTCGCTTGGCCAGCGCCCCTTGCGCGGCCCACCCCAAATTGAAGACAGACCCTATTCGCTGCAAGTCCCCATGGCCGGGCTCTGGAGGTGGTTCGGTGGCGGGCAGCCTTGGCGCACCTTTTCCAGCAATTCGTTCAGACACCTGAAGAGCATGCCGTTATCCGTCTGGCGAGGGTAGGTCGCCAGGGCCTCCTCAAAAACTTCGCAGCGGCCCAGGAAGTCCTCCAGCGCCTCCTTCGAGAGCTCGTGCGCCAAGTCGCCGTATCCGAGTTTCCTCAAATAGAGCGAATTCATTTCCTGCTCGAACTGGCCCTGGAGGGGACGGGCCAGCATGGGTACGCCCAGGTGGACCGCCTCGCCCATGAGGGAGTAGCCCCCTGTCGCAATGACCGCTCGTGCCGTCCGCAAGTCATCCACGAATCCACTTTCCGAAAAGGGGCGCATCACGATATTCCCGCCGAGTTCTCCACCCTCGTGCTTTCCATAGAAACGGATTTCAGGCGGAAGCATGCCCAGAATGTCCACCAGGCGCTGATCGGCACCCCCCGACTGGTACACGAGCACGTGGGACCCGCGCTCCCGCTTCGCCGCGTAGATCTCATTGCGCAGGATGGGAGGAATCAGGGTCGTCTGTTTCTTGCTGACCTTGGGGAAGAAAAAGCTGCTGGCCAGGTAGTGGTAAGCGTGGGGAACCTTCGCCTTTACAGTCCACTTTGCGAGTTCAAACGAGAAGCGGTTGCCCGCGCGGATGTCCTCATCGTGCTCGCAGCGGTTCAGCACCTGCATATTGTCGATGCTGATGACCGGAATGCGGTGCAAGGCGCCATAGACATGGGCGAAGGATTCGAAGTCGCTGATGACCACATCGGGCTTGAAGCGGCGTTCAGCGATCTCGCGGTAGACCTCCACGTTCTTGAAAAGCCCCGGCAGCGCTGTCTTCAGGTTGTTCAGGATGCTCTCGGAGAGATCCAGTTCGTTGTGATCGAACTCGAGGGTGAAACCGTGGATCTGCTCCACACTTACATTGGATCGACCCGAAAAGGCATTCTCGAGGAAGGCGTGTGCGCGCCCCGAGACGACCACCGTGATCTCATGCCCATGCCGGCATAACTCGTCCAGGATCACTTTGCTCCGCGTGGCGTGGCCCATGCCTTCACCCACGACACCGTACAGGATCTTCATCGATTCACCCTTGGATCACCCAGCATGATTGGCACGGCCCGGTACGTCAAAAGCGGGCGCCTTGCAGCGCCCGCTTTCTCACACCACACGAGGAACGACTTGCTTACTTGACCTTGAGGGCCTTCTTCACGGCCTCTTCCAGCTGGCCCTTCTTGATTTCAGCCAGCTCATAGGTGGCGCGCACCATGGGCTTGTTGACCTTGAGCACGCGGGTGATGTCGATGGGAGTCGCGGAGAGCACGACGTCGCAAGGAGTGGCGTCGATGGTCTTCTCGAGGTCCTTCACCTGGGCATCGCCATAGCCCATGGCGGGCAGGATGCCCTGTGCGTTGGGATACTTCTTGTAGGTGGCGGCGATGGAGGCCACGGCGTAGGGCGTGGGATCCACGATCTTGGCCGCGCCGCAGTTCTTGGAGGCGACGACGCCGGCGCCGATGCTCATGGAGCCGTGGGTGAGGGTCGGGCCGTCTTCGATGACGAGGACGTTCTTGCCCTTGACCATCTCGGGCTTCTCGCAGGTGACGGGGCTGTTGGCGCGGATGACCACGGCCTTGGGATTGAACTTCTTGGCGTTCTCTTCGATCGCCTTGATGTCCTCTTCCTTGGCGCTGTCGCACTTATTGATGACGATGACGTCGGCGCGGCGGAAGTTGACTTCGCCGGGGTGGTACAGCATCTCGTGACCGGAGCGGAGCGGGTCGGCGATGATGATGTGCAGGTCACAAGCATAGAACGGCGTATCGTTGTTGCCGCCGTCCCACAGGATGACGTCCGCTTCCTTCTCGGCCTGGCGGATGATCTGCTCGTAGTCCACGCCGGAGTAGATCACGAAGCCGTTGTCGATATGGGGCTCGTATTCCTCGCGCTCTTCGATGGTGCACTTGTGCTTGTCGAGGTCGCTGTATTCCGCGAAGCGCTGGCAGGCCTGGATGGCGAGATCGCCGTAGGGCATGGGGTGGCGAATGGCCACGACCTTCTTGCCCAGGCTCTTCAGGATGCGGCTGATGTAGCGGGTGGTCTGGCTCTTGCCGGCGCCCGTGCGGACGGCGGTGATGGCGATGACCGGCTTGGTGGACTTGATCATGGTCTTGTCGCAGCCCAGCAGCTCGAAGTCGACGCCCATGGCGTTGCAGAGGCTCGCCAGGTGCATGACGGTTTCGTGCTTGACATCGGAGTAGGAGAAGACGGCGACGTCAGGCTTCTCGCGCTTGATGATCTCGGCGAGTTCCGCCTCGTCCATGATGGGAATGCCCTGGGGATAGAGCTTCCCGGCCAGCACGGCGGGGTACTTGCGGCCGGCGATATCGGGGATCTGGGTGGCGGTGAATGCGACCACTTTGAACGCCGCATTGTCGCGGTAGTAGGTGTTGAAGTTGTGGAAGTCGCGACCAGCGGCTCCCAGGATAAGAACACGACGAGGCTCGGACATTTGAACTCCCTAGGTTGGGGTCAACCGATAAAACCGACACACCCGGAATTGGGTAGTCATGGCCTCGGGACCAGTGGAAGCCCAAATGCTATCGCAGAATTTAGCGCGTAGCCATAGAGCGGATCGTCGAAAAGCGGATATGCAAATTGTGTGTTTAGTTTAGAAATAAAACGACTTAGTAGTGCATGTCGAAATCCGATTAAATAGATTTTTCCCGCGCGGAATTATCGGATTTCGCATGAATCCAATCTCTGCAGAGAAGTCAATGCTTCAAAATTTGATTTTCCGGGCCTTCAGCACGACAAGAGTGATAGGGTCATCGCCATGAATCCAACTAATGCTCTGCGAACCGTCCTTCGGCGCTGGCGCCGCTGGTGCATCGCCGCCATCAGCCTGGTGCTGCTTTATGCAGTCGCAGGATTCCTGATCCTGCCCTGGGTCCTGAAATCCATGATCCCGAATCGACTCGGCCAATTGCTGGGACGGGAAGTCTCCGTGGAAAAGGTGCGCACAAATCCCTTCACGCTGTCGATAACCCTGGATGGATTCCAGATCAAGGATCCCGATGGATCAGCCCTGCTGTCCTGGGATCGTCTCTACGTGAACGCCGAGTTGTGGCCACTGCTGAAAAAGCAGGTGGCCTTCAAACTCATCGACCTGCAGCAGCCCCGCATCCGGGTAGTGCTGCAGAAGGGCGGGCAGCTCAACTTTTCGGACATCATCGACCGCCTGAACAAGAACCCGGAACCCAACCCAGCGCCCAGCGATTCCAGCCCCTTGAAACTGGACATCGGCCGGCTTCGAGTGACCGGAGCCCAGCTGGCCTTCCTGGATAAGAGCCAGGCGGAGCCTTTCTCCACTACCCTGGGTCCCATCACCATCGACTTGGACCGGTTCCAGACGGAGCGTGACACCCGCAGCCCCTATGCATTCAAGGGCCGCACGGAGGCAGGCGAAGAGTTCGCCTGGAGCGGCACCCTGGGCGTCCAGCCACTGCGATCCGCGGGTTCCTTGGAGCTGGGATCCTTCCAAATCCCGAAATACGCACCCTACTACGAGAAACAGGTCGCCTTCACGATCAAGCGCGGCACCCTTTCGACCAGGGCCTCCTACGAATTCGAATGGAGTGAAAACCGCCATACGCTGAAACTCGTGAATGGCACCCTGGCCCTCCGGGATATCGCGCTCCAGGAGAAGAACCAGCAGGAACCTTCGATCCTGTCCCCCAGCATCGAGGTGGCCGGAATCAATGCCGATGTGCTGATTTCTTCGGCCGACGTGGCGTCGTTGACGCTCAAGGACGGCATCGTCCGTGTTCAGCGCGATCCCGAGGGCCATCTCAACTTGCAAAGGATGTTCACGCCCACCCAGAAACCGGCTGACACCAAACCATCCAACTTCAAGGTGCACCTGCAGGATGCCTACTTGAGCAACTACGGCGTTCAGGTGGAAGACCGGGTTCCCAAACGGCCCGTGGAACTGACGTTGAGTCGCATCGAGGGCCATGTCCAGGATATCAGTCTCGATCCTGAACACGCCTCTCCCGTCGAGCTTGCGCTCCACATCGGCGACAAGGGTTCCTTCCACGCCAACGGAACAGTTCTCCCCTTGAAGGCGACGGGAGATCTGACCCTGAAGCTGGATGGGCTGGAGCTCCCGCCCCTGGATCCCTACCTGGATTCCTTCGTGGATACCCGCCTGAGCCGCGGACAGCTCGCCGTGGACGGCCATGCCAAGTTCAGTTTCAAGGGCGCGAAGGACGACGGCTTCCATTACGCCGGCGATATGCAGATCAAAGATTTCGAAGCGAGGGATGGAGCTCAGAACGAGCCCTTCCTCCGCTGGAAGCAGTTGCGCATCCTGGGTTCCGATTTTCGTACCGCGGGACTTGCGCTGACCATCAAGAACGTGGACTGGACCGAACCTGAAGCGCGCCTCGTCATGGCACAGGACGGAGGCAGCAACGTGACCCGCGCCCTGCGGGTGGCGCCCACGGGTCCCGTGGCTGCCATGGTGCCTCCCAGCCCTGCAACGGGTCCCAATCCGGTGGTCCGCATCGCGCGCATGGCCATCAAGAACGGAAGGCTCAGCTTCATCGACCGTTCGGTGGAACCCAACGCGGCGCTGCTGCTCAGCGAGCTGAACGGCATCTACACCGGGCTATCCACGGAGGCCCAGGATGCAACACTGGCGGACTTCTCAGGCAAGGCTGGCGGCTTCGCGCCCATCACCATCCAGGGCAAGGCCATGCCGCTGCAGCATGACAAGGACACGGATGTCGTCATCAAGATCGTCGGCACGGATCTCACGGATTTCAGCCCCTACACCATCAAATACCTCGGGTACACCACGAGGGAAGGCAAGTTGAATGTGGATGCGCACGTCCAGATCAAGGAACGCAAGCTCAACATCGAGGACAAGGTCGTTCTGGACCGCATGTACCTGGGCGACAAAGTGGACAGTCCTGACGCGACGCACCTGCCCGTGAAGCTGGGCTTGGCTCTGCTGCGGGACAGGAAGGGCGTCATCGAGCTGGACGTGCCCATCGATGGAAGTCTCGATGATCCGGATATCCACTACGGCAAGATGGTATGGAAGGCCATCCTGAATGTCCTCGGCAAGATCGTCACTTCGCCCTTCACGCTGATTTCCAAGATGTTCGGCAGCGGCGGGGAGGATCTCAGCGCCGTGGTCTTCCCGGCGGGTGAAAGCACCATCAGCCCAGCGGAACTCAAGAAGGTGGAAGTCCTCATCAAGGCTCTGGCCGAAAGGCCGGAATTGAAGCTGGAACTCGCCGGTACCACGGATCCCAAGGACGAACTGGCGTTCAAGGAGAAGGGCCTGGAGAGCCTGCTGAAGCGCCTCAAGTGGAATGCGAAAAAGGTCAAGATGCCAGCAACTCCTGAAGAGGAAATTGTGGCGCCAGCCGAAAGAGAAGCCCTGGTGCGCACAGCCTATGATGCAGCGTTCCCGCCTCCCAAGGGCACCAAGGTGGAACCTCCCCCTCCCGTCGAAATGGAAAAGCGGCTCCTGGACACCATCCCCTTCAACGCCAATGATCTCCGCCAGCTCTCAGATGCCCGCAACAAGGCCGTCATCGAGAGCCTGATCAGCGGCGGGCAAGTGGACCAGACCCGCCTCTTCGTGGTCCAGGGGAACGAGGCCTCCAAGGCCGGGGGACCGAAGGTCTATTTCACGTTGAGATGAATTGGAGTGAACCATGGAATCCATCCCACTCTCCATCTTTTCGGAAACGGGGTGCCTCAAGCAGGTTGTGGTCCACGATCCCGGCCCCGAGGTGGATCTCATGGTTCCGCAGATGATGGAGGAACTCCTCTTCGACGACATCCTGTTCGGGGACATGGCGCGGCTGGAGCATCGCCAGTTCCGGCAGGTGCTGGGCCGCGTGGCGGACGAAGTCCTGGATATCCAGGACCTCTTCATGGAGACCCTGGAGCAGGATGGCGCCAAACTGAGCTTCGTCGAGGACCTGCGGCGCCTGGTGGACCTGCCCGACAAGACGTGCAACCTGCTCCGGGACTTGCCGCCGCGGGAGGCAGCGCGAAGCATCATCACGGGCATCCCCTGGGATGACGCCCGGTTGGCGACCCACTGGCAGAAGGAATTCGATTACCGCCTGCGGCCATGTCCTAACCTGCTGTTCATGCGGGATCCCGCGGCGGTCCTCGGCCATGGCTACAACATCAACTTCATGGCCACCTGGGCCCGGGAACGGGAGCCCCTGATCCTGAGCTACGTCTTCCGCTACCACCCACGACTCCGGCACGTGAAGGACCAGGAACGTTTCTACGATCAGGTGACGCCCCTGGTGCGGGGCGAGATCAAGATGCCCCAGAGCCTGGAAGGGGGCGACACCCTCGTCCTATCGGACAAAGTCGTTGCCGTGGGCTGCAGCGAGCGAACCAGCGCGGACGCCATCAACCTCTTGGCCGAAAATCTCCGGTCGGCTTTTAATCGCGGCGAATCGACCTTCGAATACCTGCTCATGGTCCTCATGCCGAAGATCCGCAGCGCCATGCACCTGGACACCATTTTCACCCGCACGAGCGAGGACGAATGCCTCGTCTATCCGCCCTATTTCACCGATGGCAACCGCGAACTGCTCAACGTGGTGGTCATGGATCTCCGTCATCCGGAACTGCGCGTGCATACGGCTCCCAATCTGCTCAGGGTGCTGAGGAGCGTAGGCATCGACGTGAAACCTATCCACTGCGGCGGCAACGATTTCATCATGCAGCAGCGGGAGCAGTGGACGGACGGGGCCAACGCGTTCTGTCTGGCTCCTGGCGTCATCGTCATGTATAGCCGGAACCGGGTCACCGCGGCCGAGCTGGACAAGGCTGGCTACCGGATCCTTACGGCAAGCGAACTGATCGCGGACCCTTCCATCAATCTCTTGGATGGCAGAAAATATTCCATCATGCTGGAGAGCGCAGAACTGACCAGAGCCCGCGGGGGACCGCGCTGCATGACCATGCCCCTGGCGCGAAGCTGACATCCTTCGAGAGGAATTCCATGCCACATTTCCAGACCTACGACATCGTGAGATGGCTCCACTTCGCATCCTTCGCCATCGCGGGCGGGGCCGCAGTCGTCGCCCTTCTCATTTCTGGGCTGGAAGAAGTGCGGGAGGAGTTCCGGGGTCTGGCGGCAATGCTATGGAAGAAGGTGGTGGCCTGGGGCTTTCGGCTGGCGGTTCTCCTCGGGATCCTCCTGCTGGTCATGCGCCTCAGCCGGGGCGATCATCCGTTCTCGGAACACTACCTCCTACTCAAGCTGGTCCTCGTCACGCTTCTGCTGGTCATGTCCGAACTGGCCCCGAAGCCCCTCGCAGCCGCGAAACGCGGCGCTCCACTCATCGCCGTGCTGATGTTCCTGCTGGCGACTTTCGTGGTCATGAACCGGAACGCTTTCGGGCGCGAGCTGGCTTCCATGCCGCCACCCGCCGAGGTCTCCGCGAGCCCTGCCTCCTGATTCCAGGGTAGGCTGTTAGTCGAGGATGCAGGAATGTCCAGGAATGATCTCAACGCCTCTCCGGGGGACTACAAAGCCAGTGCCCAGGAACTGGCCGCCCAGGCCCTGGAAGCCGCGAAGCGGGCGGACGCGGCGAGCCTGGCCCGGAAGGCTCTTGAGCTGGACGGCGAATGCACCGATGCGCAGGTGGTGCTGGCCCGGGAAGAAGCCACCACTCCGAGGGATCTCGCGGCAAGACTGAAAGTCATCGTGGATCGCGCCGAGGCCAGGCTGGGAACGCCCTTTCTACATGAGCACCGCGATCGCCTCTGGGATCTGCCTGAAACCCACCCGTACCTGCGCGCGCGGATGGCGTTGGCACAGGCCTTGGAGAAGGCGGGGAAGCCTGCCCTTGCGATTCCACACCTGGAGGCGCTCCTGAAGATCGATGGGACTGATCATCTGGGCGCCCGGTACCGGCTGGTCTGCTGCCACCTTGCGGGCAATCAATTGAAGCCGCTCGCCGCTTTGATGAAGGCATGGGAAGGTGAGGTTTCCGCCTTCATGGCCTGGGCGGCCGTGCTGGAGCGCATCCGGTCGAAATCGGACAAGGGTGCAGAAAAGGCATTGGCCTATGCCCGGAGCGTGAATCCCTACTTCGAGGATTTCCTGGTCGGGCGCCGCAAGCTGCCCAAGCAGATTCCCGCGACGGTTGAGCCCGGGAGCCCTGAGGAAGCGGCTTCGGCTTTACGGCTCTTCGGCGAAACCTGGGCCAATGACCGCGAAGGAATGTACTGGCTCTTCAAGCACGGGTAGGCCGGCTCATCACTTCGCCTCCTTTTCCGTGGGAGGTTTTTCCGGTTCCTTGCCCGAAGCCGCGCTCTTCTGGGAATTGACCACGGAAAGGACTTCGGCGAAGACCTGCCTGGGAATGGGCAAGGCGAGGCAGTACTGACTTATCAACCAGGTGTCGCCCTGCTTCACGAGCACGCCGGAACCCCGGATGGTGCCGTTTCCCGCCATGTCGATCAACTCGTCGAACCAGGCCACATCACCGCCCAGCGCGACGAAGGTGTTCCGCTGTTTGGATTTGAAATTCCAGGTCGCATGATTCTCGAACCATGGGTGGGCAATCTTCTGGAAATCCACCTTGGCCCATCGCTCTGTTTCGTCCATTCCCAGGAACACGGCGTCGGGCGCGAGATGCCCGAAGAAGCGCGCCTCATCCGCCTGGGCGGCAGCCTGGTGCCAGTCGTCGATGACCGCCGAGATGGCCTTGGTACTCTCGCGGAGGGTGGGCTTGGCGGCCTCCTGTGCGCAAAGCACACTGACGGTCAGCAAGGGAAGCATCAACCCAAAGGCAGGACGCATGGAGGACTCCGGCAACGATCCAACAGTATGATCGTTTATCGATCCGGCTTCATGCCTCCTGCAGCAGGTGGCCCATTTCAAGTAGGAGTCTCACCCGATGACGGTTCACCTGGGCCGTCAACGGTTTGATCAGTACATCGTCGAGCATGAATTCTAGGCCCGTCAGGTGTTCCACATCGTCCTTGTCGCAGAGCAGGCTCACTGGAATGGAGGCGAACTCGGGGTTCATCCGGAGTCCGGAGAGGAATTCGTGGATACCGCCTGGATCGACGGACATATCCAGAATCAGAAGTTGCTCCTTCCCGGTGAGCAAGGCGGGAACTTCGTCCAATCGATCCGCGAGCCGCACCGAATGGCCTTCTCCCGACAACTGGGACGGCAGTTGGGCCTGAAGCAGGGACGAATGCGTCGCGAGCAGGATCGTGGAGGGTCCCACTAACCCTGGTGCACGCCCGGTCGTTTTCCTCAACCCAGCCAATTGAAGGTGAAGATGGATCCGGATTCTCAGGTAGGCATCGTTGCAGCGCTTCGGGAGGTAGTCATCGGCCCCGGCTTCGAGGCACCGATCGAAGATGTTGCCGGCGACATCGGTCAGCATGACGACGGGAATGCGCTGGAAGCGCGGATCCGCCTTGAGCTCCTTGCAGAAGGCGAGACCGTCCTTTCCCGGCAGCACGACGTCCAGCAGGATCAGCTCAGGAACGTGCTTCTCCAGCCATTCCCAAGCCTCAGGCACGTTGACGACGGAGCTGACCTTTCGCCCCATGGGCGCCAGCCTTGAGGGAATCGTCCGGCGGACCAGTGCGAGGTCGTCCACCAGCAGGATATGTTCCTCTGATTTCCGGGGAACCACGCCACCCTCCGAAGCCTGGGACCGCTGAATGCGAACCCTAGGAAAATCCTACCTTCCATCAGGAAATACACATCGAAAAAGTTGAGGGGCAAGGCCAAGAATTCAAGCAGGCCCGTTCGAGGAGCGCGCGATACAATGATCGGTTCGAGGTTACGCGTGACGGATCCCAGCCTTATTCGCAATTTCTCAATCATCGCCCACATCGATCATGGAAAATCCACGCTAGCGGATCGCCTGCTGGAGCTGACCAATACGATCGCCAAGCGGGAGATGCAGGCCCAGATCCTGGACGATATGGAACTCGAACGGGAACGGGGCATCACCATCAAGGCCCACGCGGTGACCCTGAAATACGATGCCCAGGATGGGAAGACCTACACGCTGAACCTCATTGACACGCCAGGACACGTGGATTTCACCTACGAGGTGAGCCGCAGCCTGGCCGCCTGCGAAGGCGCCATCCTCGTCGTGGATTCCACCCAGGGTGTGGAGGCCCAGACCCTCGCGAACACCTATCTGGCCTTGGAGAACTATCTGGAAGTCTTCCCTGTTCTCAACAAGACCGACCTGCCTTCCTCGGAACCGGAACGCGTGCTCGAGGAGATCGAGACGGTCATCGGGTTGGTGGACATCGCCCACTCCGTGAAAGTGAGTGCAAAGACGGGCGAGAACTGTGACAAGGTGCTCGAGCAGGTCGTCAAGTGCATTCCCCCACCCCAGGGCAATCCCGACGCGCCGCTCCAGGCCCTGGTCTTCGACAGTTACTACGACGCCTACCGCGGCGTGGTGAGCCTCATCCGCGTCGTGAATGGGCGCATCAAGCCCGGCGAGACCATCCACTTCATGGCCACGGGCGGCGAGCATCGCGTGGACGAGGTGGGTGTCTTCAATCCCAAGATGTCCAAACTGGACGAAATGGGTCCCGGCGAGGTGGGCTACCTGGTGGGGAGCATCAAGGAGCTTGCGGACGTTAAGGTGGGCGACACGATCACCCACGCGCTCACGCACAACACAAAGCCCGCCACTGAGGCGCTGAAAGGATTCAAGGAGCTGCAGCCCGTGGTCTTCGCAGGGATCTTTCCCACCAGCAGCGACGATTACGAGAATCTCCGGGATGCCATGGAGAAGCTGCGCCTCAACGACAGTTCCTTCCAGTACGAACCCGAGACCAGCCAGGCGCTCGGCTTCGGCTTCCGCTGCGGCTTCCT
>DCFP01000126.1:0-174 GCA_002319925.1 Holophagaceae bacterium UBA1801 | reverse complement strand
AGCGGCTGGAGCGTGAATTCGACCTGGATCTGATCACCACGGCGCCCAGCGTCCGTTACCAGGTCTATCTCACGGACGACACCGAGATCGATGTGGACAATCCCGCCAAGCTTCCGCCGCTGCCCAAGATTGCGCGCATCGAAGAGCCACTGATCGAGGCCACCATCCTCACGC
>DCFP01000160.1 GCA_002319925.1 Holophagaceae bacterium UBA1801 | reverse complement strand
ACGGGAACTTCCAGATGTTGCCCAGGCCGATGGCCGAGCCGACGGTGGCGGCGAAAGCGCCGAGGGTGGATGCGAACGCATCGCGGTCCTTTGGGGCGGACATGACCTCTCCTCTATTTCGTTGTTCCAGGAGTGACAGGGGTTTCACCTGCTTCTCCGCAAAGAAACAGTCTACCGTCAATGGGCTCGAAGGCTGGAACTTTGTGCAGAAGGCCCGGCTCAGCCCTTGATCGCTTCCGCCTCCACCCGCGCCAGCAGCTCTTCCAGGTCCTTCATCTCCGTGCGCGGATTGATGATGGTGACCCGCAGATAGGTCTTGCCGCGCAGCACCGTCTTCACGATGTAGTACGAGCCTTCCTTGATGATGGCTTCGCGCACCTTGGCGTTGAAGGCGTTGGCATCGAGGATCGCGGGCGGGGCGTAGCGGAAACAGACGATGTTGCCTTCGGGTTCCGTGGCTAGTTCCCAGTGGGGACGTGCGGTGACCATCTTCCCGAAGGCTTCGCCCATTTCGAACATGCGCTCGATGTAGGCGGCGAAGTAATCGGTGCCGTGGGCTTTCAGCGAGCCATAGACCTGCAAGCCCAGGGAGCGCTTGGTGCACTCGAGCGTGCGCTGGGCCATGTCGAACCAGGTTTCCGTGGGATCCGCGCCCGCGAACAGGTAGTTGGCCTGCTGGCTGAAGGTCTCAAAGGAACGGCGGCCTTCCTTGAAGATCACGAGTGTCGCGAGCGCAGGCATGAGCATCATCTTGTGGGCATCGATGATGGTGGAATCGGCGCGCTCGATGCCCTTCAGGCGGGGACGCAGCTTGTCGGAGACCACCATGGCGCCGCTGTGGGCGCCATCCACGTGGAACCAAACGCCGTACTCGGCGCAAAGGTCGGCGACCGCATCCAGCGGGTCGATGGCGCCCGTGGCCGTGGATCCCGCGCTGGCGACGACGGCGAGGATTGACTTGCCTTCGGACTTGGCATTCTTCAGCGCCTTCGCCAGTTCACCCACGCGCATGCGGAACTTCTCATCCGTGGCAATGGGAATGACGGACCTGCCCCCCAGGCCGATGACCTGGGCACTGCGGCGCACGCTGTAGTGGGTCGTATCGGGGGACATCACGCAGAGATTCGAGGCATCCTTCACGCCCTCCTCCCACACGTCGTAGGGCGTTCCGGACTGGCGCGCCGCCAGCAGGGCTGTGAGATTGCCCGCGCTCCCGCCGTGGGTGAAGAAGCCATCCGAGTGGGCAGCATCGTAGCCGATGCGACCCGCGAACCACTGGGCCACGGCCCGTTCCATGGCCGTGGAGTGAGGACCCATCTCGTAGACGGCCGAGCCGTTGTTGAGGAAGGCCCCGGCGAAATCGAGCATCGCGCTCATGGGCAGTGGAGACGTGCACTGGTGGCCGATGTAGCGGGGATGGTGGAGGTGGTTGCTGCTCTCGATCACCTGCGCGAGGAACGCCGATGGGTCACCTGCAGGAGCGGCGCCGAAGTCCGCGGGCCAGCGCTGGAGGCTTTGTTCCGGTGTCCAGGGTGGAAGCACCGGACCTTCGCGGCGGTTCACGCGTTCCAGGTGTTCGGCCAGAAGGTCCACGGCGCGATGAGCATGGTTCCTGAATTCGGCAGCGTCAAAGGGCTGGGTGAGATCGGTGGACATGGCATCCTCGCGGCAATCTGAACCTCCAGTTTGCCCAGCGATTCCCCGGAAGATCATTGCTTTTTTTGCTCGATAAATGAATGTATGGAGAGGATTCTTTCAGAATGAGGCCGAAATGAGAAAGAAATCCATCGCTCCTGAGTTGGACCCCGTGGACAGGTCCATCCTGCGGTTATTGCAGGAGGATGGGCGGCTCTCGAACACGAAACTGGCCGAACGCCTCTCCCTGAGCGAGACGCCCTGCTGGCGGCGCCTGAAGCGGCTGGAGTCCGAGGGCTACATCGACGGCTACCAGGCCAATCTCAATCGCCGCAAGCTGGGCTACGGCGTTCTCGCCTTCGTCCAGTTGAGCGTTTCCATCCACACGGACGAAGCCACGGCGCGGTTCGAGCACGTGGTGCAGTCCTGCCCGGAGGTGATCGCCTGCCACAACATCACGGGCCAGGCCGATTTCCTGCTGCAGGTGGTGGCGCCGGATCTGGATTCCTACGGCCAGTTCATCGATCGCGTGTTCCGCAAGCTGCCGGAGATCCGGGCCATCCACTCCAGTGTTTCTCTGCGAGAGATCAAGGCTTCGAACCGCCTGCCCCTGCCCTGAAAGTGAGATTTTGATCGCAACGTCTCGGAGCTATGCTTCTCGCAAGAGGTGAACTGCCATGCGGCCTGAACATCCCATCGTCCTCATCACCGGCGCATCGTCCGGTTTCGGTGAAGCCACGGCGAGGCTCCTCGCATCGCGGGGCTGTCATCTCGCGCTGGGAGCGCGCCGAGTGGAGCGCGTGAAGACCCTGGCGGCCGAGCTGGAGAAGACCTACGGCATCCGTACCTTCGCAGGACTGGTGGACACCCGCAACACGGATCTCATGGAGGGATTCGTGCGTGATGCAGTTGAAGCTCTCGGCGGCCTTCACGTGGTGGTGGCCAATGCCGGCCTGGCTCGTGGCATGGACAAGCTGGATTCCGTGCTGGAAGAGGATTGGCAGGCGATGATGCACACCAACGTCGAAGGCGTCATCCGCACCCTGAAGGCCACGCTGCCGCACCTGCGCCACGCGGGCTGGGGCCACATCTTCTTCATCGGCTCCACGGCCGGCCACCAGGTCTACGAGGGCGGCGGCGCCTACTGCGCCTCGAAGCATGCGGTAAGGGCACTGGTGCAGACCCTGCGCCTGGAACTGTGCGGCGAACCCATCCGCGTCACCAGCGTGGACCCCGGCATGGTCGAAACGGAATTCTCCCTGGTGCGCTTCCGCGACGAGAACCGCGCCAAGAACATCTACCAGGGCATGACACCCCTCACGGGCGCCGATATTGCTGAGTGCATCCGCTGGGCTCTGGAGCTCCCTGATCACGTGGACATCGACGAGATGATCGTGAAGCCTAGGGACCAGGCCAGTTACACGGGAGCGAAGGTGAATCGGAAGAGCTGAACAGATCAGGTGTTGAAATGAAAAGGAGCCGGGAGGTCCGGCTCCTTTTCATTGCGGCGGGGAAGGATCAAGGCTGGGAGACGTTGCTGATCTGCTCGGCGTAGCCGGTCAGGGAACGGCTGGGGTGTGTGGGGGGGGGGCGGGGGGGGGCG
>DCFP01000129.1:26833-27222 GCA_002319925.1 Holophagaceae bacterium UBA1801 | reverse complement strand
CGAGGCCGCTTCGATCTGCTTCTCCAGGCTCGGGATCTCGCCGTATTCCAGGCGGGAAGCGCGTTCGTACTCGCCCTTGTTCTTGGCCTGGTCCAGCTCGATCCGCAGGTCGTCGAGCCGCTTCTGCATGGCCCGGGTCTGTTCCACCTGCTTCTTTTCGATGTCCCACTGGGCCCGCAAGCGCGCGAGTTCTTCGTTCAATTCGGCCAGTTCCTTGTCCAACTCCTGGCTCCGCGCCTTGCTGACGGGATCCTTCTCCTTGGCGAGGGCGTGCCGTTCGAGCTGAAGCTGCATTTCCCGGCGCTCTCGGACATCGATCTCGATGGGCCGGCTGTCGATCTGCATGCGCACGCTGGAAGCGGCTTCGTCCATGAGGTCCACGGCCTTGT
>DCFP01000129.1:25994-26565 GCA_002319925.1 Holophagaceae bacterium UBA1801 | reverse complement strand
CGGGCAGGAAGCGATCGGCGATGTACCGGCTCGAAAGCTGCACGGCCTCCACCAATGCAGCATCGCGGATGCGAACCCCGTGGTGCAGTTCGTAGCGCTCCTTCAGTCCGCGCAGGATGCTGATGGAGTCCTCGACGCTGGGCTCATCCACATAGACGGGCTGGAAGCGCCGGGCGAGAGCCGCATCCTTCTCCACGTGCTTCTGGTACTCGTTGAGCGTGGTCGCGCCGATGCAGCGCAGATCGCCGCGGGCCAAGGCGGGTTTCAGCAGATTGGCCGCGTCCATGCTGCCCTCGGCGGAACCCGCGCCCACGAGCAAGTGCATCTCGTCGATGAACAATATGATCTTGCCCTCGCTGGCTTCGATCTCCTTGATCACGCCCTTCAAGCGCTCCTCGAACTGTCCGCGGTACTGGGTTCCCGCCACGAGGGAGCCCATGTCCAGCCCCATGAGACGGATGCCCTTGAGGGATTCCGGCACATCACTGCGCACGATGCGCTGTGCCAGACCTTCGGCGATGGCCGTCTTGCCCACCCCCGCTTCACCGATGAGCACCGGGTTGTTCTTGGT
>DCFP01000129.1:24558-25739 GCA_002319925.1 Holophagaceae bacterium UBA1801 | reverse complement strand
CCGGGTTGTTCTTGGTGCGCCGCGAAAGCACTTGCAGCACCCGGCGGATCTCCTCGTCCCGCCCGATCACGGGATCCAGCTTGCCGCTCTCCGCCAGCGCCGTGAAATCCTTGGCGTACTTTTCCAAGGCCGCGAACTTCTCCTCGGCCCGTTCGTCCTCCACACGCGCGCCCTTACGCGATTCGCGGATTGCGGCCTCGAGCTTCTTCCGATCCAGTCCGAATCGCTCCAGCAGCTTCTTCACATCCGTGTGCGCGTTCGTGAAGGCCAGGAGCATGGCATCCGTCGAAAGGAACCGGTCCCCCAATCCGCGGCCGGTATCGGAGGCCAGCTCCAGGAAGTTCCGGAATGCAGGTCCGACATGGGGCTCGGAACCACCAATGGCCTTGGTGAGTCTGTTGATCAGATCCTCGGCGCCATCGACAAGACCTTTGGTGGATTCGGCCTGAAGCCCAGCCCGTTCCAGTACTGGGCGCAATCCCATCTCCGGAGCTAACAAGGCCAGAAACAAATGTTGCGGCAACAGCTCTGGATGCTGCCCCTCGATGGCCTTCTCGCGGGCCGCCACCAGGGCATCGTTGGCTTTCTGAGTGAATGGTAGCTGGGACATGGATCCCTCCAGGTCTCAACATAGATTCAGATATGATATGTGTCAACTAAGATTTTCTTAATAATTTACTTTAGACATTTGAAAAAGAAAAGCCCTGCGGTGCAGGGCTTTCTCAATGGAGGTATGGAACATGTCTACAAGGAAGGACCGGTCTCCTGAGGGGTGCGCCATAGGTTGGAAAGTAAAAGCTGGCGCATGTGGAGGAATTCCTTGGGCATCCGATCGTAAAGCTTCTCGAAAAGCTCTTCGTGGAACAGGAGCTCCTTCCGCCAATCGTCCCTTGGAATTCGCATCGCGTCCTTCAACTGGGCGGGACCGAATCCGTTTAACCCGGTCAGATCCAGGTCCCCCTCCTGGGGAATCCAGCCCAGGGGCGATTCGGCTGCATAGGCCTTGCCGTGCACGCGGTCCACAATCCACTTCAGCACCCGGAAATTCTCCGAGTAGCCGGGCCAGATGAACCTGCCTCCCTTGTCCTTGCGGAACCAATTGACGGTGAAGATGCGTGGCGGGTTCTTGATCTCGCGACCCATCTTGAGCCAGTGATTGAAGTAGTCGCCCATGTGGTAGC
>DCFP01000129.1:23948-24294 GCA_002319925.1 Holophagaceae bacterium UBA1801 | reverse complement strand
AGAAGGGCAGCATGGCGAAGGGATCACGGCGCACCTCACCGATGTTGCCGGCGGCCGCAGCAGTCATCTCGCTGCCGATGGTGGCGGCCATATAGACGCCGAAGCTCCAACTGAAGGCCTGCATGACGAGCGGCACAGTGGACGCGCGGCGGCCGCCGAAAATGAAGGCGCTGATGGGCACGCCTTTGGGATCTTCCCAGGCCGGATCGATTGAGGGGCACTGGCTGGCCGGGGCCGTAAAGCGGCTGTTGGGATGAGCGGCCTTGCGTCCGCAGCCCTTGGTCCATTCCTGCCCCTGCCAATCGATGAGTTTCTCGGGCTCTTCGTCGGTCATGCCTTCCCACCA
>DCFP01000129.1:0-23695 GCA_002319925.1 Holophagaceae bacterium UBA1801 | reverse complement strand
CGGTCATGCCTTCCCACCAGACATCCCCATCGGGCGTCATGGCCACGTTGGTGAAGATGCTGTTCTTCGTCATGGTCAGCATGGCGTTGGCGTTGGACTTCATGCCCGTGCCCGGCGCTACGCCGAAGAAGCCGGCCTCCGGATTGATGGCGTAGAGCTTGCCGTCCTGGCCGGGTTTGATCCAGGCGATGTCATCGCCGATGGTGGTGACCTTGTAGCCCTTGAAGTGCTCCGGAACCTGCAGCATGGCGAAGTTGGTCTTCCCGCAGGCGCTTGGGAATGCCGCGGCTACGTAGGTCTTGGCGCCGCCCGGTTCCTCGAGGCCGAGGATCAGCATGTGTTCCGCGAGCCATCCCTGATCGCGAGCCATGGAACTGGCGATGCGGAGCGCGAAGCACTTCTTGCCGAGCAGCGCATTCCCGCCGTAGCCGCTGCCGTAAGACCAGATCGCATGCTCTTCGGGGAAATGGACGATGTACTTCTCTTCGCGGTTGCACGGCCAGGGAACATCCTTTTCGCCAGAGAGCAGCGGCCGGCCAACCGAGTGCAGGCAGGGGACGAAATCACCATCGCTCAGCACATCCCAGACCTTTCGGCCCATGCGGGTCATGATGCGCATGTTCGCGGCGACATAGGGAGAATCTGTCAGCTCGATGCCGATGTGGGCAATGTTGGAACCCAGGGGCCCCATGCTGAAAGGGATCACGTACAGCGTCCGCCCGCGCATGGATCCTTCGAACAGAGCCGTGAGCTTCGTCTTCATCTCGCGCGGATCCACCCAATTGTTGGTGGGACCCGCATCCTGCTTGCGCAGTGAGCAGATGAAGGTCCGGTCCTCCACGCGGGCGACATCGCTAGGGTCAGAAAGGGCCAGGAAGCAGTTGGGGCGCTTCTCGGGATTCAACCGCTTGAAGGTTCCGCTTGCCACCATCTGCTCGCATAACCGGTCGTACTCCGCCTGGGAGCCATCACACCAGTAGACGGAAGCTGGCTTGCATAACGCCACCACTTTCTCAATCCAAGCGATCGCCTTGGCATTGCGTACGTAATCCGGGACGTTGAGGTTAGGGCTCATAGGCACACTCTCCACGTGTAAAGGCGCGACGTATCACGGCTGCAGGGACCAGCCCTCGTGGCTTGTTTGCAGCACTTCAAGTCTAGACAGCAGCGCGCGTTCGCCGCAACAAAAGAAAGCATCCAAATGCGAAGTTGTAGAATTTTTTCCGATCTGTCCGATCCAGGCACTGTCCCATTACTTGAAAAACACATACCGATCGACGAGTTCAAATGTTATGCGCTTCCCCTTGCCATCTGCGGCTAGGATTCTTGGTCAATGCAGCAGTTCACCTTGACCGCCCTATCCGGATTGCGTTCTGTTCGATCATGGAACAGTCCATCAAATCCCTGATTGCAGCGATGGAACGGGTCTGCTCGCGGATATGATTCCTGCCATGACTGGAATGCCTGCGAATTGATAGTCTTGACGCTTGCCTGAATCCATAAGAGATCGCGATGTCCACACCCATGATGCAGCAGATCGCTGGCCTCAAACGCGAGGCTGGCGAGGCCATCCTCCTCACTCGGATGGGTGATTTCTACGAAATCCTGGGCGAGGATGCCGTGAAGGCCGCGCCGGTGCTGGACATCGCATTGACTGCCCGGGGCAAAGGCACGGATATGGAAACCCCGATGTGCGGTGTTCCCCATTTCGCGCTGGAATCCTACCTGCCAAAGCTCCTGGCAGCTGGCTACTCCGCCGCCATCGCAGATCCGACAGCCAAGCCCGAAGAGGTCAAAGGCCTCCTGCCCCGCGCCATCAAACGCATCATCACTCCGGGCACCTGGCTGGATGACGATGGCCGTTGGCTAGCGTCCGTCCATCGCCATCGCGAGGCCTGGGGCATTGCTTTGCTGCAATTGGCCTCGGGTCAACTGCGAGTCATCCCGGGAGAGGGTACGGAACTCTTGGCCTCGACCCTTGAACGTTTGGCCCCGCAGGAACTGATTCTGGCCGAAGGATCCACTGATCCATTCGAGCTGGACGCGGCGCGGACTGCTCTTCCTTCCTGGCGGTTCGAGACGGAGAGGGCCCGTCAACAAATCCTTTCCTTTTTTAGTTGGACCCACCTTGAGGGTGTTGGACTCGAACCATTCCCAGCTGCGATTGGAGCCCTGGGGGCGCTGTTGGATCAAGTGGAGACCACCCAGAAAGGACGACCCGCGCACATTCAGGGCGTGTCCCTTGAACTTGGAGCCACTGGTCCCTTGCTTGATGCGACGTCCGCACGGCATCTGGAGACCTTCGCCAATACGCTGGATGGCACAAAGACAGGCAGCTTGCTCCACCTTCTCGACTCCTGCCGGACACGGATGGGCTCGAGGCTGCTGAAAGCCTGGCTCGACCAGCCCCTGCGTGACCGTGAAGCTCTTGAACTCCGCTGGTCGCAGGTGGAATGGCTCACCGAGGACCCCCGGCGTGAGCCATTGCAGAAGCTCCTGAGCAGCCTTCCCGACCTGGACCGTTTGCTGGGAAGAGTTGCCCTGGGTCTGATCTCGCCCCCCGAACTTGGACAGTTGCGCGATGGTCTCGAGCGGATCCAGCAGCTTCCTGGACTGATCCTGAATGGAGGCTGGTTTCAGGAAGCCACCGACCTTGACCTCTGGTCGGATCGTACGCCGCTGTGCGACGACCTGTTGTTGGAGCTGAAACGATGCCTCGCGGAGGTGCCGCCATTGGATCTCGAGAAAGGTGGCGCCATCAAGGAGGGTGTGGATCCGGAACTGGATGCGGTGCGTCATCTGGCCCGGGACGCCAAGCAGGTCATGCTCGAACTGGAGGAAGAAGAGCGCACTGCGAGCGGGATCAGCAGTCTGAAGATCAAGTACAACCGGGTATTCGGCTACTACTTCGAGATCACGAAAGCCAACCTCGCTGCCGCTCCCGCTCACTTCATCCGCAAGCAGACGCTCGCCAACGCCGAGCGGTTCACGACGGAAAAATTGATGGCCTTCGAGCAGCGCCTGCTTTCCGCGGAGACGGACCAGTTGAAGCTGGAAGAGCTTCAATTCAAGCGCCTCACGAACCTGGTGCTGGAACATCGCGCCGGAATCACAATGCTCGCTCAAGCCATCGCGAAACTGGATTCGCTGGCGGCATTGGCAGAACGCGCGCGCCACTCCGGCTGGATCAGGCCGGAGCTTTCGGAAGATCGCGAACTGGTGCTTGCGGGTGCCCGTCACCCCATGCTGGAGGCCCGTCTCGGTCGAGAGTGCATTCCAAACGATCTGGATCTTCGCCCGGAACATGCCATGGCCGTGGTGACCGGCCCCAACATGGGTGGCAAGTCGACCTTCCTGCGCACCGCGGCCTTACTCGTCGTGCTCGCCCAGGTCGGTTCATTCGTGCCGGCCGAGTTGATGCGCTTCGGTATCACGGATCGGATTTTCACTCGGATTGGCGCCAGCGATTTTCTTGCGAAGGGTCAATCCACCTTCATGGTCGAGATGACTGAAACCGCACGGATACTTAATCAGGTATCCCCCAATTCCCTGGTCATCCTCGACGAGATCGGCCGTGGAACTTCCACGCGGGACGGCCTCGCACTGGCCGAAGCCATCGCCCTGCATCTGAAGGATCTGAAAGGTGGCGCACCCCGGACCCTGTTCGCCACCCATTTTTTCGAACTCACGCGTCTGGCTGACGATCCAAGAATCCACAACCTCCATGTGGAAGTTCAGGAGTGGGAAGAACGGTTGCTCTTTCTCCACCGCATTGCCGAGGGGCCGGCGGATCGCAGTTACGGCATCCAGGTGGCACGACTGGCCGGACTTCCTAGATCCGTGATAAACAATGCGCAACGCATCCTTTCGGAAACCCTTGATCCGGCAATAGTCCAGAAACCACAACGCAGGAAACACGAACCAACACAGCCCTTACTTCCCATGTTTGAAACTGACCCGCTGCGAGAAGAACTCAATGCATTGGACCTCAACCGCCTGAACCCACTTGATGCCTTGAACTGGTTGGCCTCAAAGCAGAAATCAGAATCCTAACGAGGCCTCAGGTCCCCTTCTTCCCGCTGACCTCCGAACAATTCGAGAGAAAGGCTATCTTCGCCCCTCGCCAGTACCCCAGCCTTCTAGCGAGGTTCAGTGGACCTACCAGGCATATCCATTTCCAGGAAGGACGCGGTTTGGGAAGCCCGAGGAAATACTTCACATCCCTGAATGTCTGTCGAAAGGATCGGCGCAGGGCCCGAAGAGGCCTCTTCTCCAACACATACCCAAACTCTCTGGCATAGTAAACGGCCTCTTCCTTAGCCCGCTTGTAATTCTCGAGCGGGCCAAAATTATGCGCATGCCGAACGACCGCACCGTCCACATACACAAGCTTGTCCCCTCGCTCCATGACCCCTCTGGCCCATGCTTGATCTTCACCAAATGGAATTTCCGGTAAGGGATGCTGCTGCCAATAGGCCTTGCGAATGCAGGCATTATTATCTGAATGGAAATGGAGCGTTTGCCTGAGACCGACGTCCCGGTCATATTCAGCCCGATCCCGTATATATCTCTCGGCCGGCATACGGGCTAGCGCATCAAAATGATTGTTTAAATCCCTTGCCACAAATGGATTCGTTTCTGGAAAAGGAGCATGTCGCCCAAATCCTCCCGCCGAATCTGGAACGGCCGCCACCGATTCGACCAAAAATCGCAGCCAATCCGTATTCAGAGGCTCTGCATCTTGAGTGATTAGGACTGCAAAATCGCCCCGGCACAATCCGATTGCGTAATTCCGTGTTTTGCCATGACCGAACTCGGCCTGAGGAATGCTGAACACTTTCAATCTGCTGTCCGTCCTCGCCTTTTCAGCAAGCATTTGTGCAGTTCCATCGCTTGACTCTGAATCCACAATGATGACTTCAAAGGACCAAGGAACTTGCTGTGCCAGTACGGTCTTCAGAACCTGCGGGAATTTACGGCCGCCATTGAAACTGGGGATGATTACCGACACGAACATAGTTGCTTAATTCTCACCTGCGCCAACGACCACGCTATTAATCCATATTCCTCTGATCTCAAGATTTTATTATGAAGTGAGATTCCAGGTAATTAAGAAGGTTCTCGATCTGTATGTCCATTTTGTCTACATCCGTTCTTAAATCCATCTCAGGCTTTGCAGGCGGTTCGTAAACACTGGCAATTCCAGTGAAATCCTTGATATTTCCTATCAACGCATTTTGGTATAGCTGATTTGGATCACGCTGAATACACACATCCAATGGACAATTCACATAGAATTCATGGAATCCATCGGAAGGGAATAGTGAACGCACAAAGTCTCGATCTTTAGCAATGGGACTAATGAAAGTGCAAATCGTGATATGACCAGAGGTATAAAATAATTTGGCCACCTCACCCGCTCGACGAATGTTCTCCGAGCGATCAGCTATCGAGAAACCAAGGTCCCCGCAAAGCCCTTGCCGGAGTTGATCCCCGTCCAACAACATCGTTTGGCATCCCCGCTCGTACAATGCGGTTTCTAACGCTCGACCTAACGTCGATTTGCCAGATCCAGAGAGGCCGGTAAACCACAGAACCGCAGCTCTGTGGCCATTGCGCGTTTCCCTGGTCTCCATGGGAATATTCAGCTTTGCTGGCAGGATGTTCGGAGATTTCCGTTGACTGGAATTCTCGTTCGAAGTCACGTCCTCCAATGTAGTGGTTTCGCCACGAATCAAACCAGCTCCAATGGTTTTATTCGTGAGTTGGTCGATGAGAATAAATGAACCAGTACTTGGGTTCAGCTTGTAGGGATCGAAAAAGATGGGAAGAGTGGTTTGTATTTCGACCTTCCCTATGTCATTCAACTCCAATGTTGATGCAGGCTTACGGTGCAGGGTATCCACATCAAACCGATATACTATTTCGGATACAAATGCTTTGACCGTATTGGTAGTGTGTTTCAATAAATAGGGCTTCCCAGGTTGCAATGGAATATCATCCATCCAACATATAGTCGCTTCCAAACGATGACCAACGTGCGGAAGGTTTTTACGCCGGACAATCATGCATCCGCGGCTTACGTCTATTTCATCCTCTAGTGTTATCAGGATTGATTGAGGAGCAAAAGCTTCTTGAAGAGGGCCATCGTACGTTTCGATCGTTTTCACGATCGAAGTCCGACCCGAGGGTAACACTGCGATTTCCTCTCCCGGCCTTATGGTCCCTGAGGCGATCCTCCCTGCAAATCCACGGAAGTCCAAATTCGGCCTGATGACACATTGGACTGGAAATCGAAAATCGACTCTGTTGTGCTCGGATTGGACACGTATGGATTCAAGATGTTGCAGCAAGGTCGGTCCTGAGTACCAAGGCATTTCCGAGCTCAATCGAGTGACATTATCACCATTCAAGGCCGAAACCGGGATGAATGTTAAGTCTGGAATTTCTAATTTTTCCGAAAAATCAAGATAATCATCCTTTATGTGGTCAAAGACCGACTGAGAATAATCCATCAAATCCATTTTGTTTATAACGACTATTATATGGCGAATTTGCAGAAGGGAAAGGATAAAAGCATGTCGCCTTGATTGTGTGACCATGCCATTGCGGGCATCGATAAGCACTATCGCGCAATCCGCATTGGAGGCTCCGGTCACCATGTTCCTGGTGTACTGCACGTGCCCCGGACAATCTGCCAGTATGAACTTTCGCTCGGATGTTTCAAAGTATCGATAGGCCACATCGATGGTAATCGCCTGCTCTCGCTCTGCGGCAAGACCGTCGAGGAGCAAGGAGAGATCGACCTCGGATTGACCGCGCCGCTGGGAGGTCTTCCGGATGGACTCGAATTGATCTTCAAATATTGAACGAGTTTCGTAAAGCAACCTTCCCATCAAGGTGGATTTACCGTCATCCACGCTTCCGGTGGTCACAATCCTAAGAAGGGACTTGGTGGATTCCATTAAAAATATCCCTCTTTTTTCTTTTGTTCCATGGAAGCATCGCCCGTTAGGTCGATGATTCGATTTTCTCGCTCGGATTTGCGGGCTGCAGCAACCTCTTCGATGATGTCGTCTATAGTCGTCGCCTTAGATTCAACTGCACCAGTGCAAGGAATACAGCCTAAACTTCGAAAGCGGCAGGATATTAATTCTGTTTCATCTTCAGACACTTGATCGTCCAGAGTCGCACCTGCATATATCGGAATCAAAATCCCATTACGTCGAATAACTTTACGCTCTTTGGCGAAATAAATAGGCACCACCGGGATGGATTCCAGCTTAATGTATTGCCAAATATCCAACTCGGTCCAGTTACTAAGCGGAAATACTCTCACACTCTCGCCCTCTGATAGGCAGGTATTATAAAGACTCCACAACTCAGGGCGCTGATTTTTTGGATCCCACTGGCCATGTGCGTCTCGTATGGAAAAAACTCTCTCTTTAGCTCGGGATTTTTCTTCCTCTCGACGTGCTCCCCCGATTGCCGCATTAAAATTATGTTTACGAATTGCATCAAGCAATGCGCCCGTTTTCAAACGACTACAACACGAGTCCACGCCATCTTTGAGTGGATGACAACCTTTCGCAATCCATGGTTCATTTCTTTCAATTATAAGCCGGATATCTATTGACTTACAGAAAGCATCTCTAAAAGTATACATTTCAGGGAATTTATACCCTGTATCGACATGCATTAATGGAAACGGCGGCTTCCCAGGATAAAATGCTTTCAAAGCCAAGCGGACCAGCACACTGGAATCTTTACCAACAGAATACAACATCACAGGGTGCTGGAATTCTGCCGCGACCTCCCTAAGAATGTGTATGGACTCCGATTCAAGATTGCGCAAATAAGATAAATTATATGTCATCAGCTAATTTCTCCACTTAAGTAGGCTCTTGTCCGTTCGTCTTTTGGTGCAGCAAAAAAGGATTCAGCGGGTCCCTGTTCTACCAACTCTCCTGAATACATAAAAATAACGTGATCCGCCAAACGTCTTGCTTGTCTTAATATGTGAGTCACCAAAACTATTGTATATTGACTTTTTAATAGTCGAAATTGATGTTCGACAATCTTCACGGAAATTGGATCCAAAGCCGAAGTCGGTTCATCTGCGAGGATAACTTCGGGTTCTACCGCAAGAGTACGGGCCAAGGCAAGCCGCTGCTGTTGGCCGATGGACAACTTGGCTGCAGGAGAATCCAATCTATCCTTTACTTCCTCCCAAAGCCCGGCAAGACGAAGATAGCGTTCGACCATCCCATGCGAAGTATCGGGCAATCCATGTATTTTTGGACCAAAAGACACATTATCTTGAATGGACATCGGCAATGGATAGGGCCGCTGGGCCATGAATCCAACCTTTTTCCGAAGTGATAAAACATCAGAAGATTCACCGTAGATGTCGCTTCCATCCAATAGTACCTGGCCTTGAATCTTTGCGTCCTCATTAAGGTCCAATAATCGATTCAGGCTTTTCAACAGCGTGGTTTTACCACACCCGGATGGCCCAACGATGGCGACGATGCATCCATCAGGAATGTCGCAATTGACGTCCTTCAGAATCTGGTGATCCCCGCACTGCACATTGAGATTCCGGATAGCGATATGTGGCATTTAGTTACCGTATGGTGTGGCGAGTAAATCGTTTTTCCAGAATTCGAGAAACGATATTAATTACAAGAATAAGGAAAAGCAAAATCATTGCTGATGCATAAGCGCGTTGCTGCACTTCTTTCAATGGAGAGCCAATCTGAAAAAACACCGCCAACGGAAGGGAGGCAACGGGATCCATCAGCGAGCCGGGAAGATTATCCGTGAAACCTGCCGTAAAAAGAACAGATGCGGCATCCCCGATGCCGCGCCCAAGAGCCAGCAGAACGGCTGTGAGAATCCCGGGAAAGGCTTGTTTCAGCAACACCGCTCTCACCATCTCGAAGCGGGTAGAACCGAGCGCCAGTGGTGTTTCTCTCAGTTCCTCCGGAACAATCCGAATCACTTCGTCCATGCTTCTAATCATGAGAGGTAGCATAACCAAGGACAATGCAAAAATTCCTCCCAGTAGAGAGGCTCGAATTCCTAAATAAACCATGATAGCAAATCCAATTGCACCATAAACGATGCTAGGCGTGCCCCAAAGGACATCCAGGATTAGCCGCGTGAATTGCGCGAAGCGCGGAGAAGTATAATCCTTCTGAAGAGCTATTGCTGCCGGTAATGCAAGGATGATGGATACCAGAACGGCACCAGAAGAGAGATATAAAGTCCCAAGAATGGCATTCGCTACGCCGCCGTCCTGCCCTAGATAGTAGCCACTTTTTGGTAATTGAAAAATAAGGGACCAACGAAGAGCTGGAAAACCTTTGGAAAATACTACGATTAGAATGACAGAAAATACTGCCAAGATGAACGCAAGCGAGCCCAGCATCGTCCAATAGAAAAGGGCATCTTTCATTTTGCGATTCCGCATCACTCAAATCCTTCCAATGTGGTGCAAGACCGCTTGGGCTGCCAAACTAAAAATTCCAACGATTATCATGAGTACGAGCGCTGCCAAAAAAAGGGCCGAATCAAACCGTGGGATTGACATCAACTCGCCGAAATTATTAGCAATCAGAGCAGGTAAGGGATAGGCTGGATCAAATGCCGAATGGGGGATTTTCGCAACGTTTCCAACGACCATCATTACTGCAATAGTTTCACCAAAAGCCCTTGCAAACCCAAGAACTACGGCCGCAACCAATCCGACTACCGATCGTTTGAGCACGACGTGGCGAACTGTTTCCCACCGAGTTGCTCCCAATGCGATGGCCGCTTCCCTCGCTTCCGCAGGGAGGGAAAGAAGAACTTCCAACGAAAGTGAAAGGATATAAGGCATTATCATAATGGCCAGCAGGATCCCCCCCGACAATATCGAGTACCCTGTTGTATCCCTACCGCACAAGCGACTGAGGATTGAGACGCTTGGGATAATGACAATTACACCAACAAGACCAAAAACAACGGAAGGAACTCCAGCAAGAATATCGATTGGCAAGCGTAGAGCATTCCGCAGTCGTCTATTAGCACATTCAGAAAGATACAAGGCAGCCAGCAAGCTCACAGGCGAAGCAAAGATTAGAGCAATTATCGCCACACCTAACGACGCAACAATGAAAGCACTCAGTCCAAATTGTCCCTTCCATGGGTTCCAAGCAGCTGAAAATATCAATTTCGACAAAGGAAAGTCACTAATCATTGGAGCAGATTTAAGCAATAGAATGCCCAATAATCCAGCAGATAATATAAGTACTCCAACGAGTATCCCTCGAAGAGACATCGTTACGATTTGATCTTTAAATCTACGAAAGAGCAAAACGCTCATTTGGATATTTTGCTCCGGGCATCCTTCAATTTTGGCTCACTGATTTGAATGTACCCGGCAGGATCCACGAGTTTTTGCCCGTCATTTAGAATCCAATTCACAAATAAAGCAACCTGCCCTTTGAATTCGGATTTTGTCACAAGATACAAATCTTTGGCTGGAGGAGCCGGATAAGCTCCCGAGCGAATAGCTTGAACAGCCTTATCCCTGGTAGAAAGATCTTCTTCAGGGTCTATTTTTCCATTTCCATTTCCATCCAGAGGAATGACCGCTAGGCCAGCTACTGGTAATCCGGATTTTATGTCATATGCATAACCCAAATTACTATAACCAATTCCTTGGGTATCCTTTCGAACAGCCTCGGCAATGCCAGGGTCTCCATATACACCAATGCCAGCAAGATCAGGCTGCTTACCGCCAAGATAATTCGCCCAAACTTCTGCCGCCCCGCATGAATCGGATCTCGTATATGGCCGGACAGCCGAAGCATTGATCGATTCAGCCAATTTTCCCCAAGTCACCGAGTTATTGCCGATCCAAACACTTTTAGCCGGTTCTTTAAACAACCCATGCTTCATCATGTCTGCAGCGAGCGGGTTAGCTGCGTTCATAATAGCGAATGTCGCATCCCGGGCTACGGGCACGAACACAGCGCCTTTTGCAACTTCCTCATGAGTGATTTCCCTAGAAACCATTCCAATATCTACTAATCCAGCAAGGCTATCTGTGATCCCTTTGCCAGCACCCCCGGCTGAGACATCGATCCGGACACCAGGATTAGCTTTTTGGTATTCCTGCGCCCATTGGACCATCATTGGATAAAGCGCGAATGCTCCAGATACCCGTATAGTTGTTTGCGATTTTTCATGGTGCCCACACGAAAGTAAAAAGGCGCAAAGGATGCTACTTCCTAAAACACGCTTACCCTCAGTCATAGTCAAATTCCTTTGCAGTATATTTATTTCTTTCTGGGGCATCGAAATGACATATCCATCCACGATGGGTCCATTCGATTGTTGACTCTGATTATAGCATTAATTTGCGGCAGCGAATCGGGTGTCCATTATTTCATGGGTGGCTAAAAATCCTAATACCGAGTGTTGTTCCAAATTTCCCCAACGACAGCACGGGTGATATTGAAAATATCGATATCTGCATTATTAGTAACCGGATTCAGCCCTAATTTTTTATGGTTGATTTGTTTTTTCAAGGCCTTTGTGGACAAGGATTTCTCCAATCGGCAAAACCGCTAAGACTTGATAAATCAAATAAAAAACCAAAGTCCCCTTTGTTCAATATCCAAGTATTGTATCTATTCAGCGATGATTTTCCATATAACTGCATTTAAGTTGTTTGCTTCATTCAAGATTGAGAGACGATTAACAATCCCATTAAAAATTCTTGAGTTTGTCGATTTGATTCTACCCATATATTTAACATAGGGCAACTTGTGACATTTATAGTAAATATCATCAAATGTTAAATTTACATACTACAGTTTCAGTTATTGGCCAATGAGCGGATACAACAGTGGCAAATCTTTATTGATCCCGGAAGCCACCCAATCTCCTGGCAGGACTTTCCAGTTTCCTAGGGCCTCTGGTTTCAATGGAGCCATCCCGCGCTTTTCAATGTACTGGGTCAGGTAGTACCGCAAATCTTTGGTTGTAGCCGATGAAACATATTTCATGGAGATCAGATCCATGGCGGGGATTTTAGCGCCCTTCTCGAGCATCCCTCCGCCGCCCATCGCGCGATAGGAATTCATTACGATGGTGTAGTTGGTCCCCAAATCAAAGGAGTTGCCATCCGATAGTGATTGGATCGCGATACGTTTCCCGAACGGCTGGCTGACATCCACTGTGTAGATAATTCCCGCTGCGGAGTCGTAGTTGTAGCTCGGAACTTTGGTCCGTGGCATGTTTGTGCGACTGTCCACGATCAAACTTCCATCTGCATTTGTCACGAAGGCGATCAGATGGTCGTCCTTGGATTTCATCTCGTTGAACCATCCGTCGTAGGACACTTCAAGGAAATCCTTCACCTGTTGGCCCGTGAGGGTCATGGTGTATAGCCAGTTCTCATATACATAGAGCGAGAACATGTCGCGGACATAGATCGTTCCATCACTGCTGGATGGGAGGACAGCGTTCGGAGACAAGGGAGCACAGAAGGAGATCTGGGCGGGCTTGAGTCCGTAGGAGGAATCCGCTGTCAGATCCAGCTGCAACTTGTGGATGAGATCCACGAATGCTGAATCCCCAAACATGGATTCACGAGAGTTGATGGTGCCGGCCATCTTTCCAATGGGTTTCGAAACCCAAGCCTTGGCCTCCTGCATCTGCGGTTGGAAAGTCTGGACGAATGTAGGGTCGGCTTCCACCTTCGACATATCCGCCAGTTGACCTTGGAAGGTCTTCTCGAAGGTCTTCGTTTGGCGGTCGTACCGCGCTGTCAACGTAACAATCGGAATTTCCCGAGCGTCATTCTGAGCTCCGTAAATCGGAACCACCTTCCCATCGGGGGCCTTCACATCCATCCTGCCCTTGGTGCCGGGATCATAGCCTTGGCCATCCCAACCCAAGTGATCATGACCCACAAAGACTGCATCGAAGCCTGGCACTTTTTGCACGACCAGCTGAGAGGCATTTTCGTTGAAAGGAGATTCCGCTTTCTGACCGCCTTGGGTGAAATCCAGGCCTGAGTGAAACAGCCCGAGCAAGACATCGGGTTTCTCCCTGGCCTGAATGATCGGCACCCACTTCTTTGCGCACTCGATCATGTCTTCTACGCGGATTCCGGAATACAGGATTTTCGGAAAGTTCTTCACGAAGGCTGGCTCCGTGAGCCCCAACACCGCAATCCTGACACCTCCCTTTTTAATGATTTTATAGGGAGAGAAGTAGGGCTGACCATCGGATTCTTTGACCAGATTCGCCGATACAAATCCACCTTTCAGTTCTTTGGCGACTTTATCGTAGACATCATGGCCCGTCTCCATATCGTGGTTGCCGACACCCACCACATCATATTTTAGGTGGTTGAACATCTGGGAAAATACGCTTGGGGTCTGAGTGTTCACGAAGTTGTAGTAGTAGATGACGGGCTGACCTTGGAGGTTGTCGCCGCCGTCGAGCAGTAGGACTTCCTTCCCTTTCTCGATCCGGGATTGATTGATCACGGTCACGACGTTGGCAAGACTCGTTGCTTTCGGTTTATCTGTTTTGAAGTCGTAGGGATATAGCGCTCCATGCAGGTCGGATGTTTCGATGATCGTCATCACGAAGGGTTTCTTGATATAGCGTTTCACAGACTGGCTTTGAGCCAATGGCGATAACACGATCACCGTGGTCGCAGCGATCAAGAATCGATTTTGAAACATCGGAACTCCTCTATGTTCAATGGAGACGTTCAAACGAATGGGCCTCGGTAGCAAATCGATGAAAGAGTCGAGCAGCACAGACTATGATGGATTTCACGGACGCGTGTCCAGAGTGTGGATCGGGAGCGATGATGGCACATGATATGCGACGAATCGATCGCGAATTGAATGAAATGGAAGCTCGTAGCATCATGGCCAAGGCTGACCACGGATTCCTAGCGACCATTGGAGCGGATGGATGGCCATACGTTGTTCCGTTGAACCATGTGCTCGCTGGCGACCGGCTGTATTTCCACTGCGCCCTGTCAGGGCACAAGCTGGAGAATATTTCGTTTGATGATCGTGTCGCCTACTCCGCGGTTGCCTGGAACGAGATCCTGCCGAAGGAGGTCACCACACATTACGCGAGCGCCATCGTGTTCGGGCGTGCCAGCCTTGTGGAGGACGCCCGGGAAAAGCAGCAAGCCTTGGAGCTGCTGGGACAAAGGTTCTGTGCGGACTTTCCGGAGGCCGTCATGGAGGAGATTCGAAAAGATGGTGCCAAAACGGCGGTAGTGCGCATCCAGATTGAACGAATCACGGGGAAGGCTAACCGGCCGTCCTGAGAGTGTGAAACCTCTTTAGGCAGGTTCTCCCTTCCATGTAAACTATTCTCCGGAGGTACCCATGAAACTGTTGCGCATCAGCCATCTCGGTATTGCTTCTCCTACTCTGCAGGAAGCCATGGATCGGCTTGACAAGATTTTTGGCATCAAGGCTGAGCACATCGAGGAAGTGGCGGATCAGAAAGTCCGCACGGCCTTCTACCCCATCGGCGAAAGCACCTTGGAATATTTGGAAAGCACGGATCCCGAAGGTCCCGTGGGCAAATTCCTCGAAAAGAAGGGACCAGGGATCCATCATCTAGCCTTCGAAGTGGAAAACGTGGACGAGGCTGTGAAGGAACTGCTCGCCAAGGGTATCCGCATGATCGACAAGGAGCCCCGCAAAGGCGCCCATGGCAACCGCATCGCCTTCATCCACCCTGCGGAAACTGGCGGAGTGCTCGTGGAAATCTGCCAGCCCACTCACTGATCCGACCGGGCCACCCAGTCCAGTAGCCATCAGCCTTTAAGATCCATTTTCAAACCAATCCGAGGATTCTGGTGCGGACCGTAGGTTCCGTGTGCATCCTCGGCTCCGCTCACTGCCGGAAAACGCGTTCCTTCATTCATTTCCACGCCGGAAAGGCTCACCGACTGCGCGGCTTCCGGCTGAGAAGAGTGCCCGTCAGCAAAAGCCCCCGCGGCAGTGGTGGCATCAATGCCCGACACCCTGAGGTTCGGGAGATCTTGCATGGACAATACACGGTCGGCCAAAGTGGCCGAAGCTTGATTGGAGCCAATAGCTCCTGAATGCGCCTGAAACAGAGTGGAAGAATCGGGATTTGCGTTTGAAGCAGGGTCGGCGTGGAGAATCTCGACGGTGTCCGTCATGGCATTGGCGCTGGCGAGAACCTCGTCAAAGGGCTTCGGAGGGGTGGTGGGCTGATCCTGCGCCTGGAGAACAGCGGAGAACTCCTTCGCAATTTGCAAGGAGAATGAAGATGCATTGGAGTTGATGGAATCAGGGATAGCCACATCCCCTCCCACAAACCATGGAAATCGATTCCAGATTTGACGCCAAGGATATTGAACTCAGAAATCCCCAGCAGTAATGTTCAGAAAATAGATGGATACATTCTACGCCGGAATGCATGAGCTCGGGTTAATTCCTGGCACTGAACTGCCTCTGGGGTCAGTGAACAAGCCCCATGTAAGCATTCCAAAGGGCTGGGCCATAAAAAACAACCACCGGTGTGGCCAAGGCAAGAGCGCATCCGAATGGGAGCATGGTCTGCCCGCTCGCTTTTCGCATGACCATCAATGGCAAGCCCACCGCGCTTCCCAGAAGAGCGCCTCCAAACAGGATCCCTGCCATGGGAGCCCACCCCCAAAAGGCTCCCAGCCAGGCCAGCATCTTGAAATCGCCCATTCCCAAACCATCGGTCTTTCGAATCCACTTGTAGATGAGGTTGAACAACGCCGGCACGAAGTAGCCAACGCCGAGACCAATGATGCTGGACAACCACCCTACGACGGGTCCCTGGGTCGGCCAGCAGGGCGCGGGCTGGAGCCCGTTGGTGAAGGTATCAATCATCAGAAAATTCAATCCGGATGCTGCGACCCGCGTGGTGTGTTCCGGCCAGAACATCTGGGGCAGCGTAAAGAGAACACCCAGGACCATCAACGGGAATTGAATGACATCAGGCAGCATGAATTCCGTCAGATCCGTGAAGAACAAAATGATCAGGGCATAGCCGCACAGCACGCCCTTGAGCCAGATTAGGGTTCCGAAGGGGAAGATCCAGACAGACCCTGCCAGCAAGGCACCAACCAGGAACTCCACCAGGGGATACCGGACCGGGATCCTCCATCCACAGAAGGCGCATTTCCCTCTCAAGGCGATCCAGCTGAACAAGGGAATGTTGTGGTACCAGCGGATGGGCTTCTTGCACGACGGGCAGTGGCTGGGTTTCGTGACCACGTTGCGTTCGGCCTTTTCCTCCTGGGGCAATCGATGGATGAGCACATTGCCAAAGGACCCGAAGACCAGTCCGAATGGGGCGAGCAGGACCGACAACAACCAAGTGGGGAGGTCTAGGGAGATCATCCTTTGAGGATACCTAAGTGAACCCATCCTGCGTCCAGGGCACAATGAGATGGTATTCATTCCACGGAGCCCCGATGCGCCTCATACACTCCCTGCTCTGCCTGGCTTTCACCGCCACACTGTTCGGACAATCAACTCCGGCCAAACCCAGGGTGAAACTGGTGACCTCGTACGGGTCCATCACCTTGGAACTGGAACCGGCCGCTGCCCCCAAGACCGTCGAGAATTTCCTCGCCTACGTCAAATCCGGTTTCTATGCAGGGACCATTTTCCATCGCGTGATTCCCTCCTTCATGATCCAGGGGGGCGGGTTCACGGAAGACATGCAGGAGAAAGCCACCCAGAGCCCCGTGATCAATGAGGCTGAGAAGGCGGCCAGCGCCGGCCTCCTCAATACTCGCGGGACCATATCCATGGCGCGGACGGATGATCCTGACAGCGCTTCATCCCAGTTCTTCATCAATACGGTGGATAATCCACGCCTGAACTTCCAGAGCCGCACCCAACAGGGTTACGGCTACTGCGCCTTCGGACGAGTCATCGAAGGCATGGATGTCGTGACCAAGATTGAAAAGGTGATCACCGTGACCCGCAGAGGATTGCCGAACGTACCGGAATTCCCGATCCGCATCAAATCGGCGGAGGTCCTCCCAGTAAATCCTTAGACAGGACCGCGGTTGAGCAAGCATCCAAAGAATCCAAGACACGAATTTTTAGTAAGAAATCCCTAAATACTCTTATCAAATTGCCATCTGATCCTCAAAATCAGATGACACAAGGATCTAAAAATAATGAGATGATTGGATGTTTGCATCCAAGGAGTGAGAAATGGCTTCCTTTGATCTGATTGTGATCGGTGCTGGCCCCGGTGGTTACGTCGCTGCCATCCGTGGAGCTCAGTTGGGCTTGAACACGGCCATCGTGGAGAAGGACCCGGCCGGGCTCGGTGGCACCTGTTTGCGTCGTGGCTGCATCCCCGCCAAGACCTGGCTGGAGACGGCCCACCGCTATGAACAGATGGCGAGCCTTAAGGAATACGGTATTGCGGGCGTGGACACGACAAACATGAAGCCAGACCTCGCGACTCTCGTGGCCCGCAAGAACAAGATCGTCCTGAAGAACGGCAAGGGCGTCGAATTTCTCATGAAGAAGAACAAAGTCACCGTGCTCAAGGGCTTCGGCACCTTGCTGGGCGGTGGGAAAGTGCAGGTCGAAGGCGAGACCCACGAAGCCAAGAAGATCATCCTGGCCACGGGAAGCGTGCCCAAGGAACTTCCAGGATTGGAAACAGATGGCAAGCGTGTGCTGAATAGCGATCATCTCCTCGACATACAGGAGGTGCCCCAGCACCTTGTGATCCTGGGCGCCGGTGCCATCGGTGTGGAGTTCGCCTCGGTATTCTCCCGCCTGGGCTCCAAGGTCACCATTGTGGAGATGTTGGACACCCTGATTCCGCTGGAAGACGCGGACTGTGGCGCCGAGCTGGCGAAAATCTTCACTAAGACCTACAAGATGGACTGCCGCGTGAAGACGAAGATCGCGTCCGTCGAGCGGCATGAGGACAAGGTGGTCTGCCATCTCGAAGGCGATAAGCCCGGTGTGGTCGAAGGTTCCCACCTGCTGGTGGCTGTGGGCCGCACACCCATAACTGCCGGTGTGGGCTTGGAAACGACAAAGGCCGTGCTGGACCGCGGTACGGTGAACGTGGACGAATTCATGCGCACGGCAGAACCGGATCTGTACGCTATCGGCGACATCGTACGCACGCCTTGGCTCGCGCACGTGGCTAGTGACGAGGGCATCGTGGCCGCAGAGCACGCCGCCATGGAGCTAAGCAAGGATGTGCACCCTCATCCCGTGAACTACGGCCGCATCCCCAGCTGCACCTACTGCGATCCCGAGGTGGGCTGCGTGGGCATGACTGAAGCCCAAGCCAAAGCCAAGGGCAAGGATGTCATCACCGGCGCCTTCCCCTTCATGCCGCTGGCAAAGGCGAACATCGTGGGCGAACCCCACGGCTTCGTGAAGATCGTGGCCGACAAGCAGTATGGCGAGATCCTCGGCATCCATATCATCGGCCCAAAGGCCACGGAGCTCATCGCCAGCAGCGTGGCCCTCCTGGGCGGCGAATTCACGGTGGAGGAACTGATCCACACCATGTATCCCCACCCGACCCTCAACGAAGCCTTCCCCGAAGCGGCCCGCGCCGTCTACGGCCGCGCGCTCAACATGTAAGACAGGCCAGAACCGAAGGACTGCAACAGACTCGTGCCAAGGGAGTTGGTATGCTAGTGCAGTCCTGGAGGAGCCATCATGATCCCTCTCTGCCGTATCGGTAAGGTGAAGCAGGGACCGCTCATCGGCTGGTACATCCAAGCTCAGGAGATCGAAATGCCCAAGGGGATTCTGGTCTCCAGGGCCCGGAATGCCACCATGGACCAGACCCTCGTACTGGACGGCATCTTCCCCAACATCGAGAAGCTGGAGGCTTTCTTTGCGGCTAATGCCTCCGTTGTGGACTGGGACCTGGAAAAGGGCGAATAGCCTTACAGCCCCATCTGTTTTTCGAGCAGGTCCGAGAAGGATTCGTCCAGGTTGTATGGTTTGACCACCAGCTGGGAAACGCTGGACCGGTGAGCGGCCAGGACCAGGGCGCGGGAAACCTCCTGGGCGGCCACGATCACAGGCGGAAGGTCGGAATCTTCCTCGTGCAGCTTGGAGATCATCTCGAAACTTTCGAGCACTGACGTATCCACATCGATGAACACCATTCCCACATTGGGCTGCCGG
This sequence comes from Holophagaceae bacterium UBA1801, assembly GCA_002319925.1. Classification (GTDB taxonomy): domain Bacteria; phylum Acidobacteriota; class Holophagae; order Holophagales; family Holophagaceae; genus UBA1801. The sequence continues at coordinate 4,463 of DCFP01000129.1, read as the reverse complement.
ACGGCCTCAGCCAGCTCGTTCCAGTTCGAAGCCAGCAGGATGCGCCCGTAGCCGTCTTCCAATAGGAAATCCTTGAGCAACGGCCCATAGGCGGGCGAGGTCATCACGACTATGGCCCGGGTGCGTTTCTTCAAGCGGAGCAATGCGAGGTTCCTGGGTGGGGCCTCGACCTCCGGAGCAGGGGCGGGCACAGCCGGAGGCGGTGGCTCTGGTGCTGGCTCAGGTACGGGTTCTGGTTCGACGACGGGTTTCTGAACCTCCTGGACCGGTGGTTTTGGCGCCGGGACGGGGCGGGAGCTGCGATCCTCTTCCGTGGCCAGCAGGGAATCCTCTTGGGTCGCGGTTTTCCGGCGTATTTTGGGAGGAATGGACGTGGGAATGGCCCCACTCCGGCTGCTCACTAAGTTGCGGATGGCACTTGCGAAATCCGCTCTGGGTTTCTCGAGTTCGATACCCAGAAACAGGCCACCTCCACTGTCGTCCAAGTAGGCAACCTTCCCAGTCAATTCCATGATGCTGGGGCATTTCGGGACCTTGTTCAACTTGACGAGCATGAAAGCCTGTCCCTTAGGCAGAAGAGCGGTTCCCAGGGGCAGCCGCTTTTCGTCCTTGAGATTCATGGCCTTTTCCACACGGATGCGGCATCCGCCCTCGGAAATGTTCTCGATCACCCCGTTTATGCCGACCCCTTCAAATAGGCTGGTAAGCGCCGTGACGTTTGCTCCTTCCTTCGGATTGAGCCGGGCGCGGGATTGTTTCCGGCGCTCCATCAATTCCAGACTGTCCGGAATTTCGGTGACCACCAGGCTGGAACGGACTTCCACGACCTTGACTGTTCCACCGATGCGAAGGCCTTCCTGCATGAAAAGGAAATCTAGCTTGGCGCCTTTCTCGAAGGTGCCGCTGGAGGATTGGAAACTGAGGGTGTTCGCCTCCTCATCCACGCCCTGGATGGTAGCGGACACATCCACCTTCCGCTTGTCCTTCAGCAGGAAAGGAGCGCGGACCCTTTGGGCATCCTCGAGGTATGCCAGAACCAATTCAGAGGAGCCGCCTTCCTGCTTTTCTTTCCCGAACCCGAAAAAAGCCACGTCGCACCGTTCGAATCACAACTTGCATCGTCCAACAACCTTACCAGCTTGAATAAGTTCATTTTGTGACCGGCTCAAATTTCTCATGAAATCCGCTACCCTCGAACCATGACCGAACGCCCGATCCGCTGCTATCTCATCGCCCACCAGGGACCCCAGGACCGGACAGACCAGATCATGGATCACCTCGCCGAGCTGGCGGAACTGGCGAGGGCTTGTGGCATGGAGTCCGTCGGCAAGCACCAATTGAAGCGCGCGACAGTAGAATCTCGTTCCTACTACGGGCGGGGCCAGGTGGAAGCCGTGGCGGCGGAGGCCAGGAGGAACGAAGCCGAGTTCCTCATCTGCGACGATGAACTCTCGGGGAGCCAGGTCCGCAATATTGAAAAGATCACGGGACTCCGGTGCATGGATCGCACCGGCCTGATCTTGAGCATCTTCGAGCAGCGGGCAAAAAGCCGGGAAGCCAAGGCTCAGGTCGAACTGGCGCGTTGTGAATACGAACTACCGAGGCTGAAGGGGGCATGGACCCACCTGGAGCGCCAGGTTGGCGGCGTCGGCGTCCGGGGTGGTCCCGGTGAGACACAGATCGAGGTGGACCGGCGAATGATCCGAGCCAGAATCGGTCAGCTCAAGAAGGAACTCGTCCATCTGGAGCAGGTTCGTGAAACCCAGCGGCAAGGCCGTCTGCCTGATATTCCGCGCGTGGCTCTCGTCGGTTACACCAATGCTGGAAAGACCTGTCTCCTGCGGGCCCTTACCGGCGAAGGGGAGCCTGCCGACATGCTCTTCGCAACCCTGGACACCACCACCCGCAAGGCCTGGCTGGGGCAGGATGAGGAAACGGGCGAACCGAGACAGGCCCTTGTCTCGGATACCGTGGGCTTCATCCGAAAATTGCCGCACCAGCTCGTGGCTGCGTTCCGATCCACTCTGGGCGAAGTGCGTACCGCCGAAGCCTTGCTGGTCGTGGCCGATGCGGCCAATCCGGAAGTGGAAGACCACCTCAAAGTGGTTGGCGAGACCCTCCGCGCGATCGGGTGTGGCGAGCATCCGCGGCTGCTAGTCCTCAATCAGGTGGACCGGCTCACTCGGCCCCAGCGCATCGACATGAAGCGGCTCCATCCCGACGCTGTTCAGACCTGTGCTCTGAGCAAGAGCGGTCTGGAGGACGTTCGAACCTGGATTCTGGATCTGGTTCCGGGTCCTCCGAAACCCCGGGAATTGGAGGCCTGGGAAATCGGCTGATCAGGCCTCGGGTGCCTTGGCTTTGGGAAGATAGGCAATGCCCGCGGCCAAACCTAGGGCCAGCAGGAGCCTCAGGCCCAGCATCTGCTCAGAGATGCGGTGAGCCCGGCCGAAAGCCATGCGATCCGGGTGATCCTGGGGCAAGGATTCCAGTGGGACGCCAATGCGGGTCCGGATGGATTCCATCTTCGGATTCACGATGGCCGCGCTGGTGAAGCAGATGAGCAGCGCCGCCAAGGCCGCGGCGTTCCACAGCCGCATGGGACCGATGCCCTCGACGGTGTCCTTGATTTCAGACAACCACCGCGAACCATAACTCATCAGTATTGGCAGGCCGAAGGCAAACCAGGCTGCGAGGTCCACCACGCGGAAGGAACCACCGATGACGCGCCCGGCCAGTTCCCGGCTAGGCAGTTGATGGAAGGCTACCGGAGCCGCGATCACCGCGATCCCCAGGCCCATTCCCGCCCAGAGGAGAAGCAGCGCCGCGGATGCGAGGTCCAAGAAGCGGAGGGTGCGTTCGGACATAGGAAACTCCTAGAGCGCAGGGTACAGGTGGCAGGTAGTTGCCCACGCCCTGCGGGCGCGAACGGTCCTACTGCACCCTGCCCGCTGCTCCCTGCCCCCTTCTTTACGCCAAACTCGTCGCGGCGAACTTCTCCCGGGTGTAGAACTCCAGGACGTCGCCTTCCTTCAGGTCGTCGAAGCCATCGAGGGAGATGCCGCAATCGAGGCCATTCTTCACCTCGTGCACGTCCTCCTTGAAGCGCTTGAGACTCTTCAGTAGGCCATCCCAGACCACATCGCCACCACGTTTGACGCGCACGCGGTAGCCCTTCTGGACCTTCCCTTCGGTGACGAAGGAACCGGCGATCATGGACTTGTTGACCTTGAAGAGCTGGCGAATCTCCGCCTGGCCCTGGATCGCTTCCTTTTCCACGGCATCCAGGAGGCCCACCATGGCAGCGGTGATCTCCTCGGTGACCTTGTAGATGATCTCGTGGAAACGCACATCCACGCCTTCTTCCTGGGCCAGGTCTTCCGCTTCGCGTTCGGCCTTGGTGGAAAAGGCGATGATGCTTGCGTTGGAAGCCTCGGCCAGGAGAACGTCGTTCTTGTTCACGGTGCCAGCTGCTGCGTGGATAATGCGCACGCGGACCTTGTCGGTGCTTAGCTTCTCGAGGCTGCCCACCAGGGATTCCACGGAACCCGCGGTATCGGCCTTGATGATGAGGGGCAGTTCCTTGATCTGGCCCTCCTTGAGGGTCGAGAAGAGGTTCTCGAGGGTGACGCGCTGTCTGAGGTTTGCTGCGGCACGGGCCTTCTCTTGGCGGAAGCCAACGATGGTCCTGCCCTTGGCTTCGTCTTCCACGACCTGGAAGTTGTCACCGGAAACCGGGACTTCTTCGAAGCCCAGGATCTGCACGGCCATGGATGGTGTGGCCTCGTTGATGCGCTCGCCCTGGTCGTTGAACATGGCGCGCACGCGGCCCATGGTGGCACCGGCCACGAAGATCTCGCCCGCCCGGAGCGTACCTTGCTGGACCAGCACCGCAGCCACTGGGCCACGGCCGCGATCCAGCCGGGCTTCCAAGATGCTGCCCGCGGCGGGGCAGTCATAGACGGCCTTGAGATCCTTCAGGTCGGCCACGAGAAGCACTGTTTCGAGCAATTCATCCAACCCCACCTTGGTCTTTGCGGACACGGGGATAGCTGGAACATCGCCACCATAGGCTTCCGTCTGAACGCTGTGCTGGAGCAGCATCTGCTGCACGCGGTCGGAGTTCGCCCCGCCCTTGTCGATCTTGTTGATGGCCACGACCATGGGCACGTCGGCAGCCTTGGTATGGTTGATGGCCTCGATGGTCTGAGGCATCACGCCGTCGTCCGCCGCCACCACCAGGATGACGATATCCGTGACCTTGGCGCCCCGGGCGCGCATCTTGGTGAAGGCCTCGTGACCCGGCGTATCGATGAAGACGATCTGCCGATCGTTGCCCTCTTTGTCCTTGAGGTCCACATGGTGGGCGCCGATGGCTTGGGTAATGCCGCCAGCTTCGCCAGCCGCCACCTTGGTATGCCGGATGGCATCGAGAAGCGAGGTCTTGCCGTGATCCACATGGC
>DCFP01000132.1 GCA_002319925.1 Holophagaceae bacterium UBA1801 | reverse complement strand
ATGGCGATGCCCAGGCTGCCGGGGCTCCTGGGGTCCTCGGCGAGGATCGCGCGGCCCGCGGCCGTCTCCTTGCTGGGGCTGGGCACGCAGTCCGCGCCCCAGGTGCGCATCATGATCTTGCGGTAGGGTTTCTGGTCGTAGCTCACGCGCACCATGTAGACCTTGCACTCCAGGCCGAACTGGGCGCAGGCGAAGGCGATGGAGCTTCCCCACTGGCCCGCGCCGGTCTCGCTCGTGATTCGCTTCACGCCGGCCTGTCGGTTGTAGTAGGCCTGGGCCACAGCGGTGTTCACCTTGTGGCTGCCCGCGGGGCTCACACTCTCGTTCTTGAAGTAGATGCGCGCCGGTGTCTTGAGATAGGCCTCCAGGGCCTTGGCACGGTGCAGGGGCGTGGGCCGGTAGCGGCGTAGGATCTCGAGCACCTCCTCGGGGATCGGGATCCAGCGCTCCCGGCTCATCTCCTGCTCGATGAGGTTCATGGGAAAGACCGCGGCCAGGTCCTGGGGACTGACCGGGTTTCCGTCGGGACCCAGGGGTGGCAGGGGCTGGCGAGGCAGGTCCGCCGCCAGGTTGTACCACTTCCGGGGCAGCTGGGATTCGGGCAGAAGGATGCGGGAAGGCATGGAATCTCCGGGACGTGAGGTGGCGAAGGATTTCACCATGTTTCTATAAATAGAAACATATCCAATTCACGGACGCCCTGTCAACACCATTGCTTCGGCCATACTCATGTCATGCGGAAATTGTGGAGCTTGGCGGTCTGGAGGAGCCTCCGTGCGGCGCTGGCGATCGGTATCTGGATCGCGGCGGTGGGCGCTTTCTACTTCACCCTCGGGCAGGATGGCTTGGGCTTGAAGCCAAGCCTGGCTTGGCTTGGCGCGCTGTTTCTCACGTTCGGATGCTCGTGGCTGGGGTGGGCCGTGCGGCAGGCCTGGGTCTATCCGCGCCATCTGAAGAGGGCCGAGATCCTATGGAACGCGGGCGGCTTCGCCTCGGACGTGGTGGATGCCCTTTCCAACGTCAACCTGCCCACCGGCGAGTTGGGTTACCGGGTATGGCTGCTGCGCGCCAAAGCGAACCTGGCGCTGGGGTTCAAGAACCTGGCCTGGGCCGAAAGCGAGGAAGCCCACCTGGCGAGGACACCCTTCTGGTGGCGGCCCTTCCTGAGGCGTTTCCTGCGGTCCCTGCCCGGAAAACCGCGCGCCTCCGCGGATCGCATGGGCCGCTTCTGGCTGCGGCTGGAACCGGCCATGCCGAGTCTGAAGTGGCGGCTCGCGATCTACTACCTGCGCCTGGGGCAGGACGAAACGCGGGAACGGGCCTGGGGACTGCTTCTCAGCGCCTTGCCCCACGCCGCTGACGACCCCGTGCTGCTCGAGGATCTGCTGCTCGCCCTGCTTGGCCGACTCCAGGAACGGAGCACGGACGCCCTGGGAACGCAGCAGCGTGAACCCGAAATCCAGGCTGCCTTCGAGCGCGTGCTGGACCTGCTGCTCCACCGGCATGGCGCGCCGCGGCTGGGCTGGGACCGCGTCGCAGCGGCCATGCACCTGCTGCGCACGGGGAGGCATCACGAGGTGCTGGCCGTGGGGCAGACGCTACCCCCGGAGGAGCGTCCGGAGGCTCTCTGGGTCGCCGTGGTGGCCGCCCATCGCGGCCTTGGCGATGCGGAGGGAGCCTGGGCCGCCACCGGCCGTGCCCTGGCGAACCGGCCCGAGTCCTTCCGGCTCTGGATGATGCGGGAGGATCTGGCTCTGGAACTGCATCGGAACGATGACGCGCTTGACGCCCTGGAACGCGCGAAGGCCATCTTCAAGGATGGCGCGGTCATGGACCATCTTCGGGAATGGCACACGCGGCGGGCGGAATTCGCGTACTGGGTCGAGAAGGATTCCGATGAGGCCGCGAAACACCTGGAATTCCTGCCCACCACGGAGGATGCGGAAGGCCGGCCGCCCTTGAGACTCCTCGTGCTCCTGGATATGGAGCGCTACGACGAGGTTCACCGGGAAGTGACACCCCTCCTCGCCAAGCAACCCAACCATCCGGACCTGCAACTGATCCAGGCGGAAAGCCTGGGGGGTATGGAGGCCTGGGATTCACTGGAGGAACACCTGGAATCCATCAGCGATGCAGCCCGGCAGAAGGCGGAATACTGGCACCTGAGAGGCATCTGCCGCTCCCACCTCGGGAACTTCCAGGGGGCCCGGGAGGACTTGGAGCGCTGCGCCCAGATGGAGCCCGACAACGTGAGGTACGAGCTGGACGCAGGCCACGCCTGCGCGGACCTGGGGGAATGGGAACGCTCCGAGTACCACTGGCGGAGGGCTCTGAACCACGACGACCGCAACGAGGAGGCTTTCACGCAGTTGGCCGAGGCCCGCCGCACCCTCCACGATCCCGACGGTGCGAAACGCCTGCTGCGGGAATGTCTGCTCCATCACCCAGAAAGCGGAATCGCCCAGTCGATGCTGGCGGAGCTGGACGCGAACTGAGTGAACTCTGAGGTAGAATGAGTGCCCGAATCCTCAGTTGTTAGGGGTCTCCATGTCGAAGGGAAAATTCCGTGTGGATGCCCAGGACCTCATCGAAGCCCTGGAAAGCCGCAATCTGGAAGGTACCTGGTTCCTCAATCTCAAGACGGGCGAGGTGCATTTCGTCAGCAGGGACGAGATGCAAGGAAACGAGCGCCTCTACGAGGATGAAGACAGGTATCTTTCCATCGAGCCGCTGGAGGCAACCGACTCGCTGCAGATCATGGAAGACTTCCTGGAGGAACTCCACGAGAGCGAGGCCCGGCGTTCTCTTGCGCGGGCATTGAAGCACACGAAGCCCTTCCGGAGTTTCCGGGAAACCCTCTTGAATTTCCCCGAACTGGATGACACGTGGACGGCGTACCACGACGATCGGATGTTCGTGATTGCCGAGGAATGGCTGGAGGAGAATGTGCCCGACACGGAGATGATCCTGGACCGGCACTGACACATCGGCTTCAGTGGCGGTCAAGCCCGAATCGTTCCTTCAGCGCCTCTGCGTGGAATCCGCGCCGTTCGAAGTTCTGGATATTCCCATGCCACGAACGGTGCCAAAGCATCGCCTGGTCGAACGGTGAGGACACCGGGAGCGATCAACGGCAAGGGCCAGATCCGAGAGACTTCCAGAACCTGCAACGTGGATTGAATCTCCTCCTTGACCCGTCTACGGGTTCACGCCCCATGCTTCCACTCCCGGACGATTCCGGATGGATGAGGAGTGGTCATGAACCCGAGAGAAGCACACCGCGAACGCCGCATTCACAGGCAACGCATCGCCGTCCCGATCGACAAGATCTTTCCGCTGATTTGCCCGGTGCGTGAAGTGGAATGGCTGGCCGGTTTCGATTTCACCATGATCCATTCGGCGTCTGGCCTTGCGGAGAAGGGTGCGGTCTTCCTGACGGACCATTCAGGCGAACCCAGTACGATCTGGACCATCAGCCGTCATGATCCTGGCGCCAAGATCGTGGAGTTCACCTGCGTCACCCCGGGCTCCAGGGTGCGAGTGCTGGAGATCGCGCTGAAGGAAGCAGAGAACGGCACCGAGATCACCTGCACCGCCGATTACACGACCCTCGGCCCGGCCGGTGAAACCTTCCTCAAAGACTTTTCTCCGGAGGCCTACCAAGCCGCGATGAGTTTCATGGATCGGTCCCTGGAACACTATTGCCTCACGGGCAAGCAACTGCCTCCGGAACACCAAAGGTGAGCCTTGATGCGCATCACGGTCCTGAGGTCGCGTCAACGGGTCCATCCAATCAGCGAACACAGGCCTCGAACGGCTCATCTGACGTCGAAACTTAGCCCTCAGGGCTTCTCGAGGATCATCCGGAGCACTTCTTCGGCCACGCGCAGGCCGAACAGGGCAGGCATGTAGGAGAGGGTGCCCAGGGGCGTTCGTTTCCGTCCCGGGCCATCGTGGAGTTCGACGTCCACGGGGTTCGGCTGGAGATCGTTGCGGCAGGGCTCCGTGGAACAGACACAACGCACGCCTTGGGTGATGCCGCGATGGCGGAGGCGTTTGCGCATGATGGCGGCCAGGGGACACATCTTCGTCTCGAACAGATCGGTCACGAGGATGTGGCTGCCCTCGCGCCGTCCGCCCGCGCCCATGCTGGAGATCATGGGAATGCCCTGTTCGTGTGCCGCCTGGATGAGAGCGGTCTTCGCATTCACGGAATCAATGGCGTCCACGATCACATCGAGCCGGGGCTCCAGCAGCTCCGTTACGGATTCGTTGTTGATGAATCTCCGTCGTGCATCCACATCGCAATCGGGGTTGATGTCGAGGATGCGCGCCTGCGCCAGTTCCACCTTGGGCTGGCCGATGGTGGAGCGCAGCGCGAAGAGCTGGCGATTCAGATTGGTGGTGTTCACCACATCGTGATCCACGATGCGCAAGTGCCCGACGCCCGCCCGGGCCAGGGCTTCCAGCGCGTACGAGCCTACGCCGCCCAGACCGAAGACGCCCACGCGGGCCTGAGTGAGACGGTCCAGGCCTTCGGCTCCGATCAACTGCTCCGTGCGGGCGAACCACCTCATCTGATCATCCTTTAAGTAGTCTACGGGGGTCTGTTCTGAGAGCCTTTTGATGACCGATAGGGTCCGATGGCAGAAATCGCAGACCACCGGAGGTACAGAAGCGATTCCTGAACGCCATTTTCCTATACTTGCACCCATCTGCGGGAGGTCCAATGTCCTACCTCGATGTCGCATTGAAGTACTGGCAGCCTTCCCCGGGAGCCCCCGCGGTGTGGCCTCGGCCCAGCGCGGCATCCAGCCGGACTACCACCCGGAAATTCAAGTTCAAGAAGATCGACGCCTTCGCCTCCAGCACCGCCAGCGGCAATCCCGCAGCGGCGGTCTATCTGGATTCCCTGGAACACCTTTCCCTGGCGGAGATGCAGAAGATCGCCCGGGACCTGAAGGGTTTCGTCTCCGAGGTGGGCTACGTGGCGAAGATCGGCCGGGACGCGTTCCAGCTGAAGTACTTCTCGCCGGAAAAGGAAGTGGAGTTCTGCGGCCATACGACACTGGCCATCGTGAACGAGCTCATCCGGTGCGACAGCGGTTTGAAGAACGTGCCCGAGATCCACTTGCACACCAACAAGGGTGTGCTCTCGGCGGAGATCTCCACCGAAGAACCCGAAGTGATCTACATCCACGCACCGGACCCGGTCTATTCGGGCTGCGGCATCCACACGCCCGAAATCTGCAAGGCCCTGGGGATTTCGAAGAACGCCGTCGATGAAACCATGAAGATCGGCATCGTCAACGCGGGTAATCAGACCCTGTGCCTGCCGCTCAAGGGTTTGCGGGAAGTGGTCGAATGTTCGCCGGACTACGAAGCCCTGAGGCGTTTGTGCCACAAGCACAGGCTGGATGCGGTCACGATCTTCACCTCCGCGGTCTCCGATCCAGCCAACCATTACCGCACGCGAGTCTTCGTGGCGCCCCTCGGATACCTCGAGGATCCCGCCACGGGTTCCGTGAACGCGGCGCTGGGATACTACCTCTACCGCAGCGGGAAGTGGGATGGTTCCAGCATCCGCATCGAGCAGAACGACGATCTCGAGCATCCCAACATCGTGAAGCTCAGCACCCGCAGGGGACCCGATGGCAACGTCCGCGTGGTCTTCGGCGGCAGTGCCATCCTGCGGCTCGAGGGACAGTACTCGCTCTGATTTTCGCGAACGAAGGCATTCACCGGACTCACTGCTGAGGCGCTGAACCCTCGCTGCGGAGCTTGTTGTAGCAATCCGGGCAGACGCCGTGCGTGAACATGACGCCTGCATGGCTTTCCAGATAGCTGTCGAGCTGGCTCCAGTAGCCCTGGTCGTCCCGGATCTTCTTGCACCAGGCGCAGATGGGGAGCAGGCCCGAGAGCTGCTTGACCTCCGTGAAGGCCTGGGTGAGTTCGCCGATCAGCCGTTCCCGTTCCTGGGCCGCGTGGATCCGCTCGGTCTGGTCATCCAGGATCACGAGAATGCCCGCGAAAGTACTTGGCAGATCCAGCATTCGGGAAACGATGACACGGAACGTCAAGACGGACTCATCACGGGTGGCCGTCCACTGGAATTCCTGGCGTTCTGCGCCGCTGGACAAAAAGGTCTCAAGGTTCTCATAGAAACCGGGGAACACCGCCGTCAGGGAAGAGGCCCCTGGCCTGGCTCCATCCTCGTAGTACCAGGCGCCCGGCCGGCTGGAGCCAAGGAAGAGCGTGGATGCGGCATGGTTCAGGTTCCGCAGCGAGAGGTCCTGATCCAGCAGCAGGATGGGCATGGGCAGGCTCTCGAAGATGGTCACGTAGCGGTCCCGCTCCGTGATCAGCTCGAGGTTCCGGAGGTGGAGATCCTGGATATTGCCCGCTTCGGCCTCCTTCACCCAAGCCAGGCAGAAGGCGATCTCGACGCGATCGAAGAAGCGTTCCACCCCTTTCAGCAAGGCCTCCCGAGCCGCATCCTCCGGCAGCTTCTCTTGGATGAGGTCCCGGTAGGCCGGACGGTAGAGCTTCAGAAGCTGCAGGATCATGTCGAGGCTCACGCCCCGTCCGCGATGGTTCCTGGCCTCCTGCCTCCCGAAGGCGGCCACGGGATCTTGCAGCGGGTCCGGGTCAGTGTCGCTCAGGACGCCCGATGCGAGGGCCTCTGCCAAGGTCGTGGTCAGGCCCTGGAAGGAGAGATGCCACACCTCCGCCAGGGCCGAGAGATAGCGCGAGGGCGCCTTGGCGTTCTTCATCACGCGATCCAGGAGCCACGCTTCTCCGTCCTGGAGGATGGTGCGAAGGTCGGACATGGGTCTCCTGCAATGGCTCGTCTCATGATAGAGCCAGCTCGCTGGAAATCCCGGCGATTGATGAGAGGAAGGGCCGTACCAGCCCTGATCCTGGTGAATGCCTGCCTTTTCCAAGTCCCCAGGTGTTCCAATGGATGGAACGTGAATCATCATCGCCCGCAGGAACCATGGACAAGAAAGCCCTTGCCACGACCTATCTCAAACTGCTGGCCACCTCGGTCTTTTGGGGTGGCACCTATACCGCTGGCCGCATCGTCGTCCAGCACGTAGGGCCCTATTCCGCCTCCTTCTTCCGCTTCGCCATCGCCTCCGTGCTGTTGGTCCTCGTCACCTGGCGCATGGAAGGAGGAATTCCGGCGCTGAAGAAAGGGCAGCTCCTTCCCGTGTTCGTGCTGGGCATGACGGGGGTCTTCGCCTACAACGCCTTCTTCCTGAACGGCATCAAGCTCGTGGAGGCGGGCCGCACGTCCATGATCGTCGCCGGCAATCCGGTCTTCATCGCACTCTTCTCCGCCTGGTTCTTCAAGGAGCGGCTTACGGTGCTCAAGCTCGTGGGGATCTTCATCTCCATCCTCGGAGCGATGGTGGTGATCTCCCGGGGACACCTGATTCACGTGTTCACCGGCGGCGTTGGAAGAGGCGAGCTCATGATCGTGGGATGCCTCTTCTGCTGGGTGATCTATTCCCTGGTGGGCAAGACGCTCATGCACGACCTGAAGCCCCTGCCTTCGGTCATGTACTCGGTGCTTGTGGGCACGGTGGCCTTGTCCATCCCGGCCCTCATGGAGGGTGTGACGACCCAATGCCTGTCCTTTACGCTCCAGGACTGGATCTGCCTCGCCTACCTCGGGGTCTTCGGAACGGTCTTCGGCTTTGTGTGGTTCTACGAGGGCATCAAAAAGATCGGCCCCACACGCGCTGGGCTCTTCATCAATTTTGTGCCCATCAGCGCCGTGATCATCGCCTACTGCATCCTGGGCGAGGGCTTGAGCGGCTCGCTACTGCTGGGCGCTGCGCTAGTGATCGCGGGCGTGTATCTGACCAATCGCAAGCCCAGCGCGAGACCGGTCATTTCCTGATGGTGGCCGTCAATCCTGCTTGGCGGGCGAGCAAGGAACTGCTCCACGTCGTCGGCCCAGACTCCATGCCAGCTTGAACAGGTTTTGGGCGGAACTCTGCGGATCCCAGGTGTAGCTGACCAGGTTCCATGGAAGTCGCACTGTTCCGTTCAGGATGTTCTTCAAAGTGCGAGTGCGATAGCCATCCAGATCATCCGATAGGGCCGATTCCGTGACGCCCTGCCAGTAGTGGCGACGGAGCATCCAGCGCAGGTTTAAACGGTTCTTCTGGATGCGATGCCTGATCCACCCATCGGCGGAATAAGCAACCTTGAAGCCAGCTGCGGCAACTCGCCGGACATAATCGGTGTCTTCTCCGCTCAGCAACAGACCGCCCTGCCTTCCGAGGGAAGGGTTGAACCCTCCCACTTTGTGGATGGCTTCACGGGAGAAGGCCATGTTGCCACCGTAGGCATCGACGGGCCTTGATTGCACGCAAGAATCCGCTCCGAGGTCGAACTGGCCATACCAATTGTACATTCCAGAATGCAGCCACCGAGGCAGAGGCGAATGGTCGAATTGCAAGTGGATCCTTCCCGCCACGCATCCGATATCGGAATCCAAAGTGAATGCCGAAAGCAGTCCTTGCAGCCAGGTGTTCGAAACGATGACATCGTCATCCAGGAAGCAGAGGTAGTCCCCTCGCGCAGACGCAAGGCCCGCGTTCCGCGCCATGGAGATGCCGGGCCGTTTCTCGGAAACCCAGCGCAGGATGCCCTTCGCAACGAACTCTGGCCATGCCTTCGGGAAGGTCTCGAGGCGACCATTCGGTGAATTGTCCACGATGATGAGTTCCCAGGCGGGATGGAAACCGTTGCTTGCCTTCAGGATGGATTGGACAGCGTCCCTGAACATAGCGGCCCGGTCTGGGTCCGCCATGGTGCAGATGATGATGCTGATCGTGGTTCGCATGGGGGATTTTCTGAAGGTGGATCGTTATGACTAGGCTTGATCATTAACATCGCATGGGCCTTCGCATCAACCACGAAGGGGACGTTTTCGAGCTGGGACCGCCACGGGGGCGGTGGAATGGCATTATTCTGTTCCTCCTTGTCACGCCGCGCGAAGCTCGCAATTCCCGCCATGCCTCCGGAAGGAGACCATTTGAAGCTCGTCCGCATCATCAAGAACTACCAATGGAATGGATATGAGATCACCCGTCAGACGCCGGATGGCGAAGGCCGATGGGGGGAGATTCAATTCACGCTGGAACCGGTCGAGAAATGCGATTTTGTGATCGTCCTGAACTATTCGCCGGAGGATGTCTGGGTGGAGTGCCCTCCCGCGAACATCTGGGCGCTCATGCAGGAGCCGAATCATCCCGAGCTGATGCCATGGCTCGCGAAAGGCCATGACTCTTTTGCGAAGGTGTTCACGCCCCACGCCCAGGGCGGAGACCCGAAGTACGTGGCTAGCCAGACCTGTCTTCCCTGGTTCGATTACGACCGGCAGTGCTCCTATCGCGATTTGCTGGATCGCGGCGTGCCAATGAAGACGAAGATCCTTTCCTGGGTCACCAGTGCCCTCAATCATTTCCCGGGACACCAACCCAGGCTGGCGCTCCTGGACCACCTTCGGAACGAGCCTCGGCTTTCCATCGATCTATTCGGCAGGGGGATCCATCCCGTAGACAGCAAGTGGGATGCGATCGCGCCCTACAAGTACTCCCTGGCCGTCGAGAACAGCCACACCCTCCACTACTGGACGGAGAAGCTCGCCGATTGTTTTCTCGCTTATACCCTGCCCATCTACTACGGATGCACGAACCTGGGAGACTACTTCCCTCCAGAGTCGTACATTGCCATCGATATTCGAGATCCCGCCTCCAGCGTCGACACGATCCTGGACGCCATCCACGGCCAGGCCTGGGAACGGCGGTTCGATGCGATCTGCGAAGCCAGGGAACTGGTTTTGAAGAAGCATCAGCTCTTCCCCTTCATCGCGGACCGGATCGAGCAGACCCCATGGAGCGCGCCGCAGAGAATCTGCATTCGGGCGTATCGGGAAGAGCGGAATGAACCTGCGCCCCCCATCCTTCACCGCCCTTGGTGGAAGCAAGCGATCCAAACGCTGACCCGGCGCTAGGGTCTGTTTTCAAAGTCCCAC
>DCFP01000158.1:2082-20598 GCA_002319925.1 Holophagaceae bacterium UBA1801 | reverse complement strand
GGGTGTCCGGAGTTCATGGCTCATGCTCGCCAGGAAGGAGCTCTTGGCCAGGTTCGCCTTTTCCGCTTCCGCCTGGGCGGCCCTGGATTGGCCGAAGAGCCTGGCGTTCCGGATGGCCACGCTGGCCTGCCGGGCGATGGTCTCGAAGAAGGTGAGATCGTCCAGTCCGAAGGGCGCCTCGTCGGTCTTGCGCCACACGGCGATCACACCAATGACCTTGTCCTCGATCATCAGAGGCGCGGCCATGAGTTTCTCGCCCTTCTCCTCGTCCTCGGTGCCTTCGATGTGGATGGCCCTGGCATCCGTGATGGTGTCCTGGATGACCTCAGCGACGCCATTCTGGATGATGGAACCCAGGATCCCTTCGCCTCGCGTAACTGTGGTCGCCTGCAAGGGTTCGGCCATGAGTCCCGATACGGCCACGGCGTTGAACAGGGTTCCGCCTTCTTCCCCCAGGAAGATGGCCAGCGAATCCTTGGTCAGAAGGGTCCTCACGCTGGAGGCGATGCGTCCCAGGACAGTCTCCAGGTCAAGGGAGGACGTGATATCCCGGCCAATGGCCACCAGCGCTTCCATCTCCCTGGCCCGCCGTTCCGCATCCTCGTACAGCTGGGCGTTGCGGACGGCGATGGCGATTTGGGAGGCGATGGCCGAGAACAACTCCAGATCGTCGGGAGTGTAAACATTCTCCCGTTCGTAGTTCTGGATGGCCATCACGCCGACCACGGACTCCCCTGCGATCAGCGGCACGCCCATCCAAGACTTGGGGCCTTCGCCCACGACGGAAATCTGCCGGGCCGCCACGAAATCGGCGATGCCGGCGACGGAATTCAGTAGAACGGGTTGCCCCATTCGGATGAGGTAGCCCGTGAACCCGATGCCGATGGGATGGCGGGTCGGGGCTTCCCGGACCCCACGCTCGATGTGGTAGGCCCAGATCCATTCAGGGACTCCCGCGCGGCAGAGCGCGATGTAGAAATTGGTGGTGTCAAAGCTCCGGCCCACCTCGCGATAGACCGTCTCAAGAAGCGGTTCCAGTTCCAGTTTCTCCGCGGAAACCCTTCCGATCTCCATGAGGATGGAAAAGCGCGTGAGCTGCTGGAGGGCTTGTTCATTGGCGGTCGGTTCGCGCAGGATCAGGGCTGCGAGGCGCGCCAGGGCTTTGGCATCGGTAGCTTCCGGAAGGGCCCCACCACAAAAGCCGATCCATCCCAAGGCTTCGCCATCGATTTCCGATGACAGAAAGCGCCAAGGCACATGGGACTGCTGGTCCCAAGGGGGTGGTGTCTTTCCAAGACAGCCAGGTGACCAAGATCCAAGCCGCAATCCAACGGCGGGCGCAGGCTCGCCGAGGGACCCTTCCACCAGCGCACCATCGGGACATCGGCGAAGTAGCACACATCCAGTGCAGGCCGTCAGGTTCTTGAGGACCGTCAACAGATCCGCCACCAGACCGGGATCGCTTCCGGGGGTAGCCCGGGCAGACCCTTCTGGCGATCCTGGATGGTTCATCGCGTCAACCACTCTCGCCCTCTTATCGGCAAGGATCGCGTCCGCAAAAGGATTCGCGTCCGCTCGCCGCAGGCAGTTGGGCCCGATCCATGGCAGGGCTCGCGCGCATCGGAAACGCGTTAGCGCCGGCGATGCATCGCGGAGCAACGGCGCACGGTCTCCGTCAGGTCTTCCTTGGAATAATCCCCCTTGCGGAAGATCCGGCGGACTTGGGCATGCCTCAAGCGCTCCCGGTCCCGCTCCGACAGATCCATGGCGGTGAGCACTACCACCGGGATCTGCAGAAACGCCGGATTCTTCTGGAAGGCTTCCAGCAGTTGAAATCCATCCATGCCGGGCATCATGAGGTCCAGCAGCACGAGTCCCGGCAGTCCCTTTTCCAAGACCTTCAAGGCCTCCGCGCCATCGGTGGCGGTCTCCACCCGCAGGCCTTCCCCGTGCAGGATCCGCTCCAGGACGCCTCTCACATCCGCGTCGTCCTCGACGACCAGCACCGGCAGATCGCGCGATCCAGGCAGCCACCGGGTGATGACCTCCAACAGCTTTTCCTTGGAGACGGGCTTCTGAAGGAATTCCGCGGCCTCGAGGGCAATGCCCTTAGCCCGGTCATCCAGGACCGTCATCAGGACGACGGGGATGTCCTTCAATTCGGGATCCCCCTTGAGCCGCCCCAACACCTGCCATCCGTCGAGATCGGGCATGGCGATATCCAGGGTGATGACCTGAGGTTTCAACTGCCGGGCCAGGGCCAGCCCTTCGATTCCCCGGGAGGCGGTCCGCACGTGGAATCCTTCTTTCTCGATCATCCGCGAGATGGCGTCCCGCACGGATGGATCATCGTCGATGATCAGGACACTGCCTCGAACCTCGGCGCTCTGGGGCTCCGGAGAGAAGGAAGTCGCGGGTAACGGCAGCCCGGGCAACCGAACCGTGAAGGTCGTGCCTCTGCCCTCCTCACTGATGACGTCGATCTCACCACCCAGGAGTCCCAAGAATTTCCGGCAAAGGGTGAGCCCAAGGCCCGTGCCTCCATAATGACGGGACGTGGAGTCCTCGGCCTGGGCGAACTCCTGGAAGATGCGCTGCATCTGATCCGGGCTCAGCCCGATCCCGGTGTCGCTGACCAGGAAGCGGATCCAGCCGGGTTGCCCGTCCTGCTGCACGCTCAAGGTGATGGTTCCCTCGTGGGTGAATTTCGCGGCATTGCTGAGCAGGTTGTAGATCACCTGCTTCACCTTCTTCAGGTCGGAATGAAGCATGCGAATGGATGGATCCAGTTCCAGGATGAACCGGTTCCGGTTCTTCGTGATGAGGGCTTCGCCGGTGGACCGGATATCAGCCAGCATGGTGGGGATCTCGAAGTCCTCCAGGTAGATCGTCATCCGCCCGGCCTCGATCTTCGAAAGATCCAGGATGTCGTCGATCAAGCCAAGCAGGTGTTTTCCCGCCACCTGGATCTTGGCCAGGTCCGCCTGCATATTGGACAGGCCATGATCCCCGGCTTCCTCCATGAGGAGTTCGCTGTAGAGGAGGATGGCATTGAGGGGTGTCCGCAGCTCATGGCTCATGTTGGCCAGGAATGAGCTCTTGGCATGGTTGGCGTCCTCGGCCTGGGCCAGCGCGATCTTCGCTTGGCCGTAGAGTTGCGCGTTGCGGATGGCCACGCTCGCCTGCCGCCCGATGCCCTCCAGGAATTCGAGATCCTCCTGATCGAAGGGCGAACCCGATGATTCACGCCACACGCCGATCTCCCCGATCACCCGCTCCATTACCACGAGCGGAGAGGCCATGAGTTTCTCCCCCTCCTGCTCCGGCCCCGTGCCTGCGATATGGATACCCCTGGGGTCAGTGGTCGTATCGTTGACGATTTCTGCATGGCCTCGCTCGGCTATGGATCCGAGAATGCCTGTCCCCAGTTGGAAGGACAGGGACTGTAGCTGTCCGGAGAGCGGTCCCGCCACGGCCATGGTCTGAAAGAACCCATTGGCTTCTTCATCGAAGAAAATGGCCACGGAATACCCGTTCACCAGGTTCAGCACGCTCTGAGCGATCCGGCTTAGCAAGGATTGTATGTCCAGCGTGGAGCTGATATCGCGCCCGATGCCCGCGATGGCGTCCATCTCCCGGGCTCGCCGCTGGGCATCTTCGTAGAGCTGCGCATTCCGCACCGCGACGGCAAGCTGGGAGGCGATGGCCATGAACAGATCCAGGTCCTCCCTGGAATAGACCCCTTCGAATTCGTAGTTCTGGATGGCCATCACGCCGACCACCCGCTCGCCCGCGGTCAAGGGCACGCCCATCCAGGACTTGGCCGGCTCGCCTGAGGTCACGATGCCCGCCCTGGCGTTGAAAGCCCGTTTCTCCGCCACATACGGGAAGAACAGGGGCTCGCCGCTCTGCAGGATGTGCCCCGTCATGCCCTCGTTGATTTTCTGTTGGAGAACGGGATTCCTCCGAATGCCATGCTCGTACTGCAGGTCGAAATCGATGAATGGCGAATCCTGCCGGTGGACGGCGATGTAGAAATTAGTCGTATCGAACAACCGGCTCACTTCCGCATGAACGGTTTCCAGCAGGGGCGCCAGCTCGAGGTTGGCCGCAAGGGCCTGGCCGACGCGGATGAGTATGGAAAGCCGGGTGAGTTGGCGGTCCATGTTCGCCGCTTCTGGCAAACCCTCCCCCAGTTCCCGGGGCCCACTGGGGGAAGGAGAAGGCGAGGCGGCCATACCTGTTTCTCGGCTTGTCAGGCGGGGGACTTGATCAACGCGCACCTGCGGATCGTCCCGATCAGGTCGTCCTTCGAATAGTCACCCTTGCGGAATATCCGCCGGACCTGGGGTCTGTTCAGACGTTCTCGGTCAGGGCTGGACAGATCCATGGCGGTCAGCACCACGACCGGGATCGTCCTGAGATCAGCCTTGCCCTGGATCGCTTCCAGCAACTGGAATCCGTCCATGCCCGGCATCATGAGGTCCAGGAGGATCAGTCCAGGACGCAGCTTCTGCATCGATTCCCAAGCGTGTTCGCCATTGGCGGCCGAGCTCACCTCCAGGCCATGCGCGGTCAGGATTTTCACGATCGCCTCCCGGGCCGGGGCATCGTCCTCCACCACCAGCACGGGTGATCGGGGAACCTCAGGCAGCCAGCGCAGGACGACCTCGATCAGTTGTTCCCTGGAAACGGGCTTCTGGAGGAATTCTGAAGCCTCCAGCGCGAAACCCTTGGCTCGGTCGTCCAGGACCGTCATCAGGACGACGGGAATGTGCCTGAGTTCGGGGTCGGCTTTGAGGCGGCCCAGGACCTGCCAGCCGTCGAGATCGGGCATGGCGATATCCAGGGTGATCACCTGGGGCTTGTGGCGGCGCGCCAGGACGAGGCCCTCGGCTCCGTTTGCCGCCGCCATCACGTGGAACCCCTCGCCGGTGAGCATTCTGGAAATGCCATCCCGCACGGCGGGATCGTCATCGATGATGAGCACGTGGCCCAGGGGAGATTCCGTCGCGGATCGAGACGATCCTTGGGTATCCGTTGCGGCCGCCGGAAGTCCAGGCAATCGGAAGGTGAAGGTGGTACCCACGCCGAGATCGCTGCTCACCGAGATTTCCCCGCCCAGCAGATTCGCGAACTCGCGGCAGAGTTTCAGGCCGAGCCCCGTTCCTCCATAGTCCCGGGCGGTGGAATCCTCCGCCTGGGAGAATTCCCGGAAGATCCGCTGGATCTGTTTCTGGCTCAGCCCGATTCCTGTATCGCTGACGGCGAAGCAGAGCCACCCTTCCTGCTGCCCGTCCCGTGCCGCGCACAGGCGAATCGTACCGTTCTCCGTGAACTTCACCGCGTTACTGAGCAGATTGTAGAGAACCTGCCGCACCTTCTTCGCATCGGAGTGGAAGATGCCAAGACCCGGTTCAAGTTCCACGATCAGGCGATTCCGGTTCTTCACGATCAGGGGTTTGAAGGTGGTCTCGATTTCCGCGAGCATCACCGGAAGTTCAACGTCCTCCAGATAGACCGTCATCCGCCCGGCCTCGATCTTCGAAAGATCCAGGATGCCGTCGATCAGGCCGAGGAGGTGCCTGCCGGCGCCGCGGATCTTGTCGAGATCACCGCTCATGGCCGGTACGCCCCAGTCCTTCACCTCATCCATGAGGAGTTCGCTGTAAAGCAGAATGGCGTTGAGTGGCGTTCGCAGCTCGTGGCTCATGCTGGCAAGAAAGGAACTCTTGGCTCGATTGGCCGCTTCGGCCTGGGCCAGGGCTTCCGTGGCCTGCGCGAACAACTGCGCATTGCGGATGGCCACGCTGGCCTGGCGCCCGATTCCTTCCAGGAAATTCAGGTCCGCCATCAGGAAGGGAGGTTCGTTCGGACTGCGCCAAACCGCGATCACTCCGATCACACGGTCCAGCACCAGGAGGGGAACCGCCATGAGCTTGTCCCCTTCGGCTTCCGGCGCCGTGCCTGCGATGTGCAGGGCCCGCGCATCCCTGTAGGTGTCGTTGATGATCTCCGGCTTCCCGTTCGCTGCAATGGCACCGAGGATGCCATGGCCGATGGTGAAAGAGAGGGCGAAAAGCTGCTCCGATTCCTCTCCCGCCACCGCTGCGGCGCGGAAGTTCCCATTCTTGCCCTCATCGAAGAAGATCGCCACGGAGTCCCGGGTCAGCAGGTTCAGTACGCTGGCCGCGATTCTGCCCAGGACGGCGTGGAGATCGAGCGTGGAGTTGATATCGCGTCCGATCGCCGCAATGGCGTCCATTTCCCGGGCGCGCATCTGGGCGTCTTTGTAGAGTTGGGCGTTCCTCACGGCCACGGCGATCTGCGAGGCGATGGTGGAGAAGAGCTCCAGATCGTCGAGGGTGTACGCCCCTTCGGTCTCGTAATCCTGGACCGCCATCACGCCCACGACGGATTCACCCACGAGCAACGGAACCCCCATCCAGCTTCGCGCGAGATCCCCGATGGCATTGATGCCTTCCTTGGCGAGGAAGTCCGTCCGGCTGTGGAAGGATGGCAGGAACAGGGATTTCCCAGTCTTGATGATGTGGCCCGTGAGCCCAGCCCCTAACGGATAGCGGCTGGGCGCCTCCCGCCGGCCCCGCTCGACCTGGAATGCCACGGTCCATTCCGCGGCGCCCTGCCGGTAGAGCACGATGACGAAATTGGTCGTATCGAAGATCCGGCCCACTTCCCGGTATACGGTTTCCATCAGCGGTTCCAGTTCCAGCGTTCCCGCAAGCACCTGGCCGATCTTCATGAGGATGGAAAGCCGCGTCAGCTGGCGCGTCCCGACATGGCTCTCCTCCGGGCTCCGAGCGCCCGGTCCGGTCGCGGTTCCATCTGAAAGGGAATCTTCCATTGAAATGTCGAGTTGATGGCAACCATGAGGCCATGTCGGAAAGCGGCTGTCAATCGCGGGTGATCCAGGATTTTCCGGTGAGCCGAACCCAGAGGTACACCTTGAGGGCCAGCAACAGCGACAACAGTAGCGCCCAGGGCCAACGCCAGGAGGCAGGTGGAGGTAGCAGCAGCCGCTGTTCCGCCCGCTGCTCGAAGAACTGCGAGGCTGGAGGCAGAAGGGGCACAAGCCCCGACCCTGTTTCCGCGAGATAGGCGGTGCCGACGGGATGGAGAGCCCTGGTACCTGGCGGAACGCTGGTCTGGAACGCAGGTGGCCGATTGGAGAGGAAAGCATCATAAGCTAGCACCAGGTCCTCATTCTTCAGTGAAGAAGGCCCCCAGGCGAAGCTCCCGCCAGGAGCGGTCCCGGCGGCCAGCAGGGCTCCACTGGTCAGCCCAGGATCCACGAGCTGGTGCCCGTCATTCGGGATGAGACGAGTCGTGATCACCGGAATGCCAGAGTGCGCCTTGGTCCCCTGATCCACCAAGGCGAGGGAGGGGCGCAGCGTGCGATCGATTTCTGGAAATACGGACAGCATCCGCTTGGAAAAGGCTCCATCAGCAGCGGCTCCGAGGCTCCGCGCAGGAAGCAGCAGGGGCAGATCGATATCATCCAGCCCGAAGGGTCCCTTGAGGGACATCAAGTAAAGCCCTGGAACAGGAAGGCGCACGATCCGCCCGGCCATACCTTCCTCGATCCCGTACCGGTCCGGCGGCAGTTTGGTGAAAGTGCCCACGCTCTTGTCCCACGCAGACACGGTGAGCGGGACCCTGGGGCCATTCTCGGCCAAGGCCACCAGCCAAGTTTCCGAGGCGTGATCGAAACGCACGCTCGTGGGATAGGCGGCGAAATTCACGGCGAAACCCAGTTCCACCGCATCGAACCCCACCGGTTTCACCCGCAGCTGATCCGTAAGTAACGTGATCTCGCCGTATCCACGCTGCCGCAGTTCCGATAGCCGCGCGTAGTCCGGCGCGAAGAAATCGAAGTCATCCCGCAAGTGCAGGATCGCTTCTTCCATGCCGCTTCCGGTCAGATAGGAGCGTATCGGCACCATCCGAGTGGTGCGCGCTTGGGGATCCAAGACCAGCAGGAAGGGATCCGCATGCTTCAAACCGGGATCGGACTGGATCTTCTTCAGGGCTTTCGCGATGGGCCTGGCATCAGCGAATCCTCCGTACATGGACCTCGAACCATCGATCACCACGGCGGCTGGCCGATGCCAGGGGGGCGGAGCGATCGCGAACGCAAGGACCAGGGCGATCAAACCGTCCAGCAGGAGGTCGTAGTAGGTGCGGAAGTTCCGGAAGAGCAGACTGCCCAGGCCCCTGCGCTCGTCAGCTCGCAGCAGATCGTGCGGATAGCGGAGCTTGCGGGACAGGCGCAGATTCAGGAACAGGAGCGCCAGCACCGGAACCAGGAGAAAGGGCAACCACAGGAGGGCTTCAGGCATGGAGCGCCTCCAACAGTGACCAGTACAGGGCCACGCGATCCAGGCCGGGCGCGACCTTGCGGTACCAGCTGTTGGGTTTCAGCGAGAAGGAACCATCCAGGGCGGCTTCCTGCGCGCGATAGGCCTCCCGGGCAGGGCGGTCCCAGGGCGTCCGCAGGCGTCGCATGGTTTCCGGATCGAGCACGTCCACCTCGGACGTGCCGGTCTCCAGTGTTTCGAAATCCCGGTGTAGGCGGATGAAGAAGCACCGATCGAAGGGACAGGCCAAGGCTTTGAAGCCGGAATCCAGGAAATCCGAGACGATTACGATCCGGCGATGGCGGGAGGTCTTCCGAACGACAGACAGGGTAGCACCCAAAGCAGTCCGGCCGCCGATCTCCAGGCCATGGAAAAAGGCCAGCACGGGCGCGGGCGAGGCTCCGCCCCTGGGCCGGTCCAAGCGCCGCTCGATGCCTTCCGAGAATCCCCAAAGGCTCGTGGGCAGTCCCAGAGCGCCTAGCATCCAGGCAATGGAGGCCGCGATGGTCAGCGCCTCAGAGGCGCCGAAGATGTCCATGGACCCGGACAGATCCACGAGCAGACAGACTCCGTCTCTCTCTTCCGCGTAGTATTCCTTCACGAAGAGCCGGTCGGTTCGGCCCATGAGCTTCCAGTCGATGCGGCGCGGATCGTCGCTGGGACCGTATTCCCGGATGTTCTTCAAGTCGAAGGAAGAACCGGTGCGCTTGAACATAGGATCCCGGGCCGCCGTGATTTCGGCGGGTGGCCTCCGCTGCGTGCGGCGCTGGAACGTGCGCACGAGCGAAGCGCATTCCGGGTCGATCAAGCTCATGCAACGCCTCTGTATTCCTTGCGGACCGCCGAAAGCACGGCCTCCAGGACGTCCGAGACACCCATGCCATCGGTCTCGGCCTCGAAGTTCAGGATCACGCGATGATTGGCCAGGTCCTTGAACAACACCTCGGCATCGTCGAAGGAGGCGTGGGGACGCCCGGCCACCACGGCCCGGGCCCGGGCGGCCTTCAACAGGCCCAGGGCGCAGCGGGGCGAGGCACCGAAGCGCACGTACTTCTTCACGGCGGCTACGTCCGTGTGCTCGGGATGAGTCTGGGCCACCAGGCGCACGATGAAATTCTTCAGCTCCTCCGGGACGAGAATCTCCTTCGCCGCACGGCGATAAGCCCCAAGAGCGGATTCTGTCGCTTCCCTCCCCGCGATCTTGCCGATGCCTCCGCGTTCCGTCGCATCCACAATGGAGCGCAGAGTCGCAAAATCGGGCATGAGGAAGAAGAGCCGCATCAGGAAGCGGTCCACCTGCGCTTCCGGCAGCGGGTAGGTGCCTTCCAACTCGATGGGGTTCTGGGTGGCGATGACGAAGAATGGCGAAGGCAGCTCGTGCACGTCGCCAAGGAAGGTGATGCGCTTTTCTTCCATGGCTTCCAGGAAGGCCGACTGGGTTTTCGGCGTGGCGCGGTTGATCTCGTCTCCCAGCACCATGTTGGCGAAGATGGGCCCCTTGAAGAAGCGGTAGCCCCGCTCGCCGCCATCCAGGGTCTGGATGAGGTTCGAGCCGATGACATCGAGGGGCATGAGATCCGGAGTGAACTGGATCCGCCGGAATTCGAGGCCGAAGAACTCGGCCCAGGCCTTGGCCAGGCTCGTCTTGCCAAGGCCAGGAGCACCTTCCAGCAGCACGTTCCCCTCGCAGAGGAACGCGAGGAAGAGCTTCTCGACCACCTCGGAACAGCCCACGACCCTAGACCCTACGTAGCCCCGGTAGGACTGGGCGAAGGACGAAACGAGGGCTAGATCATCCGCCAGAATTGAAGCCGCATCAATCTGCGCCATACAGGAAACCTCCGACGTAGGCATGCCTTAGGAAACGTGCGAGCAGCACGAGGAAGAACACATTCGCGATCACGATGCCGGCACCCAGCACAGTGGGAGAGAGCTCCCGGGAAACCAGTTGATTGGCGCCGGCGTGCCATCCCCACGCGAGCAGGAAAGTGCCCAACCAGAGGGCGAGCCTTGCAAGGCGCCGCCACCCTCTCATCTCGAGACTCCTGAGCAGCACTATCGAGCCCAGCGCCTCGGTGAGCGCTGCGACCAGATGAACGGGCGCGGACCAGAGCAGACGTTCCAGGACACCGGCCTCCGGAAAGGCGATGAGGTAGTCCAGGTTCTCTGCGCCGATGAAAACCGCGGTGGCCAGGAGCCCCAAGGACAGTCCGTGCGCCGCTCCAAGGAACAACGCGCGCTTCCTGCGCGCAGGGCTGGCCTCACTCTGCGCCGAACCCGTCCGCACGCGCATCCCGAGCCAGCCGAAGACCAGGATCAGCAGGGCCTTGCCGGACTCTTCTAGCAGCGCTGAAGCAAGGAGCCCGGTCTTGAAATGGATTTCGAGGGCCGCCATCAATCCGAATAACCCGAGGCCTGCGCCCATAGCCACCAGGCACTCCAGCAGAGGACGGGGAACGCGCGTCATCATTTGCTCCCCATCAATTCAGTCCATCGCCGCTTGAGCAGAGCCGTGTAGGGATCCTCGACCAGGCCGACATCCGCGCGGAGGGTGAAGGAATCGAAGTAGCGCCGCTGGTAGTTCCGCAACTCCCCGAAACCCATGCGCCCGCTGGCCGAAACCCGCTGCCCCGTGCGCTCTGCATAGCTGGATTCGAACCGGGAACGGTAGTCCAGCAAGGGGCTCGGCACCTTCGTATCTCCCGTGTGCTCGAAGCCTTGCCCCGTCCGGCTCGGTGCAGGTGCCGCGTCATTCTTCCCGGACTCTGCCTTGTCGCCGGAGGCTGTGGGTGTCGTGCCCTGCCCTTCCCGCGCGGCTTGCCGATTGCTTCCGCCGGGAGGTGGCATGCCAGCGGATGAGGAGGAACCCGGTGCCGATCCCTCCGCTTCATCGCCATGACGCCGTTTGGCGAGGGATTCCTTCATGGATGCCTTGGTCATTGGGGGAGCGGACTGTTTTCCCGTACCCGATTGAGTCTCGGGTAGCGCGATCTGATCGGCGGTTTCCTTGGGTTTTCCGAGATTCGGGTTGATGCCCTGGGCCGTACCCTTCTCCTGCTGTTCCAGCGCCTTTTCCCGCCGGAGGCGACGGGCCGAGGGATCTTCCGTGGCGAACTCGGAGAACCCCCGTTCCTCGATGCGGGCAACGATTCCTCCCGTTGGGGTCTGCCCGGGAGCCAGGGCGAGGGAGTGACCAAGGATCAAGAAGGACATTAGTTCCGCAAGGATATAGGAGGCGATGGCCAGTCCGCAGAACCCGCGAAGTCCCGCCAACAGGGGTTCCCGCGGATGTTCTTCAAGGTCAATGGACGAGGCCTTCTCCACCACGAGCCCCCGGAGCACCTCGCGGGCGGGTCCCGGTGCCGCCTCCAGGAAGGCTTCGAAGGTCATCCCGTCGTCCAAGGTCCGAAGCCGTTTGGTGAGGCGTTTGTCATCGAAAGGCCACAGCAGGAAAACGGGCAAGAAAGAGAACATGACTAGGTTGATCCCCAGCCTGAGCACGCGGCCCAGGGGCAGGAGATGGGAGAGCAGACCCTCCAGAGTCATCGCGATGAGCGCACAGGCGCCCCATGCGATCAGTCGGCGGGCCACCCCGAACCAAAGGGACCGTTGCAGCTGTTTCTCCAGTGGCCTGAGGGCTCTCATCCCTGCGCCCTCCTTGCAAGTCCATAACCCGTGATCACCAGGGCTGCCAGCGACAGGCCCAGGAACAGGGGGAACGGGAGCATGGCGAGGCCAAGTCCCGCTAGTCCGAACAAGGCGATGATCGCGAAACTTGAAGCCAGCGAACCTTCGCCTTTCACAACCAAGCGCTCACCCATCAGGATGGCGGCGCTGGCCGTCATGCAGGTCCCCGTGATCAAGAGCGAGGACGGAATGCCGGACTTTCCGAAAAAGACGCAGGCAAAACCGAGGAATGGCGAAGTCTCCAGAAAAAGCATTCCCTTCTCGGTCCCCGATAAACCAAAGAGTGCTGAAGCGCCTTGAGCATAGACAGCCAGCACCACGAAAACCACCGCCGACGCCAGAAACCGGCTCTGCATCTGCAGGGACAACGTCACCGCGCCAAGGAGCAGCCCGAAATAGAGGAACCGATTCACGAGGTCAGTGGTTTTCATGGACCACCCACCCAGTGATGAATGCCGTGGATCTGAGATGAGCCCCGCCATCGATCATCGTCACCAGGGGCGGCGAGGAAAACCGGACCAGCGATTCCGTCGAGGCCACTTCATCGAGGGGTACGCCTTGCAAGGTAGGGGCCCAAATCCCCACCAGCTGGACCTTTCCGGGCCTAGCGAAACCCGCTTGCTCCCCCTGGCCCGCCGCATAGCTCACCTGCGTGAAATTTGGCCATTCCTCCATCTGGCGTTCGAGGATTCCGGAAACGCGGGAACCGGGGCCGTCATCGGAGAAGGCCACCTGGAAGAGCACGGGCTTGGGATGGGAGAGGAACACCGCGAGGCCCGTGGCCGCCATGGCTGCGATCGCCCGCACAAGCGTTTTCCATTTCTTCTGACCACGGGAAAGGATCGGGATCGCCACAGCAAAAAGCGAGAAGCACCCGAGCATAACGAGTGGCGCCCGGGGAATCGGCAGCCCGAAGAGCCGTGAGGATGCCTGGAAGCCAGCCATCACGAGATCGGAGCCCTGCAGCGAAAATTGCGCGGGTGTGTCGCCGTCCGACGCGAGGGCAGAGGGTGGGTCGAGGCCGCGCATCCTGGTCCGGAGCGCCGTCTCCTCTTTGGGCAGGGCCGGACTTTCGGATTCCCGCTTGGCAAGATCCACTAGCAGTGGGAACTCCTGGCCGGGTATGTGCAGCTCGAGGGCGCGGAAATCCTCGTCCAGGTAGAAGAGCAGATCCACCCGCGGCGTCTTGGCGTTCACGTCGGTGTGGAACAGAGCTGCGCGGGTCCCATCCCAGCGGACGCCTTCCAGGTCAACTGAGCCTGTCACACCGTCGTCATCGACGACCACGGCATGATTGAAGCGGTAGGGCAGGAAGGCTTCCTCTTCGATCCTTGGTGAAGCCAGGATGTGCGAAGACGCGATCAGTGCGAGCAACCAGGGCGCGTACCTCATCGCTTCACCCGCAGCGTGACCGTGCAGGCCAGCGATGAGGCGAAGAACAAGAGCAGCCAGATCCGCGTCTGGTGAACGGGCCGGTACCATCTGGGCCGGTAGGCGATCAGCGCGGCTTCGGCGTCGCTGCGGATGCCGCCCAGGCCGCCATTCACGGCGAGCTGGAAGGAGGCAAGGCTGCTGCCGCGGTCCAGAATCGTGGCGTTCCAGATGCCATGGTGCGGAGGCACTGTTTCGGCTGACCAGCTCTGGTTGCCAGTACGCTGAAAAACGACCTCCTGAGCGGGACTGCCTTCCCTGGAAAGCAGCAAGACCGGAGCGGAGAGATCATCACTCTGAGCGATGACGTTCACGCCGCGGGCGGTTTCCACCACTCGAACTTGGGTGGGTTTCCGGGCGAAGAGGGCATCGAGACGATCCTTGAAGGCCCCGGCTGCGGAAGGTGCGGCGAAGAATTCCGAAGTGTACGCGCCGTACAGATCGCTTCCGAAGAAGAGCACGGCCCTGTTGCCCTGCTCCCTTCCCGCAAGAAGCGGATCGCCCACACCATTCGTGAACAGCACGGAGGCCGTGGGTGTGGGCGTGTACTGGGCCATGCCCGTGATCCCCGCGACCCGCTCGCCATTCATGGCCAGCACAGGGATCTTCCCTTGGCTGAAAATGGCCCGGGCCTCGCTCATGCGGTCCTCGAAGAGCAGGCCGGGAATGGCATCCGCGGAAGCGACGGAGTAGTAGCGGCCGCCGGTCTGAAGGGCCAGGCGCTCCAACAGCGGGCGGTTCACATCCTCGCCGACGCCCATGGAAGAAATGCTGATCCCCTTGGAACGGGCGTTGTCCGCGAGGGCCTGGAAGTCCGCAGGCTTCGTCACACCGTCGGTGATCAGCACCACGTGCTTGGCTTTGATCGATTGTGTAGCAAGGCGGGAAAGGCCATCCACCAGAGCCGGATGCAGGTCGGTTCCGCCTGCGGCGGTCAGTGGTTCCAGTACCGGAGAAGCGGTAATGTCCGCATTGGGCTGGAATTCGTAGACCCAGCGCCGCTCGTCGGAGAAGAGCAGCATACCCACCCGGTCGCTGGGCTTCAGATTGTGCAGGAGTTCCAGCCCCGTGACCTTCGCCAGCGAGAGCTTGTCGCCGAACATGGAGCCTGAGACATCGATGAGCAGGAGCACCGCCACGTCGGGCAGATCCTTCAAGGAGCGAGGCAGGAGAGTCACGGGTAGGATCTCTTCCAGCTCGGGGTTGTCGCCCTTCTTGCCGAAGGCTGGAGAATCCGCCACGAACAGGAGAGATCCCGTCCGGCGCGAGGAGACGTCCAGGAGGCTTGAAAGCAGGTGCCCTCGGATTGAACCGAGGGGAATGCCATCCAGGACCACCAGCTCGTAGGACAGAAGGTCGAGACCCGTCGCTTCTGCCGGTGTCGCACGCCGAGCTGGATAGAGGGCTTCGATGAAGGACCGCTTCTGGGCCTTCTCGCTGATGATGAGCACCTTCGGCGGCTCTTCCGCGCTCACCCCCAGCAGGATCTGTTTTTCGATCGTTTTTCCGTCGGCGCTACGAAAGCTCGCATGGATGGACGAGGCCTCGGCGCGATCCACCGCCAGGCGCAGAACCAGATCCGCTGGCAGTTCCTTGCCCGGGGATTGGTACAAAACGCTCTTGATCGTGCGCACCACGACGCTGGAAAAGGCGCGGGTTTCCGGTGCGAGCAGTAGATCGAAGGCCACGCGTTTTTCGGACGAGGAGTACCGGACTCCGGTAGCCTGAATTGACGTTGCCACCGGAGACTCCAGCACATCAATGGCCAAGGGCACCGGACCCGCGGCCTTCTGCAGAGCAGCCAGCTCGGAGGGCAGTGGGGTCTGGGTCATCACCAGCCGGGCACGATGGAAATCGCCTAAGCCTGACTCCAGATCCTGGATCACGGGTTCGAGGTTTGCAAGATCGGGAAGGGCAGCATGGATGGACTCCGCCCGCGCAGGCACTACGGTCAAACGATCGGCTAGGACAGCATAGGCCTCGCCCCTCCCACGGATCGTCTGCAGCCGCACGGAGTCGACGTCTTTCTCCACGGCCAGGTACCGGCGCTCGGGAAGCAGGAGTGCAGGCAGGGGCATCGCCAGATCCAGAAGATAAGCCAGGAGGCAAGCGAAGGGCAGGAACACGAAGCCCACCTTCACCCAATCCTGCCTTCCGCTCCAGACTTTTGCCCGCACTAAACCAGCCTTGAGCCGGGCGCGCGCAGATAGTTCTTGAGGGTCGGGGGCATCCACCTTCAATCCACAGGCAGCAACAAACGCTGGTCTATGGGTAGTCTCCCGGGCCCCTGCTTGTCAATCACAATCGGGAGATTTTCCCGTTATCCGATCGGGATCAGAAGGGTTGCCACGCGGGTAGAACAGATATGAGGCGTGTTATGCCCGGAATCCAGGTCAGGAAAATCACCCAGTTCCAATTTGGAAGTCGACGCCAGATCTGGGGCAAGAGCCGACGGCCAGCCCACACTTGCCGCGTGCGGGTATCCAGCCCGTGAATTTCGAGGTGCAGCGGCCGCCCTGCCAACTCCGGCGCAATCTTCACCAGTTCTGGGTTCTGGAAGGGAAAGGAGACGATCAGCCCTTCGCTGTCGCGTTTCCGGATCGCATCGATGCAGCGGCGGCAGCGAGGATTCTCGGCGTCGTAGACCACCAGGAGCGGTGCCTGCATGGATCACGCGATGGGCGCGGCCTGGTTCATTCGAAGGGCCCGGGCCCAGGCGGTCACGGGCTTGATGCCCTTCGGGGGCTCCAGGGCTTTCTGGTAGCGGCGGAGCTTTCCTTCATGGTTGATCACGAAATCGCTCTCTTCCAGATAGGTCGCCACAGGCAGCCGTGCCGTTGCCCACTCGCTGATCTCGGAAGGAATGGGTTCCATGACCAGGCTGAAGGGAGCTTCGATGAGGATCTGCCGGAGGATTTCCAGCTCCCGGGCACTGGAGAATTCCTCGTCGTGCAGGATGACGATGCCCTTCACGGCCCCTTCGCGCACCATGTCCAGGAGGGGTTCGAGGTGACCGAACTTGTAGCCGCGCTCGGCAAACCCGCGCCGGTTGAAGATCCCATCGCCGCTCGTCTGGAGCTTGGGGTACTGGATCTGGTAGAGCTTGTCGCCCGAGCCGAACTTCAGGTGTTCCGACGTGGCCAGCTCACCCAGCCGTTGTGCGGTATCGCAGCCGAAGGTGCCCTGCCCGATCACGGCCACGATCCCGCTGGAGCGCAGCGCATCCACGATGGCCTCGATGGTGGAAGGCTGGCCCTGCAGCATGGGCTGCGTCAGGCGCGTGGATGGATCCAGGTCGTAGCGGTGATAGGCGAACCGCTCTTCGTCGAGGATGAAGTAGGTGGCGAACTGGTCGTCCAGGGGCCGGGGCCGGAAGCGCCAGACTCGGTTCTCGTCCACGTCGGCCCAGATGGGGCTGGCCATGGCACCGCGGCGACTGATGGTCGGAATAGGTTTGAGGTACCAGACCCGCTTGGTGAAGCGGAAGTCCCGGCTGGTAAGGGCACCCACGGGGCAGAGATCCACCACGTTGCCCGCCAGGGGATTGGAGTCCATGGATTTGCCGGAATAGGCCGTCACTTCCAGTTCCGCGCCGCGATTGACCATGGTGAGTTCGGAGGTGCCGGAGACTTCCTGGGTGAACCGCACGCAGCGGGTGCAGTGGATGCAGCGGTTCTTGTCCAGCACGATCCGCGCGCCCAGGTCTTCGTAGTGATAGCGCCGCTTGGGCTCCACCATGCGGCTGTCGCCGCTGCCGTACTGATAGCTATAATCCTGCAGTGCGCACTCCCCTGCCTGATCGCAGATGGGGCAGTCCAGGGGATGGTTCATGAGCAGGAATTCCATGACGCTGGCGCGGGCGTCCGCCACGGCGGGGGAATCCGTGCGCACTTCCATGCCTTCGGCCGCGGTCATGGTGCAGGAAGTTGCAAGCTTCGGCCAACCCTTGATCTCCACCATGCACATGCGGCACGTGGCCACGGGCGTGAGCGCAGGGTGGTAGCAGTAATGAGGGATGTCGATGCCCACTTGCTTGCAGGCATCCAGGAGCAGGGTACCCGGCTCCACCATGATTTCCTGATCGTTGATCTTGAGCTTCGGCATGGGCGGTCTTCCCCGCCACCAGCATGCGCCCAAGCCCGGCAGGACTGCAAGCAGGCGGGAGCGGGCCGGTCAGGACTGAGCGGGAGAGGAGACCAGGCAGTTCCGGCAGAACCTCAGGAAATCGTTCAGCTCGGGGATATTTATGTTCACGCCCGATGGCACCACATGCGAGATGACGATCCGCTTGCGGAGTTCCCCGCTGGCTTCCAGTGAGAACACAAACCACGCGAACCGGTCAGCTTCGGAAGTCAGATTCATGGAGACGATCCGGGTCTCGAAGAACAACTCGGGGCGGGTATCCGCGCCCTCGATGACGCGCCAATCCGGGATATGCCCCTTTTTCACGAACTCCGTCTTGAGCTCTTCCAGAGTGTGCTGGATGGTGAACTGGACTTCCACCTGGACGTTCATGGACCGGCCTCCAACCGGCTCATCGGAATCGCATGGAAGGGAAATGAGTTCGAGGAAGTGGGTCTCGGGCAAGACCATCGCTTCCCGGTCCCCCTTTGCCATGAAACAATAACCTTTTGTGAGGTTTTCATGGCCACTGCCCTGTTTTCGGTTTACGACAAAACCGGCCTGGTCCCCCTTGCAAAGGGATTGAAAGACCTCGGCTGGTCCCTGTTGGCGACAGGCGGAACCTTGAAGGCCCTTCGGGAAGCCGGGCTGGAGGTCCAGGAGGTGGCGGACTATACCGGTGCCCCGGAATGCTTCGATGGCCGCGTGAAGACCCTTCACCCGAAGATCCACGGCGGCCTGCTCTTCCGGCGCGATGAGGCCACCCATCGTACGGATGCCGAGCGGCTGGGCATCCCTCCCATCGATCTCGTGGTCGTTAACCTCTATCCCTTCGAAGCCACCATCGCCAAGCCAGGAGTGTCCTTCGCGGACTGCATCGAGCAGATCGACATCGGCG
>DCFP01000158.1:1284-1843 GCA_002319925.1 Holophagaceae bacterium UBA1801 | reverse complement strand
GAGCAGATCGACATCGGCGGCCCCAGCATGGTGCGCTCGGCATCCAAGAACCATGCGGCGGTCACCGTGCTCACGGATCCCAGCCAGTACGATTCATTCCTCGAAAAGACCAAGGCGGGCACCTGGGATCTGGATGACCGCCGGAGCTGCGCCCTGGCGGCCTTCCAGCGCACCACCGCCTACGACGCGGCGATCTCCACCTGGATGTCCGGTCAGATCGGCCAAGCCTCCGATGAGCTGCCCGAACGCCTGGGCATCGGGTTGATCTCCAAGCAGGGCCTCCGGTATGGTGAGAACCCCCACCAGCCCGCCGGTTTCTACATCCAGCCCGGCGCGAAGCGCGAGGGCATCGCCGCCTGCGAACAACTCCAGGGCAAGGAACTCAGCTTCAACAACCTGCTGGACGCCGATGGCGCGGCGCGCACCGTCTTCCAGTTCGCGGCTCCCTCCTGTGTCATCGTCAAGCACAACAACCCTTGCGGCGTGGGCCGCGGCCCACACGCCCTTGAAGCCTTCCTAAAGGCCCAGGCCGGTGATCCGGTCTCGGCCTTCGGCGGCA
>DCFP01000158.1:0-1034 GCA_002319925.1 Holophagaceae bacterium UBA1801 | reverse complement strand
TCGGCCTTCGGCGGCATCGTGGCCTTCAACCGCCCGGTGGGCATCGAGGTGGCCCAGGCCATGGTCCAGAGTTTCTGGGAAGTGGTCCTGGCGCCGGCCTTCACGCCGGAAGCGATGGAAATCTTCTCCGCAAAGAAGCAGCTTCGCTTGCTGCAAACCCCGGGCGCCTGGCCCCTTTCCGCCAACGGCCTGGACGTGCGCAGCATCGCAGGCGGCTTCCTGCTCCAGCGGCCCGACGATGATTTCGCTTCCGTGGATCAGTGGCAAGTGAAAGCCACCGGCCATGGCCCGCAGCCAGTGGTGGAGGACCTTATCCTAGCCCAGACCGTGGCCAAGGCGGTGAAATCCAATTCCATCGTCCTCGTGCGGGATGGCGGTACCGTGGGCATCGGCGCAGGCCAGATGAGCCGGGTGGACTCCGTCGAGATCGCCTGCCGCAAGGCCGGAGACCGCGCCAAAGGTTCCATCCTGGGCAGCGATGCCTACTTCCCCTTCCCCGATGGCCTCGAACTGGCCGCCAAGCATGGCGTCACGACCTTCATCGAACCCGGCGGCAGCATCCGCGACAAGGAGGTCATCGAAGCCGCCCAGAAACTGGGCGTGTGGCTCTTCTTCACGGGAATGCGGCATTTCAGACATTGAAAGCAACCTCGAATTTCACGAATCAAAACAAAAGCATCGACACGAACTCTCCCAACTTTTTCGTGAAATTCGTCCCCATACCTGCGATTCGTGATTCCACCCATTTTGGATTAGGACAACGCAATGAAAACGTCTTCCCTCCGCAAAGCCTTCCTCGACTACTTTGCCCGCAATGGCCACAAGATCGTGCCTTCAAGCCCGGTCATCGGGCCAGCCGACGATCCGACGGTGATGTGGACCAACGCGGGCATGGTGCAGTTCAAGGATGTCTTCGTGGGCAAGGAGCGGCGGGACTACTCGCGGGCCACGACCTCGCAGAAGTGCTTGCGTGCAGGTGGCAAGCACAACGATCTGGAGAACGTGGGCTTCACGGCGCGCCACCACACCTTCTT
>DCFP01000033.1 GCA_002319925.1 Holophagaceae bacterium UBA1801 | reverse complement strand
AACAGGGATAAAAGGGATGAAAGGGATAACTGAAAAAAAGCAACTCCCCTGCCGGTGAACTTCACCGCAGGTTCCGGGCCCCTGTTGAACGCTACTCAGCTTCAGACGCTGGTGGAATCGGTGTCCTGGAGATCGCCGGCGTCGATGAGGTTGGAGATGAAGCGCTGGAGTTCGTCGTCGCCGACTACGCCGCGGCGCTGGAGGAGTTTGATCAGGCCGAGGACGAGGGTGCGGGTCTTGTAGGCGTCCAGGCGGCGGGCTTGGGGCGCCGCGGCGGAGCGGGCGTGGATGATCAGGGGCGCTGCCGTGGACGCGCCCGGTGTCGTGGGGGCATCCGGGGCCGGTGTCTCCTCGAGGCCGAAGAAGCTGAAGGGACTGGCAGGTTCCTGCTGCTTGGTATCGAAGAAGGGATCCTTGCCGTAGTCCCGGGAGCCGACCGGCGGATGGGTGCTGCGGACTTCCAGCGCGGAGGATTGCAGATCGAAATTGACGGGCAGGCCCTCCTGCTGGTGGCTGGGGGGTCCCACTTCCACGGCCTTGGCCAGCGGCGCGGCCAGCTTCCGGTACTGCTCCGCGATGGCCTGCTTGAGGGCCGAATAGGAAGCCACCACGGGCTCGATGTTCATCCCCGACGCGAATCGCGCGCTGTCCACGGCATTGAGATCGGAGGGATCCGTCATGGCCAGGACCAGGGACTTCGGTTCCTTGATCGAAACCGGCAAGACATTCAGCTGGTCGGCCAGCCGCTTGGGGATTCGTTGCAGGACATTCGCCGGGATATCCAGATTCCTGGGATCCACCCGGGGAACGCCGGTTTTCTGGGCGAGGAAATCCATCAGCAGATCCTCGCTGACGAACCCCAAGGCCACGAGGTTGCTGCCCATGCGGCCGCCCGTGATGCGCTGATGCCGGAGAGCTTCCTGCAGCTGGGCTGGTGTGATCAGCCCCGCCTCCACCAGCATCTCACCGATCTTTTTGTTTTCCGGTTGCATGCCGCCACAACCTTTCTGTGAAATTAGATTGGAACAAGTCTACATTTATCCTCGGCGAGGCGCCATATTGCCCTGGGGGTCGAGTGGATCATGCATCCGAAGCCTTGATGAGGTCATCGATCCATGACTTGGCGAACATTCTGTCCGGTATCCAAGGAATCCTGGAATTGAGCGACCCCGACCGCCCGCTGACACCGCGGGACAGGGCGAGGCTGGACGCCATTCTCACGGACGGGATGGCCACGCTGGAACGCTCACGGTACTTGGCCATGGGCACCCTCCCGGAATCCGCCATCGAATCGGGAGCGGACTGGCGGCGGCAGCTCAAGGATCAGCTCCAACCGCTGTCCGTGGTGTTCCGTTCCCGGATCGACGTGAACTACGAGGGGGATCCTGCCCAGGACCGGTGGCCCGGGGAGCTTCTCCGGGGCTACATCGCCGCCGTCTCCCGCCAGATCCTGCCCTACGTCCAGAGCGCAGCGCTGGTGATCTTCTGCGAAGCGGATGCGAAGGAATGGCGCCTGCGCTGGACGCCCGCTTCGAACCTGCCCGAAAGCCTCCAACCCGAGGCAACCAACCGCCCGCGGGATATCAGCGCCCGCTGGGCCTTGAGGACCGGCGCCGCCCTTGGGATCACGCTGGTTGCACAAGATGAGTGTCTCCTTGCCAGGATTCCTCGTTTTTGATGACCGCACCTTCGGCAAATTCCCTGAATCGGAAGCTGGAGGCCCTGCGGGGCCGCTACGACACGCCGGCCGCCCTGACTTTGGATCCACTGTCCATCCCGCTGCGGTTCCATGATCCCTTCGACCAGGAACTGGTGGCCTGGGTGGCTGCCCACTTGGCCTATGGCCGTGTGGCGCCCATGCTCCGGGCCATCGAAGCCGGCATCGCGCCCCTCGGCCTCACCCCGGCTAGGTGCCTGCGGGACGCGGATCCTGGTTTTCTCGCGGCCTTGCGGAAAACGCTGACTCCCTGGAAATGGCGATTCCACACGGGAACGGACCTCGCGGAGTGGCTCCTCGCATGGAAGACCTTGGATCGGGAAAGCGGCGGGAAGGGCTTGGAAGCCCACCTGACGCCAGCCCGGATCGAGGATTCGGATTTGCAGCTTTCGACCCTGATCCAGCGGCTTCGCAAGGATCTCCCCCCAACCCACGGCCTACGCTTCACCCTGCCGGATCCCCGGGAAGGCGCGGCCTGCAAACGGTGGCGGATGTTCCTCCGCTGGATGGTGCGCCCCGGCTGGCCGGACCTGGGGTTATGGAAGCACTATTCGGCATCCGCCTTAATCATCCCGCTGGATACCCACGTGGCGCGGATTTCCAAGCTCATCGGCCTGACCCGCCGGGCCACCCCGGACGGCCGCATGGCGCTGGAGATCACGGAAGCCCTGCGCCGGCTGGATCCTGACGATCCACTCAAATACGACTTCGCCCTGTCCCACCTGGGCATCCTCGGGGACTGCCCTGGGAAGAAGACCCTGCCCCATTGCCTGGCGTGTCCCCTGGCCGCGGTGTGTTCGGCCGGGGAATAATCGTCACGCGTCACTATATGAATATTCCTGCCCGAGCGCCCTTGCCGTTAAACTGGGACCGAGCAGTCGCCAGGAACGGTCGCGTAGTCTTTTCGCACGTCCGTCTGACAGATCCCGAAGACCGACCCGGAATCCAGGGTTGATGGGACCTCGCGGCCAGGCTGCGCATCCATCGCTCCCTACCCGGCCCATGGCCATGCAAACCCACGACCTCATCCAGGAGACATCATGATCATCCTCACCCTGAACGCGGGCTCCAGCTCCCTGAAGTTCAACGTGATCAACATGGCGACGGAGGATTCCCTCGCCGACGGCATCGCCGAGCGCATCGGCATTTCCGAAGGCTTCATCCGCTGGACCATTCAGGGCGAGAAGGGCCGCCTGGAACTGAACATGAAGGACCACAAGGAGGCCCTGAAGGCCATCATGGAAAAGCTCCACGAGACCGTCCTGAAGGGCGAGGACGTCGCGGCTCTCGGCCATCGCGTGGCCCACGGCGGCCCCAACTTCGGTGATCCCATCGTCATCAACCCGGCGATCCTGCAGGAAATCGAAGAGCTGGCCTTCTACGCGCCCCTGCACAACCCCGCCAACGCCATGGGCATCAAGACCGCCATGGAGATGTTCCCCAAGGTGCCCCACGTCGCCGTCTTCGACACCGCCTTCCACCAGAC